>DATKOE010000039.1:0-3305 GCA_035524815.1 Rhizomicrobium sp.
ACTAGGTACATTCCCACGTGTTACGCACCCGTCCGCCGGTGACGTATTGCTACGCCCCCTAGACTTGCATGTTTGAGGCCTGCCGCCAGCGTTCGTTCTGAGCCAGGATCAAACTCTCAAGTTATGATCCAGAGCAGAACAACACTGATAGCTCTCACGTGTTCGCATACTTTGACGAGGATGACTGCTTCGGTCCCGTCACAGGCCCGAAACAATCGAACATCTTTGTATGCAGAGAACGCGAGCTTCAGCGTGTTGCTCGATTTGGTAAACGCCGGAAACTTGTCCCGACGTGTGGCAAGCCGAGCCGCCGCCCACGTTCCCCTTCCTTCAATCACAATGTCAAAGAGCCCCGCCCGAGGCGAAAATCGGTTTCGTTTCAGACGGAACGCCGCTCACAGAGTGTGCCCCCGCGAGCGGCGTGGGCGGCGTATATAGGTGGGTGACGGAACGGTGTCAAACGCTAAAACGAGCCGAATTCCGGTTTTTTCGGCGCTTCTGTGGATAGACGCGAAACGGTCGCAGGCGTCGCACGGGAGCAGCCGCCGTGTGTGACGGCAGGGCTCAATATCTAGCGTTTCTCACCTTTCGGCATACTTCGCACCTCACGCCAGCTTGGTGTCCGCTGGCCCAAACCCTGCCAGAACAGGGCTAACAAAGGACTAATGTCCGCGGGCGGCGCCAGCCGTCTGCCCCGGCCGCGCAATTGCGCCGCCCTGGCGCAGCAGCGTGCTTCGCGGCCCCCGCCGAAGCCGCGCATCGCGGGCGGCGAAGCGGGCGCGCCGGCGACCTGTCGGCAATACTCTGCCTACGGATCACTCTGGGACACCCGCCGGACTACCGGCGGCGGATCCAATAGGCAAACTTGCGGGTGGCGCCAGCCTTCCGGAAAGCGAGCAACTGGCGGGCAATGGCCGGCTGCGATTGCGCCCAGGCAAGTCCGTCACGATCGGTGATCATCAGATCGGGTCTTTGCGTGCGCATCCGCTCTTCCGCCAACCCCGCATCCCAACGGGCAACCGCTTCGATCCGGCGGCGCCACTCGGCGGGGAGTCCCGGCGTGTTCAGCATCCGCTCTGCCTCCAGCGAGAGATAGAGGCTCGGCTGGCGCAAGACCCAGCTGCCGTGCAGATAGCGCGCGAGTTGGGGGCCGATCAGGGACCGCGTGAAGGCAATCACCCTGGGATGCAGCGGCGACCCCGCACGCGCGACATGAAAATCCCCGGGATAGGCGAGCGGCAGCCTGAAATCGTGCGGCACCCACACGAGCGCGAAACCGAACACCGCGACGGCGCGCCAGGCCTTGCGAATCTCGAGGCCGGTCAAGCGCTCGGCCAGAGCCGCCGCGGCGCCCAACAGGAACAACGCGACCGCAGGGTAGGAATGATAGGGGTAGTACTTGCCCTGAATGAAGAAGGCGGCGACAAATCCCGCGGCCGCCAACGCGGGGATCAGGTACTCCGGACGGCGCAGCCGGTCCTTCGCGGCGAGCAGCATCGCAGCGGCCGCGACCGCCACGCCGATGACGGAGCGGCTGAGCACGATCTTGGCCAGCGGCGGATGCGAGGAACTGTAAACCGCCGTCGCGGGGAGAAGCATGGTGTGAATGTAGCCGGGGAAAAAACAAACGATCGCGGCGGCGTATGACGCGGTCAATCCGGCGGCCACCACATTCTCGGGCGCCAGCAGAATCGAAAACGGCTTGCCGCGATCGCGCAGGGCCAGATATGCGGCGCCGGGCAGCACGGCGAGCGCGAAGAACGGCTTGATGGCGACGGCAAGCGCGGCCGCTGCGCCCGCCGCCACGGCGGCGGCAAGACCGGGCCGCCCCCCATGCGCGCGTATGATGTATACGGACAAAACCGGCAGCGTGGCGATGAGGGCGATGTGCTCGCGCTGCGCGAAGGTGTGGCACGGCAGAACGAGAACCGCAAAGAGCGCAAGGGCGGCCAGGACCCTGCGATGCCCGGGCGCGACCACCCCGTGGCGCACCAGCATGTCGGGGCAGAACCAGACACCGGCGCAGCCGGCCGCCACCGTCATCACCGTGACGACCGGTTCGGCAGGGATGTCCAGCCAACGCCCGATCAGCACGGCAGGCAGGTAGATCAGAAAAGCCGCGGGGAGATTGGGATCGAAGAAATCGACGTAAGCGCGCTCGCCCTGCCAGGTGCGCTCCGCCACGGTCAGAAACCACGACACGTCGTCGGGAAGAAAGCTGATCGCGCGCACGCCGAGCGCTACACCCACGATCACCAGCGGCCAGACCAGCCCCGATCGCGGGTTTGCGCCCGCGCCGGCGAAGCGTAAGGGCCCGAAACCCATGGTGCAACGTCCCGCTCTCGCTTCGAGCGCACGCCGCCGCGGCCCCTATCCGGGACGGCGAGCCGCCCGGTCAGCCCGCAGCGGCTATGTATTCGCGGAGATTAGCGGCCTCGCGCGAGGTCTCCTCGATCTGCATCTTGACGACGTCGCCGATCGAAACGAGGCCGCCGATCTGGCCGAGCTCGTCCACCACCGGCACATGGCGGAAACGGCCCTGGGTCATCATCTCCATGAGATCTTCGACGGTGTCGTACTCGGTGCAGGTGGCGACCGCGCGGGTCATATAAGCGCTGACGGGACGGGCCAGCGCGCGCACGCTCTCGGCGGCCAGGGCGCGCACGACGTCGCGCTCCGACAGCATGCCGGCAAGGCGGCCGGCTTCGTCCTTGATGACCAAGGCTCCGATGCGTTTGTGGGCCAAGAGCCGGGCGGCCTCCGAAAGGCTGGACTCGGAGGAGAGAAAGACCACTTCGCGGCCTTTCTGGCGAAGGATGTGCATAACCTGCATAAGCGTCGCTCCTTCAGACCGGACCGTTCGGCGGGGCGGCGCCCCTGCCTCGGCCCTTGTTCGTCCCCGCGGAAACAGGCTGCCTTCATTGCGACACAATGGCAAGAGGATGACAAACCGCCCGGTTAGGCCTCTGATCCGGCTTGGCGTTTTCCCACCCGGATCACGGGCGGGCTTGAGGCGGGCGCGGAACTGGGGCAAGAACATGCTCCCGCCGCGCGGGCCGAAACCCGGGGGCTGGGAATGCGTTCGCAGGAACGCCAAGCGGAGCTGTGGCCGAGAGGCTGAAGGCGGCGGTTTGCTAATGCGAAGGGGTGCGTATCGCCCCGTTGCGCACCCGCTCAAGAAGTCCCGATTTCTGCGGAATTTTGGACTGCGAAGGGGGTCAAATTCGCGGCCCGTTTCGCCCCGTCTCAGCCTGTGCGGTGCCAATTTGGGTGCCAATTCTCAGGGAGCCTCGGCGGCACTAGTT
>DATKOE010000040.1:0-2280 GCA_035524815.1 Rhizomicrobium sp.
CAGACGGGGACCCGCCGAGCCCAACTCTTCCCTGGGCGGTCCGAGCCCGACGAAAACACGGCCGGCGAAGCGGAAGATGGCGGCGCCGGTCACGACCGCCGCGGCCATCGCCACCCATCGCATCCATCCGCAGCCGATCGCCGCGGCCGAAGCGCCCATCATCCGATCGCCACGAAACAGCGGAAAGGGAGGAATGCCGGAAAGCGCGGCGGCACCGATGAGAATGAGCGCGGCCGTCCATCGCATTCCTTTAGCGCAGGCGGCCAGGTCGATTTCGTCGACGCTGCGCCGCCGGTGCAGCAGGATGCCCGCTCCGAGGAAGAGAGATCCCTTGGCAAATGCGTGGCCGAGCGCATAGACGAAGGCGCCGGCCAAGCCGAGCGGCGTGAGTTGCGCGAGCCCGAGCAGGATCACGCCCATGTGGCTGATGGTGGAGAACGCCAGCAGCCGCTTGAAATTCCGCTGCGCGAAACAGAGCAGAGCGGCGAACAGCGCGGTGGCCGCGCCGAACGACCCGAACAGTGCACGCACGGCTTCCTGGTGCCCCGCCATCGCGCCGGAGAAGATCGTCCAGTAAGTGCGCGCAACGGCATAGAGGCCGAGTTCCACCATGATGCCTGAAAGCAGCACGCACACGGGCGCCGGCGCGACAGCGTGCGCGTCGGCCAGCCAGAAGTGAAACGGCACGATCGCCGCCTTGACGAAAAACCCCGAAACGATCAACGCCAGCGCCACCGCGGGGAGCGGGCTCGTGTCATGCGCCAGCAGGCGGCCGATCTGCGCCATGTTCAGCGCACCGGTGCGGCCGTAGAGCAGAGCGATCCCCATCATCACCAGGAACGCGCCCACGGTATTGGTGACGGCGAAGTTGAGGGCGCCTTCGATCGGGCCGGGCTCCTCGGATTTATAGCCGCAGAGCGGGTAAGCGGCGGCGCCCATCAGTTCGAAGAAGACGAAGAGGTTGAAGAGGTCGCCTGTTTCGCTGAAGCCGCTCATAGCGCCGAGGAACACCAGAACCAGCACATGATACAGGTTGCCGACGGTATCGAAGTAGACGGAGGCAAATACCAGCGACGCCGTAGCGAGAATCGCGGCGAGGAGCACCAGCGCCGCGCCGGCCCGGTCGATCACGAACGCCACTCCCACGGGGAAGCCGCCGCGCGGTCTCCATGCGCCGAACCAGTAGACCAGGGGCTGCCGGGCGGTCTCGCGGAGAAGCACGATGGCCGCAGCAGCCACAACCGCCACGACCGCGATCGAAATGACGAACGCCAGGCGGCGCGAGATGTGCCGGTTGAGCGCGCCCAGCAGCGCCGCGGTCATCAGCGGCAGGACGACGGGAACCGGCGGAATCGTCAGAGGCGCCGTCACATCCTCACCCGCGCAGTTCCCGGAGCGCGTTGGGATCGCTATGCCCGGTGCGATCCTGCGCCTGCAGGGCCAGGGCCAGCAGGAGGGCCGTCACCGTGACCTCGACCACGATATCGGTCAGCATCAAGGCCTGCACGATCGGATCGACCGCCGGCGCCCCGGCGGGAACATCGACGAAGATTGGAGCACCCGCTCCCGTTCGATAGCCGATCGCAAGCAGCAGGACATAGGTGGCCGATTGCATCACGGTGAGGCAGATCACCATGTGGACGAAATGCCGTGAGGTCACCACTCCATACAGGCCCACGGCGAAGAGCCAGATCGCCACAAAGTAAGGCAGGTGGCTCAACGCGGCTGCCTCCGGAGCACGGTGCGATCGAGAAACGTCTTGAGGATCATCACAAATCCGCCCGCCACCGCAAGCCCCACGGTCAGATCGATCACCGCCACGGTACCGCCGGAAAAAACAGTCCCGGGCCGGCCGAATGGGAGGAAGTTGAACAGGAACGGTTCGCCATGGAGAAGGGCCACGGCGCCGATTACCGCATAGCCACCCGCTCCCACCGCTTCGCCGGTTTCCACGAGTACGCGAGGAACCAGCCGGCGCAGCCACGGGAAGTGCCCAGCGAGATAGATCAGCAGCGGCGCGGTGGCGAGGATCACGCCGCCCTGAAAGCCGCCGCCGGGCGAGATCTGGCCGTGGGTCACGAGATACAGTCCGAAAACCACCAGAGGGCCGACGAGCAGGACCGCGAAGATGCGGATCGCATCGCTGGTGCGCGGCACGCGCCGGCCGGGCGCCTGGTCGGAGGACTGGGCGTGCTCCTCGTCGGGATGGTGGCGCAGCAGCAGCATCACACCCATGACGGCGGCGAACAGGATGAACTCTTCGCCCAGCGTATCGAAGCC
>DATKOE010000041.1:0-8603 GCA_035524815.1 Rhizomicrobium sp.
ATCTGATTGTTCAGCGCCACGAACGCATTGGCGAACTTAGCGGTGTGGTTCTTGGTCAGCTTGTCGGATTCGTAGACCACATTGCCGCCGGCATCCTTGACCACGTAGTCGACATCCAAAGTCCAGTCTACGCTGTAGCCCAGATCGTCGATGAGGAATTCCTTGATCGTGCCGGTGAGCTGCTTGTCGCCGGTTCCGACCTTGATGCCGATGAAGCGCATTTCTTTGAACGCCGCATCGCGGAAGAAGACATCGACGTTCTTCTCCAGGAGGATCGTGCCCATCGCGGTGTTGTGAATCTGATTGGGCTTCATCTTGCCGGTGATCGCCGGCAGGTACTTGAAATCGCCCACTTGAACGGCGCCCGTCGCGGTCAGAGTCGAGCTGGGCGTGTAGTTGATCGGAATCGGCGCCGTTTCGCAGCCGCACAGGACAATACCAAGCGCGGCCGCCGCCGCGATTACGCAGAGCTTTATGGGTTCCCCCTTCGGGAATTTTCGTCAGGAAACAACCACCGAGCGTACGCCGGCCCAGCCGGGCCTGCCAGTGTCACGCGGACGCAGAAATCCCTCGCACCAGCGTCCCGCCCGCTCGCAACAGAGCTTTCGATGGTTAAGCGGCCGGTTTGGTCGTTGTGCGCGGCGAACGGGCGCTGCATGCTCCGGCCGTCAATTCTAGGGGAGATGAACATGGCAGACCTTCGCAAACTCGCAATGGCTTGTGCGCTGAGCGTTCCGATGATCGCGCTGGTTTCGCCGGCGCGCGCCCAGGAGCAGCCCTGGTTCGGTGCCTGGGATTCGAGCCGGGGCCTGATGCATGTCGAGCAGGACGGCGACGAGTTGCGCGGCGACTACGCCATGATGGGCGGGCGCTTCCACGGCGAGATCGAGGACGGCGGGCTTTCGGGCATCTGGGCGCAGGAGTACTCGAAGGTGCGCTGCCACGACGAACGGCTGGGCAGCCCCTATTGGGGCCGCTTCCGCCTCCACCTGTCCGACGACGGCAAGTATTTTCACGGCCGCTGGTCTTATTGCGACACCGAATCCGGCAACGGCGAAGAGTGGAACGGCAAACGCCCGAGACACTGGAGACCTTGAGGGCGACGCAGTCCGAGCTTCACCTCCGCCTTGCGGGGGCGAGTAGCGGCAGCGTGCGAGCGGCGAGCTTGCCCATGTGACGGGTGGTTCGTGTTTGCGCGAGCCGGGTGGGGGCAACCTGATCCATCCACCCACCCGAAATTTCCTCGCTTGCTCTTGCATCGGCATTCAAGCGAAGGATGGACGCTCGGAAATTTCGACCTCCCCGCCAAGGGGAGGTCAAGTGATTCGACGAGATCAAGCTTCAGTTTGCTGGCTCCCGCATCTGCTCCCGCGCGCGCTGTTTGAGCGCGATGCTGGTGCAGGTGAGCCGGACGTCCGTGCCGTCGCGCGAAAGGTCGAGGGTGAAGTCCGCGCCGGAAACGTAGAGCACGCCGTCGCGGCGCGCAGTGCGGCCGGTGAAGCGGTGCTCGGCCGCCGCTTCCGCATCGAGCGCGCGGAACACCCAGTCCGCCAGCGCGACGCGGTCCTCGCCCGACATCTTCGCCCTGGCGAACGAGGCCGCCGCCGTGATTTCGAACACGGCATCTTCGCGGGCCGTGCTGCTGAGGGTCTCGACGGCTAACGGCGCCGCACCGCCGTCCGGCACGGGCTTTCCGTTCTTCTCGCCGAAGCGGTGGCCGAAGGCGCCTTCGGCAGTGCAGGACCGGACGGCGCGGACGATCACCGCGTGATCGGGCTCCGGCGATTCCGCCAGCGCCGCAGGAGCGATCGCGAGCGCCAGGACAAGGAGCGGCAGACCCCTCATGCCCCTTGCTCCAGCACGTAGCCCGTCCGCAGCGGGATCGCCCAATCCGGCCGGCCGCGCGCTTCGGCCATCCGCGCGGCGGACTCCCAATCGTATTCGACCGCGACGATCTCGGCCTGCCAGCCCGCCGCCGTTTTCTCGATCATCGCATAGCGCGCGTGCGGCGTGCCGTTCTCGTGCTTGTGCAGATGCGGGTGTTCCCAGTCGTAGGCCTGAAGGCCGACGCTTCCGGCGTTGACGACGGTGCGTCCGCCGTCGAGGCGCACCACGCGCGGCAGATGCGAATGCCCGCACAGGATCACCGAAGCGGAAACGCCGCCGGCGCGCCGGGCGACGGTTTCCCTGCCCGCAGGATGGGAGCCGGTCTCGTCGATTTCCTGCAGGAAATAGACGAGGTCGTCGGCGGGCGTGCCGTGGCAGAGGAACACATCGTCCGTCAGCGCCAGGGTGGCGGGCAACGCCGCGATCCAGGCGACGTGCTGCGGACGCATGGTCTCGTGCGCATGCCGGTCGGACTTGCCCATTTTCTCCGCCGGTGTGGTCAGGAGTTGCCGTTCGTGATTGCCGCGGACCGTCGGCAGATTCATCGGGATCAGGCGGTCGGCGGTTTCGGCGGGCAGCAGCGGGCCCGACAGGACGTCGCCGAGGTTGACGATCGCGTCCGCGCCGCGGCGGCCGATGTCGGCCAGCACCGCTTCGAGCGCGCCCAGATTGCCGTGGATGTCCGAAATCGCCGCGAGTTTCATGGCGATGTTGTAGCACGCCGCAGTTCAGGTTTTGCAACGGACGGGCTAGGTTGGCGCAAAGAGGAAATCTTCCATGTCCGAATCGTCCGCTCACAGCCGCTATACCGCGAACATCCAGGGCGAGGTGGATTCCGCCGCGCTCTACAACGCGCTCGCCGAGGCCGAGCAGAACCCGCAGCTCTCGCAGATCTACCGCAAGCTCGCCGCCGTCGAGCAGGAGCACGCCGCCTTCTGGGCCGAACAGCTCAGAAAGATCGGCCGGCACCCGCCGTCGCTGAAGCCGAGCTTCCGTTCCAAGGTGCTGGCCTTCATGGCGCGGCGCTTCGGACCCGGCATGGTGCTGCCCACCATCAACTCGCTGGAGGAAATCGACAGCGGCCAGTACGACAAGCAGACGGAAGCCGTGGCCGGCGGCCTGCCGCAGGCGGAGCGCAGCCACGCGCGCATCATCAAGGCATTGGCCGGCTCCTCGCCGCAGGCGCTGGAAGGCGGAACGCTGGCGCGGCTCGAAGGCCGCCATCGCGGGCTCGGCGGCAATGCGCTGCGAGCCGCCGTGCTGGGCGCCAACGACGGCCTGGTCTCCAACATGAGCCTGGTGATGGGCGTAGCCGGCGCGGCGATGCAATCCCACGTCGTGCTGCTGACGGGACTGGCCGGGCTGGCGGCGGGCGCCTGCTCCATGGCGATGGGCGAATGGCTTTCCGTCGCCACCGCGCGCGAGAGCTTCCAGCGCCAGATCGCGGCGGAGGCCGAAGAACTCGCCGAGGTGCCCCAGGAGGAGATGGAAGAGCTGGCGCTGATCTACCAGGCCAAGGGCCTGCCGGAGGAAACCGCGCGCACGCTGGCCTCGCAGCTCATCGCCAACAAGGACAGCGCGCTCGACACCCTGGCGCGCGAGGAACTCGGCATCGATCCCAACGAGCTGGGCGGTTCGCCCTGGACGGCGGCGGCGACCTCGTTCGGCCTATTCGCGAGCGGGGCGATCTTTCCGGTGCTGCCGTATTTCTTCGGGCTTTCCGGCTACGAGGCGGTGGGCGCGAGCCTTGCCGTCAGCGGCATCGCGCTGTTGTCGATCGGCGCGGCGACGGCGGTGTTCACCGGCGGAGCGATGTGGCGGCTGGCCTTGCGCTCGCTCGCTTTCGGCTTCGGCGCGGCAGGCATCACGTTCGCCCTGGGCCGGCTGATCGGCGTCGTCGTGGCGGGGTAGGCCGCGTCCGTGCTTGACTCCGCCCCGCCGCGCGCGAACATGCGCCGAGCCATCCAAATCCCGGGGAGGGGACGATGACAGGCCGATTGCTGCTTTCCGGCGCCGTCGCGGCGCTTGTGCTTTGCGCGCCCGCATTCGCGCAGTTCGCGGGCACGTGGGATTCCAACCGGGGCCGCATGCACCTGGAGCAGCAGGGCGCGCAGGTGCGCGGCGACTACGAGCGCAACGGCGGGCATCTCGAGGGCGACGTGGACGGGCGCACGCTGACGGGAATCTGGGTCCAAGAGGATTCCGAGCGCCGCTGCAGCGAGAAGCGCATGGACACCCATTATTGGGGACACTTCCGCATCACGCTCGACGAGAACGGCAAGGTGTTCCACGGCTACCGCTCGCTGTGCGACGGCGACCCGGCGTCCGGCGGACAGTGGATCGGCGGCCGCGACTAGAACCGCAACAGAGATGGAACGCAGGCTTTGCGCACGCCGCCCTGCGACGCCTATTTGCGGCGCTTGTTCAGTTCGTTGATCAGAGCCTGCGTGGCCAGCGATATGGTTTCGAGCGGGTGCTGGGTGCAGTAGTTGTCGATCCAGCCGGTGGCGCCGGCCACGTCGGTTCCCGCGGTGATGTCGTCCGGCGCCGGGCCGAACTGGTTATAGGCCGAGAGGAAACCCACCACCCAGGCCTCGTCGACAACGGCGGCCCAGCCGTTGGCCTTGCGGTCGGACACCCAGCTGCCGCAGGAGTGCGCGCCGATTCCCAAAACAGTGAAACCCCCGTCCTGCGCCGGACGCGCCTGCGCGCCCGGTGCGGCAAGCAATAGCGCGGCGACCGCCGCCAGAAGTTCACGCCGCATTTTTCCCGGCCCCACATGGCACTTCGGGCAAAAAAATACCACTCGGTGCGGGACGTGCTTCGCGGCAAGTTTGCGCTGCATACGTATTCAACGCCGCGGCAGGGACGCGCGGCGAAGGAGTAAACGAAAGAGGCTCGGAGCGATCCGAGCCTCTTCCAACGCGCGGACGAAACGCGGGAGGCCGTGCATGCGGCTTCGGCGCGATTGCCTCATACCTGGGTCAAGCCGCCGTCGGCGACGAGATCCGTGCCCGTGGTGTAGCTGGAATCGGACGAGGCCAGGAACAGGATCGCCTTGGCCATCTCTTCCGGGCGGCCGATGCGGCCGAGCGGAACGTCGGCGACGAACTGCTGCTTGGCCGCTTCGGTCTGTTCGGGCGGCAGGCCGAGGGTGTCGAAGATCGGCGTGTCGATGGGTCCGGGACTCAACGTGTTGACGCGGATGCCCCTGGTCTTGAATTCGGCCGCCCAACTCCGCGCCAGAGAGCGCACCGCGGCCTTGGTCGCCGAATGGACCGAGAAACCCGGAATGCCCGCGTACTGGGCGACCGAGGCGACCAGTACGATCGATCCGCCGTCGCGGATGAGGTTGAGCGCCTTCTGCACGGTGAAGTACACGCCGCGCACGTTGACGGCGAAGATCTTGTCGAAATGCTCCGGCGTCGCTTCGGCGGTGGCAGCGAGCTCGCCGATGCCGGCGTTGGCGACTAGAACGTCGATGCGGCCCTTGTCGCGTTCGACGATCTGGTAAAGCCGGTCGAGATCTTCGAGCCTGGCGGCGTCGCCGCGCACGGCCGTGACGTTCCGTCCGATCAGCTTGACGGCCTTGTCGAGTTCGTTCTGGCGCCGCCCGGTGATGAAGACATGGGCGCCCTGTGCCACGAATTCCTGCGCGGCGGCGAGCCCGATGCCGGTCGATCCGCCCGTGATGACGGCGACTTTGCCGTCGAGTTTACCGGACATGGTGGTGTTCCCTTGGTTTGGCTGTTGCGTGCCATGCCATGTGGGTGATACCAATCCAACAAACCAGTACTTACCTATTTGTAAGTATCGATGTCCGGCACGGACTTTTTGGTTCGTATGGAGGGCCGCCGATGCACAAGCGCAAGAAAACCTATTCCTGCGGATTGGAGGCGGCGCTGGCCGTGATCGGAGGCAAGTGGAAGTTCCTCATCCTCTGGCACCTGGCGCTCGACGGGCCCAAGCGGTTCGGGGACCTGCGCCGCGCCGTCGCCGGGATCAGCGAGAAGATGCTGATCCAGGAACTGAAGGAGCTGGGACTCGACGGCATCGTCGCCCGCAAGGACTTCCGCAAAGTGCCGCCGCACGTCGAATACAGCCTCACCGGCTTCGGCGTGGAACTGGCGGAGGCGACGCGACCCCTGTGCGAATGGGGCTCGCGCCACATCCGGCGCATCGGCGCGCTGCCAACCCAGTTCGCGGCCGAATGAAACGAAAAGTGCCCGGGGCGAACCGCGCCTTTTTCGCCGTTCGCGATGCGAGCGTCGAGGATCTTTCCCTTCGGCCTCTTTCTTCGGGCCGGCGCGAGAATTGAAGAGCGCTAAGAAGGCAGGTCCGCCAGCAGGTACCGCAGCGGAACGGCGACGCGGCTGGCCCAGGCCTTTTCGGAGTGTTCTTCACCCGGGAAGAACTTCATGTCGTAGCTGCCGTCCTGCCGCCAGCCTCGGCGCTCCATCATGGCTTCGAAGGGTGCGATGAACGGCGCGTAGGACCGGTCGAGCGTCCGGTCGCCGCGGTCGATGTAGAGGCGGTGGCCTTCAGGCCGCAATCTGGAACCGTCCAGATAGACGTCGAATGCCGACACCACCTGTCTTGCGTAGGTATCCGGATCGAGTTTGACCCCGGCCGCCATCGGGCTGGCGAGCAGCCAGTGCATCGACAGGCACGCGGCACCGCCGAACACGTCCGGATATTCCGCCATGGCGTAGAATGAGATCAGGCCGCCCATCGACGAGCCCAGGATGAAGGTGTGCGCGGCATCGCGGCGCGTGTTGTAGTGCGCGTCGACGAACGGCTTCAGCTCCTCGACGATGAAGCGCAGGTACTCGTCGGAGAGCGGCGGACCCTCCCAGCCCGCATAGATCGTATCGCGCACTTCGACCGGCAGATGATCCGCGATCTTGCGCGGCAGGTACTCGCGGCCGCGCAGGGCGGTCGAGTAGATGCCGACGACGATCACCGGCGGGATGGCCTTCTCGCGGATCAGCCGCGAGACCGTGGCGTCGATTTCCCAATCCGCTCCGCTCAACGAATGGCTCGGCTCGTAGAGGTTTTCGCCGTCCTGCATGTAGACGACGGGCAGCGGCGGCCCCTTGGGATCGTAGCCTTCGGGCGTCCAGATCGTCACGTTGCGGGGGGCGACGAAGCGCGAAGCGAAATCGGGATAGCGGT
The DNA here is from genome assembly GCA_035524815.1 of Rhizomicrobium sp. Classification (GTDB taxonomy): domain Bacteria; phylum Pseudomonadota; class Alphaproteobacteria; order Micropepsales; family Micropepsaceae; genus Rhizomicrobium. The sequence goes on from DATKOE010000041.1 coordinate 7,063, forward strand.
CGAGCCGCCCGTTCGCCGCCGCGCCTTGCACAAAGCAGATCGCCAACAGTGCGCATAAAGCCAATCGCTGCATCGCCATCGCGCCATTCCAAACCTGCCAGGCGTTATACGTCCGCCTCGCGGCGCGGCGCCCATGAATACGAATGCAGCCGGGGCGACGGGACGTTCGCGGCGCGCCGAACGAAAAAGGCCCGGGGCGACCGGGCCTTCTCCAATTTGCGAGCCGGGCGAAGCGAGGACTATTCCTCTTCGGCCTTCTTCTCTTCGGCGACCTCTTCGGCAGCTTCTTCTTCCTTCGGACCGGCGCCTTCCTCGAACATCTCCTCGGCGGCGGCCACAAACTCTTCGGCCTCGGTCTTCTCGGCGAGCACGTCTTCGCCGCGCGCCTGGCGCTCGGCCTCGTCCTCGTTGCGCGCGACGTTGAGCGTCACAGCCACCTTCACTTCCGGATGCAGCACGACGGTGACGGGCACCAGACCGATGTGCTTGATGGGCTTGTCGAGCGGCACTTGCGTGCGCGCCACGCCGAAGCCGCCCTTGGTGATGATGTCGGCGACGTCGCGAGGGCTGACCGAGCCGTAAAGCTGGCCGCGGTCACCCGCCTGGCGCAGGAGCACGAAGCTCTTGCCGCTCAGCTTGACGGCCACCGCCTCGGCGTCCTTCTTGCGTTCGAGGTTGGCCGCCTCGAGATGGATCTTCTGGGTCTGGAAATACTCGCGGTTCGCCTTGGTCGCGCGCAGGGCCTTCTTCTTGGGCAGCAGGAAGTTGCGGGCGAAGCCGTCCTTCACCTTCACCTCGTCGCCCATCTGGCCGAGCTTCTCGACGCGTTCGAGCAGGATGACTTGCATGGCTTCCTCCTACTCGATCACGTAAGGCAGCAGCGCCATGAAGCGCGCGCGCTTGATGGCGTTGGCGAGCAGCCGCTGCTTCTTGGTCGATACCGCCGTGATGCGGCTGGGCACGATCTTGCCGCGCTCCGAGATGAAGCGCTGCAGGAGCTTGGTGTCCTTGTAGTCGATCTTGGGTGCGCCCGCGCCCGAGAAGGGGCAGGTCTTCTTGCGCCGGAAGAAGGGACGGCGCTGGCCGCCAGCTCCGCCGTGTCCGCCCTCGCGATCGCCGCGCTCGCGGCGTTCGCCGCCGCCGAATCCGGAATGTCCGCCGTAGCTCATTTCGCGGTCTCCTCTTGGGCTTCGGTCTCAGGCTTGGCGTTGTCGCCGCGGTCTTCGCGCCGCGACTTCGACGACGACTGCTCGAACGCTTCCACCTTCACGGTGAGGAAGCGCAGCACGTCTTCGTTGATCTTGAGCTGGCGCTCGAGTTCGATGACGGCCTTGGCCGGGGCGTTGATGTTGAGGAGCACATAGTGCCCCTTGCGGTTCTTCTTGATGCGGTAGGCGAGGCCGCGAAGGCCCCAGTATTCCTGCTTCTCGACTTTGCCGCCTTCGCCTTCGACGATGGTTTTCAAGTGAGTGGCAAGGGCGTCGACCGCCTGCGCGCTGATGTCCTGGCGCGCGATCAGGAGATGCTCGTAAAGAGCCATG
>DATKOE010000042.1:0-14503 GCA_035524815.1 Rhizomicrobium sp.
CCAGGTCCATGATGATGCGGATGCCCCGCTTCTTGGCCTCGGCGGCTAGCCGGTCGAAGTCCTTGAGCGTGCCGTATTTGGGATCGATGTTCTCGTAGTCGGAGATGTCGTAGCCGAAATCGACCTGCGGCGAGGGGTAGATCGGCGTCAGCCAGATGGCGTCGACGTGAAGGCTCTTGATGTAGTCGAGCCGCGACGTGATGCCGTTAAGGTCGCCGATGCCGTCGCCGTTGGAGTCCTGGAAGCTGCGCGGATAGATTTCGTAGATGATCGCGCCCTTCCACCACGGAAGCGCCGGCGCGCCCGCCGCTCCGGACCACAATGCCAGCCCCGCCGCCAATGCCGTCCACATCCGCGCCCGCATATTTCGCCCTCCGGTCGTGCGCCGGCGAGATTACATCGCCGCGCGCGGACGCAAAGCGCTGAATACGTATGCGCGGGGCGTGCGGCGTCAGAAAGCGGCAAGCAGGACGGCGACGTTGTCCGGCGCGCCGCGGCTCAGCACCTCGTCGGCGAGCCGGCGCACCGTGGATTCCGGGCCGGCGTCCCTCGCCAGCAGGCGGGCGATTTCCTCGTCGGCGACGACGTCGGTCAGTCCGTCGCTGCACAAGAGCAGCTTGTCGCCGGGCGCGATCTCGATCGATCCCACCTCGGGGTAGAGTTCCTCGTTCTCTTCGATGCCGCCCAGCCATTGCGTGAGCGTGTGGCTGCGCTGGCCGTCGGGCATCCGCGCGGCCGGCACGTGGTCGGTGGTGAGCTGGCGCAATCCGCCGCGGAACTGATAGGCGCGGCTGTCGCCGACGTTGAACCAGATCGCGCGCGTGTCCAGGATCGTGACGCCGACGATGGTGGTTCCCATGCCGATGAGAGAACGGTCCCGCCGCATCATGGCGTACAGCACCGAATTCGCCGCGCGCACGCTTTCGATGCAGGCGTCTTCGTCGGTGAGGTGCGGCGCCATGCGGCTGAGCGCGTCCACTGCGGCCCGGCTCGCGATCTCGCCGTGTTCGTAGCCGCCGATGCCGTCGGCGAGTACCAGCAGGTGGCGTCCCTCACCGATCGGAAACGTCGTCGGCGTGTCTTCGGCCAGCACCAGGCCGTCGACCGCCGCGCAATCCTCGTTGTTGCCGCGCAGCAGTCCCGTCGTGGTCAGTCCCGCAGCCGTCGCCATGTCGTTCTCCTCAACCGTAAGCAGGGCATCCTATGCCGATTTGCCGTGCTGGTAAGCACGCGTTTACCAATCGCTAACACCTGAGCTGCCGGGCCGGACGCGGCCTGCCGTCAGGGCGGCCTGACGCGCTTAACTTCCCCTGCCCAAGGGTGAAGAAGCCCCACCGCGGCGCGTATACTTAAGCGATTGGCAAGGCTGTTCCGTCATTGTCGGGTCCGAGAGGACCTATGCGCAAGCGGCTGATCCTGGCGTCCGTCGTTGCGGTGCTCGCGGCATGTCCCGCACACGCGGCCGCGCTTGCGCACACACCCGCGTTTCAGTCCGCGGAATTCGACAAACTCGTCGCCGACAGCCGGAAATCCATGATGGCCGACCCCAAGTTCGGCCTCGATGCGGCGCGCCGCGCGGTGGCCATCGCGCAAGGCCGGCCCGCGTCCGCGTCCCAGCGCGAGGCGCTGGCGACGGGACTGTGGCTCGAAGCCGAAGGGCTCATGCGCACCAACCGGCTGCCGGAGGCGCGCGCCGCTCTCGATCGCGCCGCCGGGCTGGCGTCGAAAGACGGGCAGACCTCGAGCCTCGGCGGCGAGCTTGCGCTGTCGCTGGCGCGGGCCGCCCACATCCAGGGCGACATTGCGCTGTCGCTGAAAAGCTACCTCAAGGCCTACGGCATCTTCCTCAAGATCGGCCGGCCGCGCGGCCAGTCGCTGGCGCTTCAGGGCCTTGGCGTGATCTACGAGCAGGCGCGCGACGTTCCGCGCGAGATCGCCTACTACTCCAAGGCCGCGGAGGTCTATTCCGCCGAGCCGACGTTCCAGATTTCGATCGCCAACAACATCGGTTTCGCGCTGCGGGAAGCCGGCCGCTACGACGAGTCGCTGGCGCAGTTCCGCAAGGCGCTCGAAATCGCCAGATCGCTCAAGGGCCCGGTGCTCGAGGCCCGCATCCTGACCAACATCGCGGCGGTGGAGGCCAAGCGAAAGGACTTCAAGGCCGCCGGGCGCGCGGCCGATCTCGCTCTCAAGCTGCTCGGCAGGAACGACACGTCCGGCTGGGCGCCGCTGGCCTGGGGCATCAAGTCCGAGATCGATTTCGACCGCGGCGCACTCTTGGCGGCGCGCGCCGAGATGGATGAGGCATTCCGCAACGTCGATCTCAAGACCACCATCCAGCCATACCGCGACATCCACGAGGTCGCCTACAAGCTCTACGGCGCGCTTGGCGATTATCCCCTGGCGCTGGCCCATCTAGAGGCCTTCAAGCGCCTCGACGACGAAGGCCGCGAGCTCGCCTCCTCCGCCAATCTGGCCTTGATGAACGCCCGCTTCGACTTCGCCAACCAGAATCTCGAGATCGAACACCTCAAGAGGGTGCAGCTGGAGCGCGAAGCCAGCCTTCGCGAAACCCGCACGGCCAACCAGAAGCTGACGTTTCTGACCTTCATCTCGATTGCGCTGGTGCTGCTCGTCTACCTGGCCCGCCGCCACGTCCTTCTGCGCAAGCATCAGGTCGAGATCAGCAAGGCGAACGTGGAGCTCAAAAAGAGCGTCGGCGAGCGCGACCGCGAGATCGCGCGCCGCGTCGAAACCGAATCCCATCTGCGCGACGCGATCGGCGCGGCCGAGCAGGCGAACCGCGCCAAGACCAGGTTCCTGGCAAACATGAGCCACGAGCTGCGCACTCCGCTCAACGCGATCATCGGATTCTCCGAGATGATCGCGTCCGGCGCGCTGCCCGCCGGCAAAGCCGCGGAGTACAGCGCCGACATCAACGCCAGCGGGCGCAAGCTCCTGGGCATCCTGGCGGACATCCTGGACACCGCCCGCCTGGATGCCGGCGCGGTCAGCTTGAACGAAGGCGAGGTCGTTCTGGCGGAGTGCGTCGAACAGGCGGTGGTGAAGGCGGCAGGACTGGTCGACACCAGCGCCAAGCACATCACGATCACCGGCGACCGTGCGCTGAAGCTGCGCGGCGACGCCCGGCGCCTCGTGCAAGTTGTGGAAAAGCTCGTCGTCAACGCGGCGAAGTTCACTGCCCGCGACGGCAGAATTGAGATTCGCTGTCAGCGGGCCAAGGGCGGCGGGATCGACATGGTCGTGGCGGACGATGGCGTGGGCATCGCGCCGGGCCAGATCGACCACATCATGGATCGCTTCGGCCAGGTCGAGAACCCCTACGCCCGCACGCATGGCGGCATCGGGCTCGGGCTGCCCATCGTCAAGTCCTTGGTTATGCTGCACGGCGGAACGCTGACGATCCGCAGCCAGCCCCACCAGGGCACGACGGTCTGCATCCACCTTCCGGCCGAACGCGACCTCGGCGCCGCCGCCGGCACCGCGACCGCTGCGGCCTAACTTCGCACTTTGAATCCGATTCTCAGGCGCAACCTGCGTTTGCATCGGCGCGCCAACCCACCCTGCGGTAATTCCGCGTGGTCAGCCGATCCGGCAAACATGGTAAATTAAGTACTACTGCAGGGGGCTGACATGATTCGGAAAACTCTGGTGACGGCGCTCATGCTGAGTGCCGCAATCGTCGGCAATTCGGCGCAAGCCGCGACGCGTCTTTCGCCAATGGGGGGAACGATCACGCCGTTCTACGGCACGATCGAACCATTATACGGAACGATCGAGCCACTTTATGGCACGATCGAGCCGCTGTACGGAACGATCGAACCGCTCTACGGCACGATCGAACCGCTCTACGGCACCATCGAACCTCTCTATGGAACCATCGAGCCGCTGTACGGGACGATCGAACCGCTCAACGGCGGCATCAACCCGTTCTACGGCACGATCGAGCCGCTCTACGGCACCATCGAACCGCTCTACGGCACCATCGAGCCGCTCGCCGGCACCATCAATCCGAACTACGGCAAGGTCAGCCCGCTTTGGGGCGATACCACCCAGTTCTGGGGGAACGTGAGCCCGTTCTACGGCACCATCGAGCCGCTGTACGGAACCATCGAGCCGCTCTACGGAACCATCGAGCCGCTCTACGGCACCATCGAACCGCTCTACGGCACGATCGAACCTCTGTACGCGCCGTTCTGGGGCGACGTCACCGCGTTCTCCGACTCGATCGGGCCGTTCTACAATTCGATCTCGCCGTTCTGGCGCAGCGCCGGCCCCGAATGGGGCGACATCAACGCCGCATGGGCGGGCCTGCAGGCCGCCAACGGCACCGACTACTCGGCCGTGATGGCGCAGCTTCAGAGCCTCCTCGCCGACGCGGGCGGCGTGTTCGGCGCCGCCATCACCAAGGCTACCGGCAAGAGCTTTGCGGACTACATGCAGCCGCTGCTGGCCCAGTACGGCATCGATCTTGGCAATCCCTCCTCGCTCGCCGGCATCGATGCCCAGCATCGCTCGTCGTTCTTCCTCAAATGGTACGACACGATGATGGGCTTCTCGGGGATGCCCAGGGTCGACTGGTGGATGGGCGCGACGCACTGGTCGCCGGAGCTGACCCAGATCGAGAATCCCGGCACGCACGCGGTGATCGGCGTCCTCGATTCCTATTTCACCGACCAGACCACCAACGTCGCCCACCTCGAGTTCGTCGGCGGCTACGACTATCACGTCAACGACCACGGCGCGGCCGTGGCGAGCCTGATCGCCTCGCAGCATTCGCCCGATAACGTCATGGGCATCGCGCCGAATTCGCCGGTGCTGCTTTACAATCCGTTCGACTACACCGGCACGGCGAGCTGGGAAGACGTGGCGGCGGGCATCAAGGCGCTCTACGACCACGGCGCCTATGTCATCAACGCCTCGATGGGCGTGCCCGGCCAGGTGCTCTCCGAGGAATGGGCGAGCATCATGACCGACCCGCAGCTCAACCAGGCCGATCATCCCTTCGTGCTCGTGAAGGCCGCGGGCAACGAGGGCGTGGCGCAGGCCACCGACATCAACTGGATCGGCAGTCAGGCGCCCAACAACCTCATCCTGGTCGGCTCGGTCGGCCCCACCGGCATCATCTCGGGCTTCTCGAACGTGCCGGGCAACGCCTGCATCCTGATCAACGGAGTGTGCGACGAGCAGAACAAGCTGATGTACCACTACCTCGTCGCGCCGGGCGAGAACATCCTCGTCTCCGACAACAACGGCGGCGTGACGCGCATGAGCGGCACCTCGTTCGCCGCGCCGCTGGTGACGGGCGCGGTGGCGCTGCTTCAGGACCGCTGGCCGTGGCTGAAGCAGCATCCGGCCGAGACCGTGCAGATCATCTTCCAGTCGGCGACCGATCTCGGCGCGCCGGGCGTGGATCCGATCTACGGCTGGGGCGAACTCAACATCGAGGCCAGCCAGTCGCCGCTCAGCTTCGACGGCCTCCTCGTCCTGCCGCCCGGTTCGCTGCCCAACAGCGACTACACCTACAGCTCCAGCATGCCGGCCACGAGTCTCAAGGCCGCCGTGCTCGATCCGGGCCAGTTGAACCTGTGGCAGCAGCAGGGCGCGTTCATCGTCGCGTTCGAGAACATCGGCACGACCTTCCGCGACTTCGAGATTCCGCTGAGCAGCCTGCTCACGGGTTACCAACTGGGCGTGGGCGGCGAGAACAAGCGCTTCCAGAACTACCTCTATCAGCGGCTGATCGACTGGGCCGACGCGCCCGGCGCGGCGGGATTCAACAGCCTCGCCAACCGCTACGTCAGCGGCGACTGGAATCTCAGCCTCGTCGCCACCCAATCGACGCCCGACGAGATGCGCCGGGACGATGCGCCGATCCACTACGAGTTCGCGGCGTTCAACAGCGCAGCCGGCGTCGGCTTCCGCTTCGGCGAAGGCAGCGGCGCGCATTCCTTCGCCGGCATCGGCGGCTTCTCGCTGCGTTCGGACTTCGATCCGGCGACCGGCGGCGTCAATCCCGTCCTGGGCTTCGCATCCGGCGGCGCCTATGGCCGGGCGGAGATGCTGATCGGCAAGGCGCGCTTCAGCTTCGGCTACACCCAGAAGAGCGACGACCACATGTACCTGGACGATCGCTACGGCCCGGTGCAGGTGGAGAAGCTCGCGCCCAACCGCGCGGCCGCATCGCACTTCGCCGTCGACTACGAACTCGGCACGTCCGTCCGGCTCAACGCGAGCTTCACCAGCCTGCGCGAGAACGACGGCCTGTTGGGGGCGCAGGGCGCGGGGCTGTTCGACATGGTCCGCGGCTCGTCGACGGCGGCGACCACCTTCGGCGCCAGCTTCGATCTTGCCGGCGGCTGGAAGCTGCTGGGCTCGGCGACGATGGCCCGAAGCGCCTCGCCCACGTTCGAGAACGCCGCGCTGACGTTCACGGCGCCGAACCTCGTCTCCACCGCCTACGAACTGGTGGCGATGAGGGCGAACCTGTTCGCGGACAAGGACAGCTTCCGCATATCGCTGGCCCAGCCGCTGCACCTCGAGGCCGGCGCGTTGCGGTATTCCTCGGTCTATGTCGCCGATCGCGACACCGGCAGGCTCGGCAGCTTCAGCCAGACCTGGGACGTCTCCGGCAAGCGCGAGTACCGCATGGAGGCGCTGTACGGGATGCCGTTCATGGACGGCACGGCGCACCTCGAGGGCTACGCTCTGGTCGACGTCAACCCGCACCTGTCCAAGACCGGCGCGACCGAACTGGCAATGGGCTGGAGGGCGAAGTTCGAGCTCAACTAGTGTCGTGGTTTCGAAGTTCGCCTCTTTGCCGATATCAGCGATTTGGCGAACTTCGAAACCGGAACGACACCAGGATTCAATGGTTTGCTAGTGTCCTTTCGATTCCGAAATTCGCCGGACGCCGATATGAGGATGCGGCGAATTTCGGAATCGGGACACTAGCGCTGCCTTCTCTTGCGGAACCGGCCGCGGTCGTGCCACCGCGGCCGGTTTCGTCTTGGCGGCGGTGCGCGGCTCAGGCCGTCGCGGACGTGTACGGACGTACGCTGTCCGCCACGGAATCGGCGACGTGCTCCTTGGTGATGACGCCCACCACGTCGGAGGCACGTGGAACGCCCTTGCCTCGCACCACCACGATCATGGAGGCCTTGCGGCGCCAGAATCTGTCGATCACGCCGAACATGATGTCGTCCTCGCGCGCGATCGTGAACGCCGGGCTTGCCACATCGCCCAGGGTTGCGCCGGTGTAGCCGCCCTGCAGTCCGCGCCGGAGCGAAGTGTTCACGCGCAGCGTGCCGGCGATCTTGTCGCCGTCCGCGACGACGATGTGGCTGAACACGCCCTTGTGCTCGGGCATCTGCAACACGGCGTCGAACTCCATGTCGCGCGGCAGCAGCAGGAAATCCTTGTCCATGACGTCCCCGGCCCGGCGGATCAGGAACATGTTGGCGTGCAGCGCTTTGGGGATGAAGTGGCGGCGCGCCACCAGCTTGATGGTGTAGATGTTCTCGTCGCTCAGCATGCGCCGGATACCGATGCTGATCGCCACCGCCACGATCATGGGCATGACGATATCGTAATCGCGCGTCATCTCGAAGATCATGGTCACCGCCGTCATGGCCGCGCCGGTGCCTCCGCCGACCATCGCCGCCATGCCGACCATGGCGAAGGCGGGAATGGTGACGTCGGGCAGCGGATAGAACATCTGCGCCACGGCTCCGAACGCCCCGCCCAGCGTCGCGCCCATGAACAGCGAAGGAGAGAAGATGCCGCCCGACGAGCCGGAACCCAGGCTCAACGAGGTCGCCAGAAGCTTGCCCGCGAACAGCCCAAGCATGAGCGGAGCGATCGTGATGCCGCCGAAGAGGATGTCCTGGATCGTCGAGTAGCCCACGCCGTCGATGTGGTAATGGCCCGAGCCGAGGAAGATCGCGTACATCATCACGCCCACGCCGAGCATGCCCATGGCATGGCGCAGGTAGGGGTTGCGCACGCGGTCGAATACGTCTTCGGCCTTGTGCAAACCGCGGATGAACAGCGTGGAGGCGACGCCGCAGAGCACGCCCAGCACCGCGCACAGCAGCAGCGCTTGAAGCGACGAAGGCTTGTTGACCAGGAACAGCCGGGCCGGCACTTCGAACGCGGGCCGCACGCCGAGGAACAGCCGGCCGATGAAGGTCGCCGTTCCCGTCGCCAGCGCCACCGGCAGGAACGTGCGGGCGCTGATCTCCGGCATCATCAGTTCGATCGCGAACATCACTCCGCCGATGGGGGTGTTGAACGTGGCTGCGATGCCCGCCCCGGCTCCCGCCGCCACCAGGGTGATGCGCTGCCACGCCTGAAGCCGCATGAGCTGGCCGATGGTCGAGCCCAGCGACGCACCGATCTGGATGATGGGGCCTTCGCGCCCCACCGCTGCGCCGGTGCCGATCGACAGCGCCGAAGCCAGCGACTTCACGGCGGCCACCACCGGACGGATCTTGCCGTCGCGATAGAAGATGGCGTCCATCACCTCGGGAACACCGTGCCCGCGCGCCTCGGGGGCGAATTTCGTGACCAGGAACACGACGCCCATGCCTCCGATCACCGGCACCAGGATGATGCCCGCGCCCCAGACGCTCGCGGGCGTGTAGAGGTTGGCGTCGTAGAAAATCGAAAAATGGCCGAAGTAGAACATGTTGTGGATGAGGGCGATCAGACCGCGGAAGAAGATCGCGCCGAACCCGGTGATGACGCCGACGACGACCGCCACCACGGAAAACGCCCACAACCCTATGGACCGTTCGGTTTCGATGCTCTTGGGCATGCCGCTTCCTTGTATGCGTCCGTCGACCGCCGCTGCAAGCATCAACGGCGATGCCCGGCGAACCCCGGTCGGCGTTGCCGGTAGTGCCCTGGACTTGCGCACGGCCCGCCCGCGCCGCCGCTTGGCCTCCGCGCGTCTTGGCGTATGATCCTGTCCGTAACAGGAGATACGTGATGGCGTCCAGGCTTTTCACCCCCTTCGAACTTTCCGGCCTCAGGCTCGACAACCGCATCGTCATTGCGCCGATGTGCCAGTATTCGGCCGAAGACGGATGCATGAGCGACTGGCACGTGATCCACCTGGGACAGCTCGCGTTGTCCGGCGCCGGACTCCTCACCGTCGAAGCCACTTCCGTGCTGCCGGAAGGACGCATCACCTTCGCCGACGTGGGGCTGTGGAACGACGCCTGCGAGGCGGCGATCGCGCGCACGCTCCAGTCGGTCCGCCGCTGGTCGGCGATGCCCGTCGCCATCCAGCTGGCGCATGCCGGCCGCAAGGCTTCCACCGGCCTGCCGTGGAACGGCGGCGCGCAGATTGCGCCGGGCCGCCCCAACGGCTGGCAGACGGTGTCGTCCTCGCACATCCCCTTCCAGAACGGCGAGAACCCGCCCCAGTCGCTCGACCGCCACGGCCTGGCGCGCGTGCGCAACGCCTTCGCGGAGGCGGCCCGCCGCGCCGTGAGGCTGGGCTTCGACCTCGTCCAGATTCACAGCGCGCACGGCTATCTGCTGCATCAGTTCCTGTCGCCGCTGTCCAACCAGCGCGAGGACCAGTACGGCGGTTCGCTGGAGAACCGGCTGCGCTTTCCGCTCGAGGTGTTCGACGCCGTGCGCCAGGCGGTGCCCGCGAACTACCCCGTCAGCGTGCGCGTTTCTGCCACCGACTGGGCCGAAGGCGGCTGGGACCTGGACGAGACCGTCGAATACGCCAAGGAGCTGGAGTCGCGCGGTTGCACCGCCATCCATGTTTCGAGCGGCGGGCTGACGCCGACGCAGAAGATTGCGCTGGGGCCGAACTATCAGGTGCCCCTGGCCCGCGCGGTCAAGGCCGCGGTGACGATGCCGGTGGTCGCCGTCGGCCTCATCACCGATTACGAACAGGCCGAGGCCATCGTCGGCACCGGCGACGCCGATCTGGTGGCGCTGGCGCGCGCCATCCTCTACGACCCGCGCTGGCCCTGGCATGCCGCCGCGCATCTGGGCGCCCATGTGAAGGCGCCGAACCAATACCTGCGCTCCAACCCGCACACCGCGCCGCATCTGTTCGACGTGCGGGCGCAGGATTGAGCCCGCGCATGCTCGACGCCACGCCGCTCCTGCGCATCTACGCCGGCTGGCGGGCGTCGCAACTGGCGCGTCAGGATGCCGTGGCCGCGCAGCGCTGGCAGCTCCTGTCGTTGATCTCACGCGCCAGGAACACCCGCTTCGGCCGCGAGCACGGCTTTTCGCACCTGCGCGACGTGGCACAGTTCCAGCGCGCCGTGCCGCTGCGCCGCTACGACGATTTCTGGACGCAATACTGGAGCGCGCTCTATCCCGTGCTGCAGGACGTGAGCTGGCCGGGATTGATCCCGTTCTTCGCCGCCTCCTCGGGAACTTCGAGCGGGGTGACCAAGCACATCCCGGTGTCGGCGGCGATGATGCGTTCGAACAAGCGCGCGGCGATCGACATCCTCGTCCAGCATGTGAGGCACCGCCCGCAAAGCAGCCTCCTCGGCGGGCGTAATTTCTTTCTCGGCGGATCGGCGGCGCTCAAGTCCCTCAGTCTCGGCGTGCACGAGGGCGACCTGAGCGGCATCGCCGCTGCGCGCGTGCCGGTGTGGGCGCGCGCCCGCTACTTCCCGCGCGGCGAGCTGGCGCGCATCGCCGACTGGGAGCGCAAGACCCGGGAGATTGCGCGCCGCTCGCTCGAAGCCGACATCCGCAGCATTTCCGGCACGCCGAGCTGGCTTCTCCTCTTCTTCGACGAGTTGAAGCGCCTGCGCCCCGAAAGCGGCGGTCGCCTCGCCGATTTCTATCCCAACCTCGAGCTCCTGGTGCATGGCGGAGTGTCGTTCGAGCCTTATCGCGCCCGCTTCGAAGCGCTGCTGGCGGGCAGCCATGCCGAAACGCGCGAGGTCTATACCGCCAGCGAAGGCTTCATCGCGCTGGCCGACCGCGGGCCGGGCGAAGGCATGCGGCTCGTCGCCGACAACGGGCTGTTCTTCGAATTCGTGCCGCTGGAAGAGCTCGACAGCGACATGCCGACGCGCCACTGGCTCGCTGACGCCGAGCCGGGCGTGAACTACGCCCTCGTGCTCTCCACCTGCGCTGGGCTGTGGTCGTACGTCGTCGGCGACACGGTGCGCTTCGTCGAACGCGATCCGCCGCGCATCCTGGTGACGGGGCGCACGTCGTACGGCCTTTCCGCGTTCGGCGAGCATCTGATCGGCGAAGAGATCGACGCCGCCATCAGCGCCGCCGCCGCCGCCGTCGGCGCCTCGATTGCCGATTTCACCGTCGGCGCGGTGTTCCCGCCCGGCCGTCCCGGCCACCACCTTTATCTCGTCGAATTCGTCGGGCCCGCCCCGCCCGGCCGGACGGACGAATTCGAGCGCGTGCTGGATCGCGAGCTCAGCCTGCGCAACGTCGATTACGCCGAGCATCGCGCCGGCGGTTACGGCATGGGCGCGCCGCAGGCCGTGTTCCTCGCGCCGGGAAGTTTCGCGGCGTGGATGAAATCGCGCGGCAAGTTCGGCGGCCAGAACAAGGTGCCGCGCGTGATGGCCGACGCGAACGCCTTCGCCAAGGCCGCGGCCGAGATCGCAGGTGCGGTTCCGGAGCGCGCGGACTAGCGGCGCTTATCCGTGCCTGGCTTTTTCCAGCGCCGCGTCCAGGCTCATGCCGGCGTAATCCTGGGCGCAGAAAAACCGTCCGCTGACGCCGTCGTCGAGCAGCGCCGGCACCAGTGCGCCCGGCAGCACCGACGCCGGATCGTTGGGGGCGTTGGGTCCGCCGAGATCGGTGCGCAGCCATCCCGGATCGAGCAGGTTCATGGCGACGCCCGTGCCCGCGAGCTTCGGCGCGAAGTCGCGCACGAACTTGTCCACCGCCGCCTTCGAAACCGCATAGGGCGTCAGCTCCGGCTGCTCCTTTATCCCGCTCGTCACGTTGATGGCGCGGCCCCATCCGCGCGCCAGCATCGCTGGCACGAGGCGATAGCAGATGCGCGCCAGCGCGATGACGTTGACCTCGAAGCTGGCGCGGAAGTCCTGCGCCGGAACGTCCCACGGATCGGCGCGCCACGGCGTCATGATGGCGGCGTTGTTGTAGACGATGTCGATAGCGCCTGCCTGTTTCAGCGCGGCGTCGAGCATCGCATCGACCTGCACCTGGTCCTTCAGCTCGCCCGCCACCGCCGCCACCTTGACGCCGAGGGATGCGAACCGGGCCGCCGGCGCCTGTGTGTGCGCCGGGTCGCGGCTGTGCAGCACGAGATTGCATCCCAGCCCGGCCAGACCTTCGCCGAGGTGAAGGCCCACGCCGCGGCTTGCGCCGGTGATCAATGCCCATTTGCCTTTTAGCGACGCCATTTTCCCAGTCCCCGGATGTACCTGTCGCGCTATAACACGTCCGCTGCGGCTTGGGACGCTCACATTGCCGCGCGCACCAGATAGATCGTGTGCACCGGCCCGCCGCCGCCGCGCAGGTTCACTTCCATGCGCTCGTGCGCGAAACCGTCGAGCACGCGCTCGAAGCCGGCCGAACGGTCGGCCGCCCACACCGCGAGCACACCGCCCGGCCTCAGCGCCCTCAGGATCAGCCTCACGCCGCCGGCCGAATAGAGAAAGCGGTTGGCGGCCACCATCACCGCATCGGGCCCGTTGTCGACGTCCATCAGGATCGCGTCGAACGCGGCGGGGCTCGTCCGCATGACGTCGGCCACGTCGCCGACGCGGACCGTCGCGCGCGGATCGTCGAGCGGACGGGCGGCGAGATCGCTCAGAGGCCCCCGGTTCCATTCCACCACCTCGGGCACCAGTTCGGCGACGATGACGGCCGCTTCGCGCCCGACCTCGTCCAGCACCGCGCGCAGCGTGTAGCCCATGCCGAGCCCGCCGATCAGCACCCGCGCGGATCGGCGGTCGACGCGCGCGCACGCGATTTTCGCCAGTGCGGTTTCCGAAACCGCATTGCGGCTCGACATCAGTTCATGGAGATTGAAGCGGATTTCGAAATCGCCGCCGTCGCGGCGGAGCGTCAGCACGTCTCCGTCCGCCAGCATCGCGCGCGCTGCTTCGATCCAAGCCATGTCCTTGCCGATATCCGCCGGCCCGGCGCACTATCGCCCAATCCGCGGCATGGCGCGAGCCGTTTGGCCCCGCCGTCGGGTTTCCCGTTCCGCGTTTCGGGCGTAATCTGCGCCGGGGGGATTCACATGCTGAGAACGGTGGCGGCATTCCGGGAGCCGTACGAGGCGCACATGTTCTCCTCCCGGCTGGAGGTCGAGGGCATCGCCGCCTTCGTCGTCCACGAACTCCATGTCGGCAATGCGTGGCATTGGTCGACCGGCCTCGGCGGCGCCAAGGTGCAGGTGCTTGCCGGCGATCTTGCCGAGGTGCGAGCGATCGAGAAGCTCTGCCGGCAGGGCGAATTCCGGCCGCTGCTGGAGCATGAGTTCGGGGCCCTGGAGGAAATCCGCTGTCCCTGTTGCGGCGGCGCCGAGTACCGCAAACGCCGTCCGTTCCTGCGGGCCGTTGCGGCGGTCGTGATCTACTTCACCCTCGGAGCAATCGTGCCGCCGGTAGGTTGGATCTGCAGTTGCGAAAAGTGCGGGGCCGAATACCGCGCGCCGATCTACACGCGGCCGCTTCGGCAGTGGTTGCTCGTCACCGTGGCCCTGCTGTGCCCCGTCATCGCGTTTTTCATCCTTGCCCGCATCGTTGCCTGGCTGTGGGCGGCTATTCTAGCGCCCTATTGGGTGATAGTGGCCTGCCTGGCCGTGATGATCGCCGCCCGATTGCTGGTCCGGTTGATATCGCGATCGGATGAGGAAGCCGAATAGAGAGGAAGAAGTGCATGAAAGAACCTTATGCGTTGGCCGCTTTGGCGGTCCTGAGCGTTGCGGCGCGGGCGGGCGAAGGTCTTCCGCAGGGCCGCTGCGGAGCCGCCTCCGATCAGGCAGCCATCCAGCAGGTGATCGACGATTGGCGGGACGACTATAACGCGGGCGCGCCCGCCAAGGTGGCCGCGCTTTATGCCGAAGATGCGACCTATCTCACGCAGCACTTCGCGACCGGCATCGTCCAGGGACGCGCCGCCATCGAGGCGTATGTGAAGCTGGGCACCGACGCGCACTATCACATCGATTCCATTCGGATGTTGGCTACGGCCTGCACCGGGGATTTCGCCTATGCCATCACGCGCTACGATGCGACCAATAGCGGCCGCAAGGACTTCGGAGTGAATCTCGTGGTGCTGCGCAAGACGGGCGGGCGCTGGCTGATCGCCGCCCACGAGGCCGCCGTGCCCGATCCTGCGGCTGCCATCCAGCACCTCGACGTGCACTGAGTTTCCGCGGCGCGTGTGAGGCCGTTTCTCGGAAAACCGGCGAATCCGTCGACAGCATACCTATGATCGCAAGGTGCCGGTACTTCAGGATTTGAGTATGCTGTCCCTGTATTCG
>DATKOE010000043.1:0-2024 GCA_035524815.1 Rhizomicrobium sp.
CGGTGATGAGGACGTTGGTCGGATAGAACCGCTTCAGCTCTTCCGTCTTGTCCGGCCAGCCCAGTGTCGAGAACGGCCACAGCGCCGAGGAGAACCAGGTGTCGAGGACGTCGGTGTCGCGCGTCAACGCTTTGCCGCCCGCCTGTTTCGCGGCCTCGGCCTCGCTCTCGGCGACGAAGATGTTGCCCTCTTCGTCGTACCAAACCGGAAGCTGGTGGCCCCACCACAACTGGCGCGAGATGCACCAGGGCTGGATGTTGCGCAGCCAGTTGAAATAGACATTGGCCCAATTCTCGGGCACGAACTTCGTGCGCCCGTCCTCCACCGCCTTCAGCGCGCGCTCGGCCAGCGGCCGCACGTCGAGGTACCACTGCTCGGTCATGTAGGGTTCGAGCACGACCGTCTTGGTTTTTTCGTCGTGCGGCACCGCGTGCACGATCGGCTCGATCTTCTCGAACAGGCCCAGCGCCTCCAGATCGGCGAGGACCGCCTTGCGCGCCACGAAACGGTCCAGTCCGCGGTACTTTTCAGGCACGGCGTCATTCAGCGTGCCGTCCTTGTTCAGGATGTTGATCAGCGGCAGCTTGTGGCGGCGGCCGATCTCGAAGTCGTTGAAGTCGTGGCCGGGCGTGATCTTGACGGCGCCGGTACCCTTCTCCGGGTCGGCATACTCGTCGGCGATGATCGGGATCAGCCGCTCGGCCAGCGGCAGGCGGACCTGCGCCTTGGCCTCGAGCAGGTGCTTGTACTTCGGGTTATCGGGATGCACCGCCACGGCGGTGTCGCCCAGCATCGTCTCGGGCCGCGTGGTCGCCACGGTGACGAACTCGCCAAGCCGGCCCTCGATCGGGTAGCGGATGTACCAGAGATGACCCTTCATCTCGATGTTCTCGACTTCGAGATCGCTGACGGCCGTCTGGAGCCGCGGGTCCCAGTTCACCAGCCGCTTGTCCTTGTAGATGAGGTTCTGGCGATAAAGCTCGACAAACACTTTCAAAACGGCACGCGAGAGTCCGGCGTCCATCGTGAAGCGCTCGCGCGACCAGTCGGCTGAAGCACCCAGTCGCCGGAGCTGTTCGCCGATGGCACCGCCCGACTCGTCTTTCCACTTCCAAACCGCTTCGAGGAATTTCTTGCGTCCCATCGCGACGCGGCCCTGCTGGCGCTCGGCGAGTTGGCGCTCGACGACGAGCTGGGTGGCGATACCGGCGTGGTCCATGCCCGGCTGCCACAGCACGTCCTTTCCGCGCATGCGCTCGAAGCGCACCACCGCGTCCTGGAGAGTGTTGTTCAGGGCGTGACCGATGTGCAGGCGGCCTGTCACGTTCGGCGGCGGAATGACGATGCAGAACGGTTCCGCATCCGGCCGGCGGCCCGCACAGAAGGCGCCCGACTTGAGCCAAACGCCGTAAATGCGGCCTTCGACCTCTTTGGGATCGAATGTCTTGTCGAGCATGAGGCGGCCTTCCCCTGTGGCGGCACTGTCCGGCATGGGTGAAACAGCCCGGACAACGATCCGTCAAGGGGGCATCCGGGCCTGAACCCGGACCCGCCTATAGCCCAGATTCAGCGCTTTGCACCGCGCGCCTTGGCGACGCGGGCGACTTCATCGCGTACCGCGCCTTCCAGGAGCGCCGGGAAGTGCTCGTCCATCCATTCGCGGATCAGCGGCTTCATGCGCTCGACGATGGCCTCGGCATTGCCGTGCAGCCACTGGTTCACGACCGGCTCGAACGACTCCCGAACGGCGCGTTCGAACACAGCTTCGACCGACAGTCCTTCGAAGGAAGGCTCTTCTGAAGAAGCCTGCGGGCGGCGGGAATCCGCCGCTTCGGGCTCGATGTTGGCAAAGGTATCGTCCAGCGCCTTTCGTGTCTTGTCGGAGAAGATGCCCTCCGGCGAGTGCACCGGGGCAGCCGGTTCGGGCGTTGGCGGAGCTGGCTGCTCGACCGGCTCAAACACGACGTCTTGCTCCGGAGCGGGTGGCGGCGCTTGGCGGACAGGTTCGATCGCGGGCATGGGTG
>DATKOE010000044.1:0-2920 GCA_035524815.1 Rhizomicrobium sp.
CCCGGCGCGCACGCATTTCTGCGCCGTCGAGGCGCGCACATAGGGCCGCTTCTCCTGGCCGGTGAAGACGTTCTTGAACTGCACCATGCCCGAGTTCACGAACATGAGCGTGGGGTCGTTCCGCGGCACCAGCGGCGACGACGGCACGATCTCGTGTCCCTCCTTCCGGAAGTAGTCGAGGAAGACGCGGCGAATTTCGTTGGCGGTATGCATAGCCGTCGGGGTCCAAAGCTCTGAGTTGCAAGGCAAATTGCCCGGCCCGCGGGCTCCGGGGGCGGGAGCCGAGGGGCGGCAGGAGAGTATTTAGGGTTTTCCGGTGGGAGACAAGGGTTTGGGGCCGTCGGTTTAGGGCCGCCGCGCGGCCGGGAATGGCTTCGGACCGCCCGGCCTTCGTGCTACGTTCCAGCGAAGGGGAAGTCTGCACCATGACCGAGAAGCGCAAGCTCGCCGCGATCCTGGCGGCCGACGTGGTCGGCTACAGCCGGCTGACTGGCGCCGACGAGGACCGTACCCTGGCGCGCCTCAGGGCCCTGCGCAGCGACCTGATCGATCCGACCATCGCCGTGCACAACGGCCGTGTGGTGAAGCGCACCGGCGACGGCGCGCTGGTCGAGTTCCGCTCCGTGGTCGATGCGGTGCGCTGTGCGATCGAAGTGCAGAACGCGATGATCGAGCGCAATGCCGGCTTGGCCGACGACCGCCGTATCGAGTTCCGCATCGGCATCCATCTTGGCGACGTGGTCGAGGAGAGCGACGGCGATCTGATGGGGGACGGCGTCAACATCGCGGCACGGCTCGAAGGCGTCGCCCTGCCCGGCGCGATCTGCCTTTCCGAGGATGCCTATCGCCAGGTGAAGGCCAGGCTCGATCTCGCCGTCAGCGACCTTGGCGAGACCAACCTCAAGAACATCGTCGAACCGATGCGTGTCTACTCGCTGGCAGTCGGCGTCGCCGCGAAGGCGAAGCCGACGGAAGCGCCGGCGCCGGTTGCGGTCGCCGCCGTGCCCGGTACCGGGCCGGCACTCCCCGACAAGCCCTCGATCGCGGTGCTGCCCTTCGCCAACATGTCGGGCGATCCGGAGCAGGAGTACTTCGCCGACGGCATGGTCGAGGACATCATCACCGCGCTCTCCAGGTTCAACCAGTTCTTCGTCATCGCGCGCAACTCCAGCTTCACCTACAAGGGCCGGGCGGTGGACGTGCGCCAGGCGGCGAAGGAGCTGGGCGTGCGCTATGTGCTGGAGGGCAGCGTGCGCAAGGCGGGGTCGCGCCTGCGCATCACCGGCCAGTTGATCGACGCCCTGACCGGCGGCCATCTCTGGGCCGACCGGTTCGATGGCGGGCTGGAAGACGTGTTCGACCTCCAGGACAAGATCACCGCCAGCGTGGTCGGTGCGATCGAACCCACTCTGCGCAAGGAGGAGATCGAACGCGCGCGACGCAAGCCGGTCGAGAACATGGACGCCTACGATCTCTATCTCCGGGCGCTGCCGCATGTTTACGCCTTCCGGCCCGACGAGAACCAGGCGGGGTTCGAATTGCTGCAGAAGGCGATCGGGCTCGATCCCAACTACGCGCCGGCCTTGGCCTTTGCCGCCTGGGCGCTCGAGCAGCGTCTGACCCGGGGCTGGCCGACCATCGGCGCGGACGATAAGGACCTGGCGATCCGGCTCGCGCGGCGCGCGATCGCCGCCGGCAGCGACGATGCGATGAGTTTGGTGGTCGGCGGCTTCGTCCTGGTGATGGTCGCCAGGGACTACGACGCCGGACTTGAAGCGGTGCGTCGTGCCGTGGAGCTCAATCCCGGCGCCGGTTTCGTGGTTTTTCTCGGCGCTGCGGCGATGATCTTCGGCGGCGATCCGGAGGATGCGATCCCCCACCTGGAACGCGCCATGGCGTTGAACCCGCTGGATCCCGGCTTCTTCATGTATCTCACCTGCGCGGGCCTGGCCCATCTCTTGAGCGGCCGAACCGAGCGGGCTCTGGAGCTGGCCAAGCGGTCGGCATCGATCTATCCCGACTGGGACACGACCTACTGGGTCCTGGTTCCCGCGAATGCGGCGCTTGATCGCATGGCGGAAGCCCGTGCGGCGCTGGCGCGGTTCATGCCGCTGGCGCCCGGCATGACCTCGGTTTCCCGGCTCCGCGAGCATCTGCCGTTCAAGAACCCGGCTTCGTTCGAGGTGCTGCTCGACGGCTTCCGCAAGGCGGGGTTGCCGGACTGACGGAGGGCGTGGAGCCCATGCGCCGACTGTGCCCGGCGACGGATAGAACCTGAAGCGGCTCAGTGGTTGCGCTTGGAGTGGCTGGAATGGGCACCCGGGGGACCAGGCCGACCGTTTAGCTGCGTTGTTCTCAGAGTGGCATTTATGCCATCGTTACTC
The DNA here is from genome assembly GCA_035524815.1 of Rhizomicrobium sp. Classification (GTDB taxonomy): domain Bacteria; phylum Pseudomonadota; class Alphaproteobacteria; order Micropepsales; family Micropepsaceae; genus Rhizomicrobium. Next base: position 2,385 of record DATKOE010000044.1, read on the forward strand.
GCGCCTGCGCGCAAGGCAGAGCGCGTCGCCGGCTGCCGCGTACAGATGCGCGCTCTCCGGTTCGAACTCGACTTCGCCGCAACGCGCGCAACGCCAGCCGGAAAGGCCGGCAACCTCATCGCGCAGCCCGCGACGCTCGACCGAAAAGCGCTCGCCCGCAAACCGCGTCAGAGACTCCTGCGCGCCGCATGCGTTGCTTTGGCCGCTTGAAGCTTCGTCCATGATCGAACTCTTGGCAAAGAGGAAACTCGTGGGGCGCTTGGCGCCGGGACGCTGGCCTTCAGAATTCGCGACCTGCAATTCGCGCGACGCGCGTTTGTACCAGAACGAAAAGTGAAGTATAATCTCCCTCGCGCCTGACGCAGCGCGAGCAGCGGTCAAGGCGCGGTCCAGCCCAGCAGAAGCGAAGTCCGATCGTGCACGCAGCTCTTGCCGCGCGTTGGTTTTCAGGACGCTTGCCGGTCCGCCCGATGCATCTCGAATCCCGACCGGAACTTATACCGGGCTTATACAGAAGCGAAAAACCACCTGGCCCC
>DATKOE010000045.1:0-4436 GCA_035524815.1 Rhizomicrobium sp.
CCAACCTTGTGGCGACAGATAAGCCTCGCAGCCCTCGCAATGCCCTGGGAGCGCGGGCGCCCCGCCCGCATCCTGCGTCGCCGCCCCGCCTGTCCGCGTTATGCTGGAGCGCCATGCCCAGACCTGAAGCCATCCTCTGTCCCACGCCCGCCGGCCTCTATTGTGCGCCGGGCAAATTCCACATCGACCCGGTACGCCCCGTGGATCGGGCCGTCATCACCCATGGCCATTCCGATCATGCCAGGAGCGGGCACGGCGCGGTGCTGGCGACGCCGGAAACGCTGGCGATCATGCAGGCGCGCCACGGCGAGGGTTTCGCCGGCACGACGCAAGGCCTGCGCTATGGCGAGACGATCGACATCGACGGCGTCGCCGTCACGTTGAAGCCGGCGGGGCATGTGCTCGGCTCGGCGCAGGTCCTGCTGCAGCATTCCGCGCTGCGCTTCGTCGTCTCCGGCGACTACAAGCGAAAGCGCGATCCCACCTGCGCCGCTTTCGAGCCCACGCCCTGCGATGTCTTCGTCACGGAGGCTACGTTCGGCATTCCCGCCTTCACCTTTCCCGACGCCGCGGACGAGATCGCGCGCCTCGTGAAATCCGCGGCGCAATTCCCGGAGCGCACGCATCTGGTCGGCGCCTATGCGCTGGGCAAGGCGCAGCGCGTCATCCGTCTGCTGCGCGAAGCGGGTTACGGGAAAACCATCTATGTGCATGGCGCGCTCGAAAGCATGAATGCGCTGTATGCGCGGCACGGCATCGATCTCGGTCCGCTCGCGCCCGCCACCGCGGAGACATCGCGCAAAGACGATTTTGCCGGCGCCATCGTCGTCGCGCCGCCGTCCGCCATCGACGACCGCTGGTCGCGGCGGTTCGCCGACCCGTTGCCTGCGTTCGCGTCGGGCTGGATGCGGGTGCGCGCGCGGGCCCGCCAGCGCCAGGTGGAGCTGCCGCTGGTCATTTCCGATCATGCCGACTGGAGCGAGCTGACCGGGACCATAGCGGAGATCGCGCCGGGCGAAGTGTGGATCACGCATGGCGGCGAAGATGCGCTGATGCGCTGGGCGGAGATCAACGGCGTGCGCGCCCGCGCGCTGTCGCTGATCGGCTATGACGCCGACGAAGGCGAAGCGTGATGCGGGCCTTTGCCTGGCTGCTCGACCGCCTCGCCTTCACGCCGCCGCGCAACGGCAAGCTGACGCTGCTCGCGGACTATTTCCGCGATGCGCCCGATCCCGAGCGGGGCTGGGCGCTGGCGGCGCTGACGGGCGCACTCTCGTTCGAGACGGCGAAGCCGGCCTTCATCCGCAAGGCCATCGAAGCGCGCATGGACGCGGCGCTGTTCGCGATGTCCTACGACTATGTCGGCGATCTGGCGGAAACGGTGGCGCTGGTGTGGCCGGCGAAGCGCGGCGCCAATCGCGAGCCGGAGCTGTCGGAAGTGGTCGACGCGTTGCGCAGCGCCTCGCGCGCGCAGGTGCAGGCGTTGCTGGAAGGCTGGCTCGATGCGCTGGACGCCGACGGTCGCTGGGCTCTCTTGAAGCTCGTCACCGGCGGACTGCGCGTCGGTGTATCCGCGCGTCTCGCCAAGCAGGCGCTGGCCAATTTCGGCGGCGTGGACGTCACGGACATCGAAGACGTCTGGCACAGTCAGCATCCGCCGTACGAAGACCTGTTCGCCTGGCTGGAAAAGCGCAGCGACAAGCCGACCGCCGCGGCGCCCGGCCGCTTCCGTCCCGTGATGCTGGCGCAGGCCATCGAACAGGAAGACCTCGCCAAGCTCGACCCGAAGGATTTCGCGGCGGAATGGAAATGGGACGGCATCCGCGTCCAGGCGGTCAGCGAGCGGGGCGAGAAAAGGCTTTACAGCCGCACCGGCGACGATATCGGCCGCGCTTTTCCCGACCTGCTCGATTTCCTCAGCTTCGAGGGAGTCATCGACGGCGAGTTGCTGGTGATGCGCGACGGCGCCGTGGCGTCGTTCGGCGAGTTGCAGCAGCGGCTGAACCGCAAGACGGCGGACGCGAAGCTGCTGACCGGTTTTCCCGCGGCCATCCGCGCCTACGATCTCCTGGTCGACGGTGAGCAGGATCTGCGCCCGCTGCCGTTCCGCGAGCGCCGCCAACGGCTCGAAGCCTTCGTCGCACGCAGCCGCTCGCCGCGCCTCGATCTGTCGCCGCTGGTGCCGTTCGCGACCTGGGACGACGTGGCGGCCTTGCGGGCGAGCCCGCCCGCCGGCGATGCTGAGCGCGCCGAAGGGCTCATGCTGAAGCGGTGGGATTCGATCTACGAAGCCGGCCGCCCCAAAGGTCCGTGGTTCAAATGGAAGCGCAATCCGCGTCTGATCGACGCCGTGCTGATGTATGCCCAGCGCGGTCACGGCAAGCGCTCCGGCTATTATTCGGATTACACCTTCGGCGTCTGGCGCGAAGACGCCAATGGCGACCGCGCGCTGACACCCGTCGGCAAGGCCTATTTCGGCTTCACCGACGAGGAGCTGAAACAGATCGACAAGTTCGTGCGCGATCATACGGTGGAGCGGTTCGGCCCCGTGCGCGCCGTGCGCGCGGACAGGGATTTCGGCCTGGTGCTGGAAGTGGCGTTCGAAGGGCTGCAGCGCTCCACGCGCCACAAATCCGGCGTCGCCATGCGCTTTCCCCGCATCAGCCGCCTGCGCTGGGACAAGCCCGCCCGCGAAGCCGACGATCTCGCGACGCTGGAACGGATGCTGGACGAAGGCGCGCCGCCGCCGCGGCAGGGCCGTTAGGGCGGCGTCCTCGATCAGCGGGCGGGGCGTGTCTCATTGCGAGGGCTGCGAGGCTTATCTGTCGCCACAAGGTTGGTTTCGAAAGTCGGTTCGGACATTTGAACGATGCCCTGGGAGCGCGGGCGCCCCGCCCGCATCGGCGCGGCGTTTTTCGCCTCTAGGACCTTTGCGCACCGACTCTTCGCAGGACCGTCAAACTGATTCTCAGGCCCACGTTGACCAAGGTTATGGCGACGAAGGCCCGAATGGTCCAAGTTGGAAGCCATGTCCAGACAGAGGGCAAGAACCGCACCGTGACCACAGCGATGACGGCTAGCAGAAATGCCCCGAACCGAGCAACGCGGTCACGACTTTTGCGATCTGCAGAAAATGTCGGAACTTCGCCATGGATTGCTTATGCCACGCGCCTTGGCGATTTTCGAGGCGGGTCTAACCTTTTGCCGCAAATCAGATTTCAAACTGTAACAGTGCCGCGGGCGCGCGCTGTTACATTTTTGGGTCCACCGCAATGAGGGCAATGCGAAATGTCCGGTAGCGTTTCTTGAGAGCCATCCTGAAGACGGCGATGGTCCAAGGTAGTGCGAATAGCCAGCCTACTGCGCTTGCAGCAATGGGATTGGGGCCTCGGTGAAGTATAAACGTATCAACTAATCCGACGAGCAGGCCGCCGAAAAAGCCGCATATCGCTCCGCCTACGAAGGAGCGCCAAAAAAACAGCCACGCGACGCTTCCGACGTGCGCCCATGTTACTTCCAATTCTTGCATGAATGATTCCCCTTCGCCTTGACACTTGCATAGTAATGGTACGCCCAAGAGGCCCCAAGGGCCGCACCACGCGGCCTCTTTCAGTTCGTGAGCCTCCACCAGCTTCACGATATTGCCGACATCCTAAGGCGTCTTCGACAAACCAGCCGCCGTGGCGGGCGACATCTGCACTGCCGAATTGATCCGCGCGAAATTGTACCAGACCGTAGGAGCGCGCACCGTGGGCGTGGCTGTGACTCTTCTTCGTATACGCGCCGTCAGACGCGCATAGTGCTTCTTGTGCTGGCGGCAGAAGCGGGCGGGGCGCCCGCGCTCCCAGGGCATCGTTCAAATGTCCGAACCGGCTTTCGAAACCAGCCTTGTGGCGACAGATCAGCCTCGCAGCCCTCGCGATGCCCCGGGAGCGCGGGCGCCCCGCCCGCATCGTGTGCTCAAGCGAGCGCTTTCGCTTCCGCCTGCAATTCCTGTCGCAAGAGAACTTTTCCGCCGCGTGCAACGCTCGATCCGCCGTAGGCAACTTCACCGTTCACCAGCACGAGTTCGATGCCTTTCGCCGCGGAAATGGGATTGGCGAAATCCGCCGTGTCGATGACCGTCTCGGGATCGAAGATGCAGATGTCGGCGTAATAGCCAGGCTTGAGCGCACCGCGCGCCGTCAACCCGAACGTCTCGGCCGGCAGCGACGTCATGCGCCGCACTGCGTCTTCCAGCGGGAACAGCTTCAGCTCGCGTACATAATGCCCCAAGACGCGCGGGAACGTGCCCCACAGGCGGGGATGAGGATGGGTGTCGAACGGCAACCCGTCGGAGCCGACCATCGCGGACGGATGGCTCAGCGCCGCTTGCACGTCCTTCTCGTCCATCATGAAATAGATCGCGCCGGCCGGATGAAGGCGGTCGCACGCGT
>DATKOE010000046.1:0-12125 GCA_035524815.1 Rhizomicrobium sp.
AGGAGGCACGAGGACTGCGCGCGGGTGATGACCGTTCGCGCCGAGAGATTGGGCGTTCGCATCGCAAGGCCGTTCGCGGCCTCGAACGCGAAGAGATCGCCCTGACCATCTGCCAGAGCACTGTCGCGCGGCCCCGGCGCCAGCGCGCGAACTTCCCTCTCCCCCATGGAAGGTGTTCCGTGTGTCTTGTTTTCTGGAGACGCAGACGCGCTGCCTGGCGGCAGCTGTTACGCGGGCACGCGCGTCGCAGGACGCGCAGGGATAGTGATTCGGTTGTAGGAAATCATCAAGCAACTTTAGATTGCCCGATTTACTTGAGAATGAGTTGCGATTACATTGGCGTCGCTTCAATCAGGAATACCGCTTTGTCGTTCAGATTCTTTCTCTTGGCTGCCGCAATGCTCGGGCTTGCTACATCGGCGCTGGCCGATACGCCAATCCCGGTCACGCTCAAGAACCACAAGTTCACTCCCGCCGTGATCCACGTGAAGGCGGGCCAGCCAAACGTCATCGCGCTGACCAACAACGACGATACGGCCGAGGAGTTCGACTCGACCTCGCTCAAGGTCGAGAAGGTCGTCGCTGGTCACAGTTCTGGCAATGTACGTCTGCGACCGCTTTCGCCGGGGCGATATCCGTTCATGGGCGAGTACCACTCCGAGACGGCGCAGGGCGTCGTGATTGCGGAGTAGCTCATGCTGTCGAGCCTGATCATCGTCTTCCGCGAGGTCATCGAGGCCGGACTGATCATCGGAATCGTGCTTGCCGCGACCAAAGGCGTCGCCCGTCGAAGCTGGTGGGTCGGATTCGGGATCGCTGCCGGCGTCGCCGGCGCATGCCTTGTCGCCGCATTCGCGAGCCAGATCGGCGAAATGTTCCAGGGCTCCGGCCAGGAGCTCTTCAACGCCACGGTCCTCCTGCTCGCCGTGGCAATGCTCACCTGGCACAATGTCTGGATGGCTAGCCACGGGCGCGAGATCGCGCGCGAGATGCGCGCCGTCGGCGCCGCCGTGACGGCCGGCAATCGGACCCTTACGGCGCTCGCCGTAGTGGTGGGCGTTGCAGTGCTGCGCGAAGGATCGGAAGTCGTTCTCTTTCTCTATGGCATCGTGGCGCAAGGCGGTACTTCGGCGGCGTCGCTGGTTGGGGGCGGTGCGCTGGGCCTTCTCGCCGGCGCGACGGTATCGGCCTTGATGTACTTCGGGCTGCTCTCGATCCCGGCGCACCGGCTGTTCGCGGTGACCGGATGGCTGATCACGCTGCTTGCCGCCGGCATGGCATCGCAGGCCGTGCTCTTCATCCAGAATGCCGGTTACCTCCAAGTTTGGATGATGCCCTTGTGGGATACGTCGTGGCTTCTGCCCGAAGGTGGCGAAGGCATAGCGGGGATCATCGGCCGCATGCTGCACACTCTGGTCGGCTACAGCGACCAGCCGAACGGCGCACAGCTGACCGCCTATGTTGCGACGATCGTCGCGATCAACATCCTGATGCGCGTGGTGAACCGGCCGAGGCAGCTGCCGCCCGCAGTGCCCGCCGCAGCCGAATAGCGGGCCTTAAAGCGCGTCGTAGACCGCATCGATCAGTGCGCGATTTCGCGGATTCTGCCAGCGCGGCCCCATGTCGTTCGTGACATAGCCGAAGGCGATGCGCGCCTCCGGATCGCAGAATCCGAGAGATCCGCCGGCGCCGAAATGACCGAACGCGCTCTTGTTCGGCCCGAGCGGCCGTTCGGGCTGGGTGAGCTGGAACCCGATGGCGAAACGGCTCGGCCGGTTGTTGATGACGTCGTGCCCGTTGACCTGCTCTTCCGTGCCGAGCGCAAGGACCTCGGGAGTCAAGATGCGTATGCCGTCGACCGCGCCGTTATTGGCGAGCGCGGCGTAGACACGCGCGATGCCGCGGGCATTGCCATGCCCGTTGGTGGAGGGCACCTCAGCCTCGCGCCAGCGCGGATGATTGACCCAGTGCGAGCCCGAGAAACCGGGCGGGTTCCAGTACGTGTTCCAATGCATCAGCGCGTTGTCGTCCGAGAGATCGGGCTTCGCCGGATTGCCGGGCCACTTGAACTCCGACACGCGTGAATGCTCGGACGATGGAAGCCCGATGTGGACATCGGCGGCGAGGGGACCGGCGACGTCTTCGCGCAGGAGCGTGCCGATGCTGCGTCCCGAGATGCGGCGCACGAGTTCGCCGGCGAGAAACCCAAATGTGTTGACGTGATAGCCGTGCGCAGTTCCGGGCGCCCACCATGGCGGCTGTTCTGCAAGCGCGCCGGCCATCGTCGCCCATTCCATGGCGGCGCCGTCGGGCAGGGGTTTGCGAATCGCGGGGAGGCCAGCCTGGTGCGAGAGGAGCTGACGCACGGTGATGGCGCCCTTTCCGCCGGCTTCGAACTCGGGCCAGTAGGAAGCCACCGTGCGGTCGAGGTCGAGCGTTCCGCTGTCGACGAGCCGCAGGCAGGCGATGGCGCACAGCGCCTTGCTGACCGAGAAGAAGTTCACGATCGTCTCGCGTTGCCACGGCTTGGTGCGCGCGACGTCCGCCCATCCGCCCCAAAGATCCACCACCGGACGGCCGTCATGCCAGACCGCAACCGCGCCGCCCCGCTCGTCGCGCGCGGCGAAATTATGAAGAAACTCTTCACGCACGCGTGCGAAGCGGGCGTCGCAGACGCCATCGACGGGAACTCGTGTCGCGCCACCCATATGTGGTTCCAGGAGTGTTTCCGACAACTATAGCTCGGGTGCCCCAAAATGAGGACAAATCACATAGAAAACAAACTTCGAGTTTGACCTTTAGTAAGGGCCTGTCTGCCATAGTTTTCGCATGGCTGAGGGTGTTGCACAGATCAATTCGACGAATGACGGCCCGGTGGAGCGCAAGGCTGTGCGTGCCGCCATTCTGGCCGCCGCGCGTGTCGTTGCGGAGCGCGAAGGCATCGAAGCGCTTTCGCTGAGCAAGGTGGCCCTCGAGGCCGGATTGCAGCGCGCGATCGTCTACCAACAGTTCACGCGCAAGGACGACCTGCTGCTGTCGATCGTCTCGGACGACATTACAGCGCTTGCACGCATGCTGCACGATATCGACTGGCAGGCGCATGCGGCGCCGGAGCCGGCGGGGTCGGCAGTGATCCTGCCCATGCCGCGCCAGGCAGAGGCAGAGCCCGTCGCACCTGTCGCGCAACCGGCAGAGATGAACGAAACGGCGAAGGAAGCGCCAGCAGCATCCCAGCCGTCGCCTGCTGCGCCGGCATCGGGCGAGCGCCCATTCGCGCGCCGCGCCGAAGTGACGCGCGCGCCGGACACGACCAGCGGGCCTGCGGCCACGGAGGGCGGCGAGATGAAGGCGGAGCGCGTGATCGAAAGCGAGCCGGTCGAAGACAAGGCGCCGCGCGCGCCTGATGCATGGCTCGAGCGCCGCCTGCGCGAGTTCGAGCGTGCGATGACCACCATGGAGAGCCGCCATGCGCAGGTCGAGAAGGCCGGCCGCGCTGCCGCGGCCGCTGCCGAAGAGCAGATCAAGATGCTGGAGCAGGCCGTCAAGGACCTGACCGAGCGGGCCGAGAGCGCCGAAGCGCGACTCAAGACGTCCTCGAATGAAGTCCGTGCCGCGCTGAACGAGACCTCGCTTCGAATCCAGACGGTGGAGGGCGTCGCCCGTGCGGCCCTTGCCGAGAACAAGCCGCCGGCGGCGCGCGCTGTTGCTCCCGCGGCAGAGCCGAAGGCGGCCAACGCACCCAAGGCCGAGGCTGTGCCGGAAGCGGAGGCAGTACCGCCCCCTGTGGCAGAGCCGGAAGAGGCACTCGCACCACACGCGGAGGCCGAACCGGAAGCTCCGCCTCATGCCGCGGCTGCGCCGGAGCCGGAAGCTGCACCTGAGCCCGAGACCGAAGGCAAGGCGGATGATGCCGCCGAGCCTGCAATCGAAATACGCCAGGGCGATACTTTGCCGAAATCGGTGATCGCCGAGATGCGCAAGTCGGTCATTGCGGCGAACGCGGCCGCGACGGCGGAAGCGGAAGTCAATGAAAGGGCGCTGAAGGAACGTCAGAACAAGTCGCGCTACATGCTGGCCGGCGGCCTGGTTCTGCTGGCCTTCGTCGTGGGTGCCGGCATCGCCTTCAGCAAGGGCGTCTATGACGGGCGGCACGATGCCATGGCCCATGCCGTGGTCACCGTTCCGGTCCGGATGGCGGCGGCAACGCCACACAGGATCCCGCCGCGGCACCAGACGGCGCTCGATCAGCTGACCACGCGCGCCCAGGCGGGTGACGCGGCCGCCGAGTTCGCCATCGGCACGAGGTATCTGCACGGGACCGATACGGCCAAGAACCCGTCGGCTGCGGTGCACTGGCTGACGCTGGCAGCCGTTCATGGCCAGCCGGTCGCGCAGTATTTGCTCGGAACGCTGTATCAGCAGGGCACGGGCACGCCGGCCGACGCCGCGAAGGCGTTGCAGTGGTATGAAGCTTCCGCGCTCCAGGGCAACCGCCGGGCCATGCACAATCTCGGCATCGCCTTCGCGCAGGGCCTCGGCACGGAAAAGAACCTGCCGGAAGCGGTGCGCTGGTTCTCGCGCGCCGCCGCAATGGGCTACGTCGACTCCCAGTTCAATCTCGCCGTGCTGTACGAGCGGGGCGAGGGCGTGCCGCAGAGCCTACTCGACGCCTACAAGTGGTACACGGTGGCGAGCCGCCAGGGCGACGCCGAGTCCAAGCAGCGGGTCGATGCGCTCCGCACCCAGCTCAGCGCCGACGACCTTGCCGCTGCGCAACATGCGGCCGACACGTTCCGCCCCATGCCGTACAGCGACGCCGCAAACGTCCCGCCAGCCGGCTGATCAGCCTTTCGGCTGACCGCGCGAAATCCAGATCTGCGAGGCGCGCGCCATCAGCGCGCCTTCTCCATCGAACAGCGCGACGCCAGCGACGAACTTGCGTCCGTCCTGCCTGATCGGCCAGGCCGTCACGATCGTGGGCTCGCCGGCGCGCGGCAGGCGCAGGACTTCGCCGCTCATCGTGCCGAGCAACCCGCCGCCCATGCCGGCTTTCACGATCCAGGCGAGCGAGCCCGGGCAATCGAGGGCAGCCCAGACGATCTCAGCCGGAATGGTGCCGTCAGCCCCGGCAAATGACGGATGCGGGGTCCAGATGCAGGCGATATGCCCGGGCGGGGCGCCTTCGATCTGGCCGGGAAGCACGCGCAGGCCGTCGCCTTCCTCGCGGATCGAGCTGCACGTGAAGCAGGGCGGGTGGAAGGGCTTCTCGACCACGGGACAGTGCAGTCCCGCGGCGCGCGCCGCTTCGAGCGTGGGCGGCGGAGGCGGATCGGGCAGGGGCAGCGCGGCCGCGGGCGTCGCTTCGGCGATCAGCGTGCCGTCAGCCCCCGTCAGGCGCACGGCATCGCCGGTGCGGTCGAGCCTGAGCGCGACGTCGAGCGGGATGAGCGCCCGCAACGCGACGGTGGCGGGGCCCGCGAACTCCTTGCCGAGGACGCCGCAGACATACCCGCCGTTGCCGGAATTGGGCGGCCCGCGAAACTGGCGGGCGATTACAACATCGCGCATTCAAACTCTCAGTCGGTGGTGGACAAAGCGGCGTGTTCGGTTCAGCGCGCCGGCTGCCGCAACGGCAGACCCCGGTGAACGCCGCTCCCGGCAGAAACAGTCCCAGGGCGGATAGTACAGCCGGGGCGGCCGGACAATCGGGCCGCCCGCCGCACCCCTCAGGCGGCCGCCCGCGCGTGCTCCCTGGCGACGCCGATGTGGCGCACGAAGAAGCGCTCCCAGGACGCGCCTTCGAAGTTCGGGATCTCGACATGGCCGCCGGGATTGATGTGCATCGTCTTTTCCTTCGAGCCGAAGGCGTTGAACAGCGCGATGCCGTTCTCGCGCGGCGCGACGGCGTCCTCCCACTGGAAGACGAACTCGACCGGGATGGCGATGGCCTTGGCCGCGTCCTCGAATGCGCTCTGGCCCGGGCGGAGGCCGGCGAGGCCGAACACGGCGCACTTGATCCGGGGCTCGCTGGCGACGAACGGCACGCCGATCGCGGTGCCCATCGAGACGCCCCAGTAGCCAATCTGCGGATGCTTGCCGACGAAGTCGAGACCCTGCACGGCGTCGAGCGCAGCCTTCCATTCCGGCACGGCGCGGCGGGTGCGCTCCTGCATCATCTTCATCATCTCGGCCGACATCGCCGGATTGCTGCCGGCGGCGCCGCGGACGCGGGCACCGACCTCCTCGGCGAGCTTCGCAGCCTGCTCGCGGCTGATGCGGTCGCCGTGTCCCGGCGCGTCGATCGCGAGCGTGGCGTAGCCGAGGCGCCGCGCGTAGTGCTGGGCGCGGGCGGCAAGCGTGTTGATCTTCTTGTGCTGCGAGCCGCCATGTCCCATCAGGACCAGCGGGCGCTCGCCGCGCGCGCCCTCGGGCGCCCAGATCACGGCGGGAACGCGTTCGCCGTCGACGGTGAGATCGAACAGCCGTTCGGTGACGCCGTTCTCGCTGCGCTCGCGGGTGAAGGTGATCATCCGGTCCTCCCGATACTTTCGTTGCCGCAAGCGTCGGGTGCAGGCGGCAGTGGCGTCAAGAGCGGTTGGCGGGTCCGGGCACGGCGTCTAGTGTCGAGGCGGCGAGAAAACGGAGGACGCATATGAGCCTGCGGCAAAAGCGCGTGGTGGTAATCGGCGGCACGTCGGGGATCGGCTTCGCCGTGGCGAAGGCCGCGCTCGAAGATGGCGCCGAAGTCATCGTCGGCTCGAGCGACGCCGGCAAGGTCGGCGCCGCGGCCGGGAGGCTCGCGGGCGGCAAGGGCCACGCCATCAACGTGAAGGACGAGACGAGCGTCGCGGCGTTCTTCGACAAGGCAGGATCGTTCGATCACCTGGTGTTCACGGCCGGCGACTGGGGCTCGTTCCGCAACCCGACAAGCATCGAGCAGCTCGACCTCGATCAGGCGCGCGAGGCGTTCGCGGTGCGCTTCTGGGGCGCGCTCGCCTGCGTCAAGCATGCGCGCAAGCAGCTGCGCGCCGGCGGCTCGATCACGCTGACCGACGGCACGGTGGCGCACAAGCCGCGCAAGGGTTCGCCGGTCAGCACCGCGATGGCCGGCGGCATCGAGCACCTGGTGCGCGCGCTGGCGGTGGAGCTGGCGCCCCTGCGCGTCAACGGAGTCTGTCCCGGTGCGATCCGCACCGACATCTGGAACACGATTCCGGCCGAGCAGCGCGAGGACCGGTTCCAGAAGATGACGGAGCGCCAGCTGATCCGGCGGATCGGCGAGCCAAGCGAGGTGGCCGAGGCCTACCTCTATCTGATGCGCGGCGGCTACACGACCGGCCAGGTGCTGCGCGTCGACGGCGGGCAGACCGCGGTCTGACACGGGGCCCGGAAGACCTGCGCGGTGACGGCGGGCGGAGTCACGCCGGGGCCCGGCGGCGCGTTCGCCGGCGGCCCGACGCGCTCGGGCTGCAATTCGGCCCGGGGGGCCTGAATCTCCAAAAGTCGAATTCAACCTCGGCAAATTTGTCCTCAAAGCATTGAGAGGGTTGAGAAAACACCTTCCTTCAAGGGCACCGGCAACGCGCAGGGAGCGTCCGTGGAGCGTGCCCCTGGCGCATATCGAGCGACACCAGTCGCGCACGCCTCGGCTTCTCGGCACGGCGGCCGAGCCATAGCGATGCGAGATGCCCCGCGCGCCGCCCGGAGGGTTCGCGTGAGCAAAATCTCATCGGCCCAAAGGCCTGCAGGTGATGGAATGCTTTGGTCCAAGAACATTTCAGGAACAGATAGACATAGCCATTCGGGTGTCAAGTCCTACCTCAAAGATTTTTATCCTGACAAATTATCATCCACAGGGAGCCTGCCGGGACCGATACCGCTTGCGCGGCGGCGCAGCCGCTGCAGAATCCGCGAGTCCGAAGATCGGGGCAACGCGATGATCTGGGCCGTGGCCATTGTGGGCCTTCTTCTGGTCGGCTGGGGCGCCTACCGCGAGTACTTCGCCGAGAGCGAAGAGACCGAGGGCGAGGGCTCCATCCTGACCAACGGGTTGTTCATTTCCGGCGTCACCTTGCTGGCGGGCACGTCGCTGTACGGCATGTACCGCCTGCTCGCCTGACGCAGGATTGCGCGACCGCGTTTACGCGCGCGCACCCGCGCGAGCGCCTTGCCGTGGCCGAGGCGCATGTGGTTCGCGTGCGTGGCTTCGGCTTTCCCGAGGAGCAGCCCGTTCGCCTTGTCCTGCAGCCCGAAATCTCTTGCACCGCCATCCAAGACATTGGGCGGCGTGCCGTCGTAGAGGATGCGAAGGCGGATGGTTTGCGCTTGCTGGTTTGCCATTGCGCTTAGCCCACCGCTGAAGTCCGCCATCTCCGAGCACGCGCGCGAGCCTCGTCAGCGGCGCTTCGGACCTTTGATCTCATCATCGCGGCTCAGCTGGGTGCGGAACGCGGCCCAGAGCGAAAGCACAACGGCGGTCGACGCCGCGATGCCGACGCCCAGAAGGGCTGCCTGGGCGGCCCCGTCATGCGGCTTCATTACAATGAACAACGCGATGACGAGGCCGATCGCCACCCCGATGAGCATGCCGGCCGCCAGCCCGCGCACGAGCATTTTCTGTTCGCCGTTTGTCATTCGGCTCTCCCAGAGCAGCTGCATGGTACCACGGACGCTGGGGAACGGAGTAACACCCGCGCCTGGCCATGGCGCTGACGCCGCTGCCCGCCTGCTTCAAGCGGGCGTTGCGCTCGTTGTGCGGCCGTCTGCCGCCCGGTCGGGTTGATCCAGATCAAGAGAGCGGCGCAGAGCCTCCACAGTATCCGCGCCAGTTCCATCCATCAGGGAATCCATCGTGACCGAGAAGGCCGCCATCAGGGGACGCATCGTCCCCAAACAGGATCGCCATGAAATTCGCATCGAGCGCGTCTTCGCCTGCGCGCCGGGACAGATCTGGGAACGGCTGACAAAGCCGGCGCGCCTCGCCGAGTGGCTGGCGCCGGGAAAGATCGAGATGCGCATCGGCGGCGCGGTGAAGCTGGATTTCGCCGACAGCGGCATCGTCATCGAAAGCACCGTGACGGCGATCCAGATTCCCTTCCTCCTGGAATATTCGTGGAGCAGCCCCGGCCAGCCGCAGCGCCCGCTGCGCTTCGAGAGCAGCATCGCGCCCGGCGGCACGCGTCTGGTCGTGACGGTCTCGATCCCCAACTCCGAGGACGCGCCGCGCACCGCGGCCGGGTTCGAAGCCCATCTCGAAATGCTCGCCGCCTCGCTGGAGGACGTGCCGATCAAATTCCCGTTCGCACTCTTCAAGGAGCTGCGGAGCGCCTATCAGGCGGCGATGCCGGCTACCGCCTAGCACTTCGCGACCGGCGCCGGATTGCGTGCAGGCTTGTGCCTGCGGCTTCCGGTGCCGGCTACAGGACTCGAACCTGTGACCCCTGACTACAATGTGGCGTCGCTGATGCCATGCTTGCGGCACAGATCCTTCGTATCAAACTCTGCCGTGAACCGGCTATGCCGCACCGCGACCGGTCGCTGAAGCATTTGTCAGTGCTGCGCGCCCGCGGACGACGTTGCTGCGAGTTTTGCCGCGACGGCCTTGCAGTCGTAGGGCAGTCCGGGCTCCGAGCAGAAATCCGGCCAGTGGCCGGTCGAGCGCCAGTAGTCCACGAGTCCTAACCGTTGCATCAGCGGCATGAAGCGAGGATCGCGACGCATTTCGGCGGTTTGAGTGTCGAACAGCCTGGACAGCGTGAACCAAAGATCTTTTCCCATGAGTCGACCAAACTTGGCCGATGTCAGGTTTCGATCTGCCACGCGAAACGCGCCCTCCACGTCGCCAAGCGAACAAAGAAATGAGATGGCAAGATATGGATCAATGGTTCCGTCGTCGACAGACCTTGTGATGAGTTGAGTTGCCGAGCGCACGTCCTCGGCGGAACCGGTCCGAGCCTCTATTGCGGTACGCCAAACATTTGTCGTGCCCGGCTTGCCCCAGGGCGGGCGCTCCATAACGCTCTTGAGACCGGTGTCGTTCAGCAGGGCAAACGCGCGGGTGAAAGGTGGTTGCCGGCTTTCGACGGCAAGCTCGGCCGACTTGAAAGTCGTATCGGGATCGTCCGGCCATTTGCTCCTCATTTCGGCAAGGGCATCGCGCGCTTCATCAATCCGTCCAGCGCTTGCAAGTGTGAACGGCAGAGCAGCGGCCAGCCATACGGCAAAGGGCGCGAATTGCCCGGCTGTTCGCGCCTGTGCGATCGCTTCTTCGGTGCGGCCGGTGGAGGCAAGGACTTCGAATATGTATTCCCAATTTGCGGTCGGACTGCCAGGCTCCACCGAGAGCCCCTTGGCAAGCAACGCCTCCCGTTCCTTGAACGACCGAGCTGGCAGCTGCATGGCGATCAGACCGTAGGCCTGTCCGTCGCCGCCATCGAGTGCGATCGAGAACCTCGCCTCTCGCGTCGATTCGGCACGCGCCTCAGGCGTGAGAACCTCCAGTCCGTTTTCCTGGCCGACCATCGAAGCCAACAGCGTGTGAGCGGCGGCGAAACGCGGCGCCCGCGCGACGAGGTCGCGGGCGATGGCCAGGGCGCGCCCACCGCCCTCATTCATGGCTTCGTCCTCACCTTCGAGATAAGCCGACACCAGCGAAGGGTCGGACCGGATGTCCTTTAATCTCGGCGACACCGCCCAGCGGGTGACATCGGTCGCATGCAAGGCAACCTGCGTCTGCAATGGTTCGGGTGAATCGGCCGGTCCCGCAAACTCCTTCGACCAAAGAGTCTGGTGCCGTTTCACATCGTCGAGATGCAACTGCACCGTTATGGTCTTGCCGTCGTTCTGGACCGAGCCTTCCAGTGTCAACCCGACGCCAAGCTCCGCGAGCATTGCGCTTGCCTTCGTGGCTCCGCCGCGAAGCAAGAGACTGTCCTGGCGCGAAACGGTATCGACCTGGTTGGCCGCGAGTGTTCCGACAATCTTGTCCAGGAGCGTGTCGGCAAACGCGCGGGTTGCGTCGGATTGGGTTCCGACGATGTCGAACGGAATGATCGCAACGCGCATGGAACCTGTTGCCGCCGGACCAGCTCTTGGAGGGGCCGAGCGAGAAGAGGCGTCGGCGATCTTCGTTGCGGTCGACGTGCCCACAACCTGAAAGATGAGCTGCGCCATCGAAAGCAGCAGCACGCCTCCCAGGAGCCCGAGCAACATGAGTTCTCCGCGCTCGAGGCCTCCGCGCCGCGGAGTCGCATCCGGATGGGGATGCGGGATGGAAAACCAGGCCACGAACAGCACTATCGGAAAACCGACGAGCGCGATGGCGATGAGGGTTCGAAGCGCCCAGGCCGGCGTTCCGAACGTCGGCAGGATGATCGAGGCGGCCTGGACCACGAACCAACCCGCCACTGCGTAGGCGGCGGCAACCCGATCGAGCCTCTTGGCTCTCGCTGCACCGAGAAAGTCTGCCACCTTCGTCCCAAAAGCGTGACGGGACCGATTGATCGACCCTGGTGGTGACTCTACCAGTTTTCAGGAGTGGCGACAGTATGGTCGAGGTGAAGTGACCGTCTCGTGCGGCTCGACGACAAGCCTGCGACCGCACTCGTCACTCTCGTACCGAGCGCCTGCGGCCTTTGCCGTTCGCCTCTCGGGAATCCCTTGACTTGAGCCGCAAACATCCCGGCCGCGTGTTGCGGAGCGGTACGTCCCTTCTCACATGCTGTGTCTGTGAACTGCGGCACTTTTGGCACGCGTTTGCCAGCTGCCGCTCGACGAGGTGAGCCAAGCCAAATCGAGCGCGGAATTCAGCGGGCGCACATCGCTCAAAGGCTCCTCGACAGATCAGATACGGCCGGTACCTATTTGTTTGGTACCTGCATAGAAGGCTTCCGAAAGGTTCGATCGTTAAGTCGTTGAAATCGTGGTGCCGGCTACAGGACTCGAACCTGTGACCCCCTGATTACAAATCAGGTGCTCTACCAACTGAGCTAAGCCGGCGTGCCTGGGGAGACGAGATACTCAGACGCCTGCCGTTAGGCAAGGGTAGAGCCTGCGCAGCCGAGTCTCCGCAGAACCGGTGGAAAAGGAGGCGGAAGGACGCCTGGGTTGGAGCTGCGGCGTCGAGA
>DATKOE010000047.1:0-8067 GCA_035524815.1 Rhizomicrobium sp.
GAGTTCACGGATGTCCACGGCATCCATGTCGGCGTAATCGAGATTCTCCCCGCCCATCGCCCAGATGAAGGCATAGGCGCTGGTGCCGGCGCCCATGTGAACCGACCAGGGCGGGGCCACCACCACTTCTTCGTTGGCGACCACGATATGGCGCAGATTTTCCGGCTCGCCCATGAAATGGAAGACGCGGGCGTCCGGCTCCAGATCGAAATAGAAATACGCCTCGGCCCGGCGCTCGTGCCGGTGCGGCGGCATCGTGTTCCAGACGCTGCCCCGATGCAGGAAGGTGACGCCGAGGAGGAGTTGCGCCGTCCTGCAGGTCGCCGGGACCATGTATTGATAGATCGTCCGCTCGTTCGACGTCGCGAGCGCGCCGCGCTCAAGCGGAACGGCGTCCTCGATCGCGATGTTCACGATCTCCGTGCGGATTTGGGCCGGGGTCGAGGCAAGGTAGAACCTGGCGGGCGTCTCCGCATCCTGGCTTTCGAATACGACCTCCGCGCTGCCCATCGGGACATAAAGTCCGTCGTAGCGCGCCATGTCGAAGCGCCTGCCGTCGACCGTCACGCGCCCGGTGCCGCGGCCGACATTGACGATGCCCATCTCGCGACGCTCCAGAAACGGCTTGCCCTTCGCCGATTCCGGCTCTTCCTGCACCGGCAGGCGGAGTGCATTCCCGACGGGCGCCGCACCGCCGATCACCAGCCGTTCGGTGTGGGTCAGCGTCAACGTCACGGCGCCATCCGCGAAGATGCCGTCGATCAGATAGCGTTCGCGCAAGGCCTGGTTGCTCGCGCCCGCCATGCTGTCGGGACCGGCGGCGTAAAGGGTCTTCTTGAACATGCGGCACCTCGCTGGCCGACGCAGGGTAAAGCACTCTCACGCAAACCTGAATAGCCGCACCGGGAATACCGGCCGGTCCGGGCGCGTCCGATTGAGGCGTCGACAGGACGAAGGAGATGCCCCGAGTCATCACCCCCTTGACCATCGCGGATTTCCGCAACCGGCTGTGCGAGGCGGCCTCGGAGCTGCTGGTCGAGCGCGGCATGAACGGATTCAACATGCGCGAGCTGGCCAAGCGGCTGCATGTCAGCCCGATGACAGCCTACCGCTATTTCGAGGACAAGGATGAAATCCTCGGACACATTCGCGCGCGCGGATTCGCCCGCCTCGCCGATGTGCTGACCGTGGCGCGGCTGCAATCCGACGCGGCGGGGGTGCTGCGAGCCTATGTTCGATTCGCGCTGGAGGACCCCGTGACGTACCGGCTGATGTTCGACCTCTTTCAGACCGAAAACTCCGAGGCGGCCGAGCTGGCGCTCCACTGCGAGCGGGTCCGCGCCGCCATGAACGACGTTGCCGCCGGTCCGGAGGATGCTCCACGCGAAATCCGCGGCGCGGTGCTGTGGTCCGCGCTGCACGGGGTCATGGCCCTGTATCTGGCCGGCAAGCTGAACCGGCCTCAGTTCGAACAGGCGCTGGCTGCGGCCGCGCGGCTTCATGCGGGCGTCGAGGTGGGACCGGCCGCATCGGGCTGGCCCCTGCACGCGGCCCTGACCGCTGCCGAATAGGAGGATTGGACGCCGAGGGTTGTGCCGGCGCGCACATCCGTTCAGAATCGGCGGCGTCCGCCTTCAGAGCATTCCAGCTGACCCTGCCCAAACTCAGAATCGACCCGTTCATCGTCGCGCTGCTTCTGACCGTAGCGCTGGCGAGCCTGGTGCCGTGCGCGGGCGAAACCGCCCGCATCATGGGCTGGATCACCGACGGGGCGATCGCCCTGCTCTTCTTCCTCCACGGGGCGCGGCTGTCGCGCGAGGCGATCCTGGCGGGCGCGGGCGCCTGGCGCATCCATGCGCTGGCGCTCTCCTCCACCTTCGTGCTGTTCCCGGCGATGGGGCTGATCCTGCGCGCCTTGGGCCACGGCTGGCTCAATCCGGCCATCGGCGACGGAATCCTGTTCCTGTGTCTTTTGCCTTCCACGGTGCAGTCGTCGATCGCCTTTACGTCCATCGCGCACGGCAACGTGCCGGCGGCGGTGTGCAGCGCCTCGGCCTCGAACCTGATCGGCACCTTCGTCACGCCCGTGCTCACCGGCCTCCTGCTGCTCGGAGGATCGAGCGGCGGCGGGTTCCCGCTCGATGCGCTCAAGTCGATCATGCTGCAGCTTCTGCTGCCGTTCGTGCTCGGGCACCTGTCGCGGCCGCTGACGGCGGGCTTCTTGACGAGGAACCGGACGATCATCGGCAAGGTCGATCGCAGTGTGATCCTGCTGGTGGTCTATACCGCCTTCAGCGCCGCGGTGATCGAAGGCCTCTGGCACCGCTACTCGTGGGGCGATCTCGGCCTCACCTTCGGGTTGAACGCGCTGATTCTGGCCATCGCGCTCATCGCCACCGCGTTCGTATCGCGGCGCGCCGGGCTGTCGCGCGCGGACGAAACGGCGGTGGTGTTCTGCGGCTCGAAAAAGAGCCTGGCTTCGGGCGTGCCGATGGCCGGCGTGCTGTTCCCCCCCGCCCAGCTTGGGCCGATGATCCTGCCTCTGATGCTGTTCCACCAGATGCAGCTCATGGCCTGCGCGGTCATCGCCCAACGCTATGCGGCCGCGTACGAACGCCAACAGGCACGATCCGCCGCCCAGGCCCGCTAGTCTTTCGTGCGGCTGCGACGCGGTGCGGTTTGCGACGATTTCTCATTGGCGTATGCGCCAGCACAACAGGCACTATCCGCCCAAGCGCGCATGTCGCGCCGGACAGGAGCGGAGGCCCCTCATGAGATTTTCGATATGCATCGCCGTGCTGGCCGCCTTGATAACCGTGCCCGCGAACGCGCGCGGCGCGGCCGAGCCGCTGGAGGGGACGCCGAACGGACTGGCCCTGACTCCGCCGATGGGGTGGAACAGCTGGAACAAGTTCGCCTGCAACGTGAACGAGAAGATCGTTCGCGCCCAGGCCGACGCGATGGCGACATCGGGCATGCGCGACGCGGGCTATCAATACATCGTGATCGACGACTGCTGGCAGGCGGGACGCGACAAGAACGGCAACATCCAGGCCGACCCCAAGAAATTCCCGTCCGGCATGAAGAGACTGGCCGACTACGTTCACTCCAAGGGGCTCAAGTTCGGCATCTACTCCGACGCCGGAACCAGGACCTGCGGCGGCTATGAGGGCAGCCGCGGCCACGAATTCCAGGACGCCAAGCAGTACGCGGCCTGGGGCGTCGATTACCTGAAATACGACTGGTGCAACACCGGCAAGCAAAACGCCCAGGCGAGTTACCTCGCCATGAGCCGGGCGCTGCAAGCCTCGGGAAGGCCGATCGTATTCAGCTTGTGCGAGTGGGGCGACAACACCCCGTGGCTGTGGGCGAAGAACATCGGCAATCTGTGGCGCACGACCGGCGACATCTACGACGCCTGGGAAGGCAAGAGCGCCAACGGCTATTCGATCGGCATGCTCAACATCGTCGACATGCAGGCGGACCTCTGGCCCTATGCGGGGCCGGGCCACTGGAACGATCCCGACATGCTGGAGCTCGGTAACGGCGGCATGACCGGCGACGAGTACCGCGCCCATTTCAGCCTGTGGGCCGTGCTCGCCGCGCCGCTGATCGCCGGAAACGACATGGCCAACATGAGCGAGGAGACGCGCTCGATCCTGACCAACAAAGAGGTGATCGCGGTCGACCAGGACCCACTTGGCATCGAGGCGCATCGCGTCTTCAAGGACGGCGAGCGCGAGGTGTGGGCGCGGCCGATCAAGGACGGCGGGCGCGCCGTCGTGCTGCTCAACCGCTCGGCCGAGCCGCTGGACATCACCGTCACCTGGGAGCAACTCGAATACCCCGACCGCCTCAAGGCGGCCGTGCGCGATCTGTGGAAACACGCCGATCTGGCGCCGGCGCAGGGCGGATTCACCGCCACGGTGCCGGGCTATGCGGCGGTGATGGTCACCATCAGGCCGTGATCGCGCCGCGAGAAAGTCGGCCGTCACCCATTCGGCCGGCTCCATCTCAGCCGTTTCCGCCGGCCGTCACGCCCGGGCGCGCGTCAAGACCTGCGCGAACTGTGCAGCGAAGGCTTCCGCTCCCGGGCCGAGCAACAGATGCACGCTGCCAGGCAGCCTGGCGATCCCGCGAACGCCGAGCGAGCGCAGCGCCGTATCGTCGACGGACGCAAGCGCACGCAACGCGACGACGAGACGGCTGGAGCACGCCGAAACCGACATGATGTTGGCGGCCCCGCCCAAGGAACGCATCAAGGCGTCGGGTGAAGGCATCGTGCCGGCCGGCTTCGCCTCGCCGGCCAAGGCGGCACGAATCTCGCCCGCGATCTGGTCGGCGGCAGGCCCCACCACGACCTGCAGACTGGCGGGCGAAGGCCGCACAAAGCCGCGCGCGCCGAGCGCCCTGAGCCGCGGTTCGTCGATGGATGAGGAATTGACGACTTCGAGGCGCAGACGCGTGGTGCAGGCATCGACCGCGCGGAGATTCGTGGCTCCGCCCAGCGCATCGGCATAGGCGCGGCCCCGGCCGGCCGCATCGATCGCAGGTTTGCCGCCGAGCTGTGCGGCGTCCTCGCGGCCGAGCGTCTTCAAGTCGAAGAAGGTGATGGTGAAGCGGAAGATGCCGTAGTAAAGCGCGAAGTAGACCGGCCCGACGATCCACAGCAGCTCCGGGCGGGTGGATTTTCCCCAATTGATCACATAGTCGATCACGCCGGCCGAGAAACTGAAGCCGAGACGGACGCCGAGCGCGTTCATCACCACCATCGAGACACCGGTCAGAACGGCATGGATGGCGTAGAGCAGCGGCGCCAGGAACATGAAGCTGAACTCGATGGGCTCGGTGACGCCGGTGAGGAAGGCGGTCAACGCCATCGAGGCGAGCAGTCCGCCCACCTCCTTGCGCCGTTCGGGGCGCGCCGTGTGATACATGGCAAGACAGGCGGCCGGCAGTCCGAACATCATGACCGGGAAGAAACCGCTCATGAACGCACCGGCGGTGGGGTCGCCCGCGAAGAAGCGTTTCAAATCGCCTGTGACGCCGTGATAATCGCCGAGGATGAACCAGGCGATGTTGTTCAGGATGTGATGCAGGCCGGTGACGATGAGCATGCGGTTGAGCGCACCGTAGATGAACAGTCCGAAAGCGCCGAGCCGCAGCACCGCATGGCTCGCCTCGTCCATGCCCTGCGAGATCGCCGACCAGGTGAGGCCGATGAGCGCCGCCAGGATCAGAGCGGCAAAACCGGAGATGATCGGAACAAAACGGCGGCCGCCGAAGAAGGCGAGATAATCCGGCAGCCTGATGTCGTGGAAGCGGTTGTAGAGCCAGCCCGCGATCAGGCCCGAGGCGATGCCAGTGGGCACGCCGAGCTTGGCGAGCGCTGCCGCCTTGAACGACTCGGCTGCGAGCGCCTGCGCGTTGGGGCTGTAACCGGCGAGCATTTCGGGCGGCACGGCCATCAACGCCTTGGCGCCTTCGGTGGTGACGACGAAGCACACGACGCCCGCAAGCCCCGCCGCGCCGTGATTTTCCCGGGCGAGGCCGATCGCGACGCCCGCGGCAAACAGCAGGCCGAGATTGGCGAATATGGCGTTTCCTGCGGCGGCGACGAACGGCAGGACGGGATGCATCATCGCGCCGAGATGGAGCCAATCCCAGATGTCGGGCTGGCCGAACCGCAGGAGCAGGCCCGCGA
The DNA here is from genome assembly GCA_035524815.1 of Rhizomicrobium sp. Lineage (GTDB taxonomy): Bacteria > Pseudomonadota > Alphaproteobacteria > Micropepsales > Micropepsaceae > Rhizomicrobium. The sequence continues at coordinate 5,705 of DATKOE010000047.1, forward strand.
CCGGCAGCACCGCGATCGGCAGCATCAGGGCGCGGCCGAGGGGCTGGAGAATCTCGACGGCGGATTTCATGTCCTAAGCCTCCTTCGAGAAGCGGGCGCGCACCAGCGCCCGGACGGCGGCGGCGGAATCGAGGGCGAGCGCCTCGCGCGCCAGCGCCCGGCACTCGCCGATGCGCAACCCGGCGATCGCGGCCTTCAGGTTCGGGATGACCGGCGCAGGCACCGACAATTCGCCGACGCCAAGACCGACGAGCAAGGGCGCCGCCAGCGGATCGGCGGCGATGCCGCCGCAGACAGCGACCGGCTTGCCCGCCGCGTTTGCAGCATCCGCGGTGCGGGCGACGAGGCGCAGGACGGCCGGATGCAGGCCGTCGAGCCGGCCGGCAAGCAGGCGGTGGCCGCGGTCGATGGCGAGGGTGTATTGCGTGAGATCGTTGGTGCCGATGGAAAGGAAGTCCGCCTCCTGCACAAGCTGATCGGCGAGCAGCGCCGAGGACGGCGTCTCGATCATCGCGCCAAGCCGGGGTTCGGGCAGCGAAAGCTCGCGGCAAATCGCGGCCACCGTCGCCCGGGCGGCGGCGATCTCGTCGCGCGCCGTGATCATCGGCAGCATGATGCTCGAACCCGCGCGGACGGCGGCGCGAAGCTGCGTGCGTACCAGATCTGGCCACAGCGCCGCACCGCGGATGCCGCGGATGCCGAGCGCGGGATTCTCTTCCGGCGGGAACGACAGATAAGGCACGGGCTTATCGCCGCCGAAATCGAAGGTGCGCAGAATGAACGGGCGGCCGCCGAGCGCTTCGGCGATGGCTTTGTAGGCGGCGTACTGCTCGTCCTCGCCGGGCGGTGCGGTGCGGTCCATGAACAGAAATTCGGTGCGCAGCACGCCGCATCCTTCGGCGCCCAAGCCAACGGCGGCGGCGGCTTCATCGGCACCCTTGCCGAGATTGGCGAAGACTTCGATGCGGGTTCCGTCCGCCGTGCGGCAGTCCCGGCCCGCGTGCGACAGCACCCGCGCCTTGCGTTCAGCGGCGGCTGCCGCGGCCTCATTCGCCTTTCCGATCAGGATTTGGTCGGGCTTCAGGTAAAGCACGCCCGCATCCGCATCGAGCAGCACCTGCGTGCCGTCGGCGATGCCGAGAACGCCGCGGCCGGCCCCGACCAGTGCAGGCAGCCCCATTCCGGCGGCCATGATCGCCACATGCGAGGTGGGCCCGCCGCGCGCCATCACGAGACCTGCAAGCCGCGAAGCCTCCAGGCCCGCGAGGTCGGACGGCAGAATCTCGTCGGCGATCAGAATGGCGCGCTCCGGGATGGCAACCGCAGGCCTGGGAGCGTTGCCGCCGAGCGCCGCGATCACCTGGCGCTCCAAGTCGATGAGATCGCCCGCGCGCTCGCGCATGCGTTCGTCGGCGATTTTCTCGAGCGCCTCGGCCGCACCGCGCACCGCCTTGCGCCACGCGAAGGCCGCGCTCTTGTTCGTCTCGATCAGCGCCAAGGCGGCATGTGTGAGGGCTTCGTCGTCCAGCAGCGCGACGTGCGCCGAGAGGATATCGCGGCGCGCGCGGTCGCCCGAGGCGGCCAGGCGTTCGAGACGGGAGCGCACTTCGGCCTGCGCGCGGCGCAGCTCGCTCGTCTCATGCGCGATGCCCGCGCCCGCCTCCTCGACGGGTAGGTCCGCAACGCGCAGATGGGCGGCGCAGCCGAGCGCAATGCCCGGCGCCGCGCCGATGCCGCAGAGCGCGTCCTTCATCTGACGCCGTGACTCGGCCGCGGGCTGAGTGGCGGCGACAAGCGTCTCTTCGCCTTTGGCTTCGATCACCGGCGCCACGGCATCGATGGCCTCGCGGGCATCGCCGCCCGATGCGGTCAGGGTCACGCGGTCGTTGCAGCGCACGCCGAGCGCCATCAAGGCAACCGCACTCTTCGCACTCGCTTTGCGTCCGGCCACGGACAGAGTGATATCCGCGTCGAAACGCCTGGCCGCTGCCGACACCTGTGCCGCGGGGCGGGCGTGAAGCCCGTGTGCCGCGCCGACGGTCAATTCGCGCGTGACGGCCGCACCGGCGGAGGTGGAAGTGCCCTTGGCTGCGGCAAGCGGCTCCAGTTCCATCAGAGGCTCGCCAGCTTTGGCGGCGCGATTCTGATGCCGCCTGACGATGCGAAAGGCGTCGCCGTTGGTGAGGATCACCGGCGAGATCAGGCTCTTGACCCGCGAGGCAAGAAACTCGAGATCGAACTCGATCAACGGATCGCCGGCCTTGACCTTCTGACCCTGCGCGACGCGTGCGGTGAAACCGACGCCGCTAAGCGCCACCGTTTCCAGGCCGATGTGGACGAGAATCTCGGCACCGCCGTCGGCG
>DATKOE010000048.1:0-24724 GCA_035524815.1 Rhizomicrobium sp.
AGTCGCTGAGCAAAAGAAAGCGAACCGAGATTCCAAAGGGCGGGCTTACGCGACCGGCCGCCGCAAGGATGCCGTCGCGCGCGTGTGGATCAAGCCGGGGCTCGGGCGCGTCACCGTCAACGGGAAGGACGAAAAGGTCTATTTCGCGCGGCCCGTGTTGCGCATGATCCTGCGTCAGCCGCTGATCGCCACCAATCGCGACGGACAGTTTGACATCATCGTGTCGGTGTCGGGCGGTGGACTGTCCGGTCAGGCCGGCGCCGTGCGTCACGGCATCAGCCGCGCGCTCGTCGCCTATGAGCCGACTCTGCGTCCGGTGCTGAAGCCGGGCGGCTTCCTCACCCGCGATCCGCGCGCGGTAGAGCGCAAGAAGTATGGCAAGCCCAAGGCTCGCCGCAGCTTCCAGTTCTCGAAGCGCTGATCCGTCTTATCGGTTCACGGCAGCGGCTCGCAGCGATGCGGGCCGCTGCTTTTTTGCGATGAGGCGCGCCGGCGGCTACGCACCACTGCAGCGCGCGTCGTTGCGTCAGTTGGGCGGAAGGGGCCGGGCCGCCGCCATCGCGATGCGCACGAGTTCCGACAGGCTGTGCGAGCGCAGCTTGGTCATGATTTGCGCCCGGTAGACTTCGATCGTGCGCGGCGAGATGCCAAGCTTCTGGGCCGTGACTTTGTTTGAACTGCCCGCGACGAGTTCTTCCAATACGGCGTGCTCGCGCGGCGTCAGCGACGCAACGAGCTTTCTCGCCCCCCGCGTTTCGGCCGCCTGACTGCGCGAACGTTCGCCGATTTCGATCGCGCGGCGCACGCTGGACAGGAATACCTCGTCCTCGAACGGCCTTTCGATGAAGTCGACGGCGCCTGCCTTCATGGCGCTCACGGCCGTCTGCACCTGGGCGCGGCCCGACATAAGGACGACGGGAAGGTCGCAGCGGCGCTTGGCGACTTCGTACTGCAGCGCCAATCCGTCGGTCTGCGGCATCTGAATGTCGGCTACAAGACACGCGGCGCCGAAAATGCCGTCGGAAAAGAAATCCGTCGCGGAGATGTACTCCTTTACGGAGAATGAAGCGCTTTCGAGAAGCGCGCGCACCGAAAGACGGAAATCGTCGTCGTCGCCTACGATACAAACGGGAGATGTGTCGCGCATGTCAGCAACCGTCACGCGATGTGTGCGGCCATCACGCGCGGAACGCCATGTGGCGCGACGCCGCGACGACGAGTCCCGTTTCGGAACAGGATGTGGGCTGGGCTGTCGCAATGATCCGTAGACGGAGCAACACGATCATTGTGCCAAATTCGTACACAAATGAGAGATAGGGAATTACCGCACTATCGCGCTTGCCGCGTGTGCGCGACACTCGTGTGTTACGCAGCGGGGCCGTCGGCAATGCCGTTCGCAGTCTGCCTGATCGCCGCTGGGCTTGCCCAGCCGAGCCGGATCGCGTCCGTTCTGGAGAGGTGCGGCATCCCTGTGTGGACGCCTTCATCGGCAGGGGCGGATGAGGGAGGTATCTACAGGAACGCGATCTGCCTGGTGATCGACATGCCAGGTGACGCGGGCGTGCGCACACTGCGCCTTCTTCGACAGTACGGCATAAAGACGCCGGCACTGCTGATCGCCGACAGCGGCTACGCGCCGGGCCCGGCCGAGCTTGGGGATGCCTGGGTGCTCAATGTCATTCCACGGACGGCCGATCCGCGGGAGGTGCTGCGCTGGATCGAGTGCATGTGCGTCACTCGGGGCCTGCTCGATCGACTGCACGCTGCGGAGGAGGATTGCGGCGCTTTGGTGGCTTGATCGGCCGCGCGCAACTTCGACGCTGCGTTGACGTTCTCCAATGCGGGGGTGTCGGTGCAGCGGGAAAGTCGCCTGCGGCCGCGCTGCGGTGACGTCATGAAGCGTTTGGCGGTGATCAACGGGCATCCGGATCCGAGACCCGAACGGTTTTGCGGCGCGTTGAGTGAGGCTTATGCCAATGGCGCCAGCGCCGGCGGGTGGCAGACGCGGCGCGTCAATGTCGGTGAATTGTCGCTGTCGTCGATCGCGGCGATCGACCGCGGGGAGGCCGCCCGTGGGGATATTGCCGCCGCTCTCTGCGACATCGAATGGGCCAACCGGCTTGCGATCATCTATCCACTGTGGTTCGACCGCGCTCCGGACGGCCTTCGCGCACTGTTCGATCGGTTGAGCATGCGGCGCCGCGCGCACGTCATCGTGACGATGGACATGCCGGCGTTCGCATACCGCTCGCTGCTACGGAAAGGAGCGCCAAAGAACGCCAATGGTCTTTCCATTCCGGGCGTAATTGTAGAAGAACCGGTGATGATCGGTTGCGTCAGGACGATCACGCAGGAACAACGCCGCGGCTGGCTGGAGACTGCGCGGGAGTGCGGTGAGCGCCGCAGTTGCGGCACCACGCCGGCGCCGTCGCGCCCGTTTGGGATCGCATCGCTCGTCGACCGCACGGTCACGCTGCTGCGGAGCGGATTCGCTTGATCACGCGACCGAGGTCTCGGGTTCCTCGCGCAGAATCTTCTGGAACCCGCGCAGATCGGTGACGTCCGTGAAGGTGACCAGCGTTGCGCCCTCGGGCAGGCGCGTCAGCGCCAGCGACAGGCTGCGTCCGTCGGCGCGTTCCACGTGTCCCCATTCGCCGTAGCGCGACGGCTCGCCGGAATTCACTCCGGCCGACACCATGCTCCAGATTCCGTCGCGCCCGATGCGGGCGGCGCACAAGTCGGCAACCGCGCTCAGGTGCGGCTGGCTCGCCAGATCGACTTCATCGAGCCTCCACAGCCGCGCGAAGGCGTCGTTGTGGAGCTTGAGGCGGCCATCCGGTCCGAAGATCGCCATGGCGTCGCTGATCGTGTTCAAGGCGGCGCGCTGGCATTTCACCAGCATGTGATAAGAAGCTTCCAGGCGAAGCCGCTCGCTCACATCGCGAAAGAGGTAGACCACCCCGCCCAGCAGGTAGGGGAAGGAGCGCACGTCGACGCTCAGACCCGTGGGCGAGTGCCAGGTATCGCGAACCTGTCGGCTCGCATCTTCGAACGGCTCGGCGTGCTCGCGTTTGAAGGCGGCGAAATCGCGCTGTTCGGGCAGCCTGCGCATCTCCCGCAGCCTGTCGAGGATGTCGAAGACGGTAGGATGGGCTTCCAGCCAGGGTTCGGGCAAATGCCACATCCGCGCATATGCGGTGTTGTAGGCTGCAAGGCGCTGATCGTCGCCGAAAATCGCGACGGCGGTCTCGAACGTGTTGAGGACACTCGCGAACGCGTCGGCCTTGAGTTGGAGCCTGGCTTCGGCTTTGGCGAGCGCGGTCACGTCCGCGGCGAATCCGGTCACGCTGCCGTCCGCAAGACGGCGAATGTCGATCTCGACCGCGCGGCGCTGGCCGTTGAGCACCACGTACCGGCGTTCGCGGATCACGTCCTTGCCGTCGGCGGCCGCCCGCGCCAGATCGCGCTCGGACCGATCGAGGCTGGCGTCGGATAGAAGAGCATCCCTCAGCGTGGGCGAGGCGGTGGCCGAGAGAAACGCCTTGTTCGCCCAGGTCAACACCAGGTGCCGGTTGCGGATCCACACCGGCACCGGAAGAGCGTCCATCGTGGCGGCGAAGTCGGCCTGAGGGTCGGCGGCGTCCTTGTCGAGGCGGAAGAACACGGCGGCGCGCGAACCGACCGGGCAGCCCCGTGCGGTGACAGCCGGAAAACTCGAGGTCCTCACTTTCAGCGCGAACGCCGCGCCGGTCGCCATCAGCGCCTCGAGCTTGGTTGCGAAGACGTTGCCGTCAGGGCCGTCCAGGCACGCTTGCAGCAGAGCGGAGCCGCCGCGGTAGCTGAGCGGCGCGCTCAAATCGCCGCCGAGCACCGCCGCAGCTTCCGAGCCGGCGGAGATCATCGCCTCGCGGAAACGGATATCGGCCTGGGCGCGGGCAAGCGCCGAACGCAGCGCCCGGCGCAGCGAGAAGGTCCTGAGCCGCTCGGCAACCGCCCACATGCAGCAGATGAGACCGAGAATGATGGAGGCGGCGACCACGGCCGCCAGCGTGTAGTCGTCCTGGTTCGCGTGCCGGTGCGCCAGGTTTGCCATCGCCGAAGCAAGCACCGTGACGCAGGCCAGGACCTGGAGGTACGCACCCATCGCGACTTCGAACACCGCATGCATGTTCAAGCACTCGAACCGGCGGTCGCCGGCCGCAGATTACCCAACCACCAAATGAGGATTGCGCCCGTCCGCAAGCGCGCGCAGCGCCCCTGCCTTTCGGATCACGAACTGATGCGCGTTGGGGACGTCGATCATCCCTTCGCTTTTCAAGACCGCGATTGCACGGCAGATCGTTTCGATCGTCAGCCCGAGATAATCGGCGATGTCCTGACGCCCCATCGGTACGTCGAGACGGTCACCGAACAGGTTGCCGCGGTCGCACATGTTGACAAGGAACCAGGCAAGGCGTTCGCGCGCGCTCTGGCAGCTGATCACGAACAGGTGTTGCTGCGCGCTCGCGAGTCGCGACGCAAGATGCGCCAGGAGATCGGAACGCACGCGGGCGTTGCCCTCGCAGAGCCGTTCGAAATAGGAGCGCGGGCACGCCGCAAGGGTCACCAGGCCGACGGCCTCGGCTCCGGTCGCGTAGGCTGCCTGTTCGCTTAACCCGAAAATGTCGCCCGGAAACATGAAATCCGGGATGTGGCGTCTGCCGTCGGGCAGGTTGCGGCACAGGCGGACGCAGCCGCTGACCATGGTGAGGATGTGCGCGGCGGCATCGCCCTGGCTGAAGATCGTCTCGTTGCGCAGAAAGCGCATCCGCGTGCTGAAGTCGCGCAGCCGGTTCAGATGTTCGGCGACACCTTTGTGATGCGGGTAAGGCATCTCGAGCTGTCGTGGTTGGAATGCGCCAGCTTCATCGCCTGTTGCGCGCTTCGCCTGCGCTGCTGTCGGTGTCATCGAGCTCAGTCCCCTCTGAAACTCATTCCGAGTTGGTTTATTTTTTGTCACAACGGCCGCGAATCGGAAGCTGGGAATTCCGCGTACGGAAATTCGTCGCGGCGGAAGTCAGGGCTTTCCACCATCCACCGACGGTTGCCGATGCTTACGGATTGCTTCGTCGTGGGGGACGTCGCACGCGTAATTGACGCTCTTGCGTGCCGATTTGGGACGGTGGTTTGACTTTTCTGAAATCGGTGGAGCGCAGGTCTATGAAATCGCTTGCGTGAGAATCCCGCTCGCCTGAGGCGAAGTTCTGCATGCGGAATTTGGCTTCGCCGGAGCGGCAAGCGTCAGTGTGCGGAGCGTGTCCGATCTCCGGGCGAGGCTGTGCGTGCGTGTCGCACACGGACCCCTCACAGGTTCAGGAGAACAGAGCCTGCGCGCGCTGTTCGGCGGAGAATTCGGCGCCGGCAAGATCGCAGGCGATGAGCACGCCTGACTTCAGGCGCAACGGGCGCATGTCTGCGCCCAGGAATTTGGCGTGATGGAGCAGGGCCCCGCGCAGCTTCACGCCGCGAAGGTCGGAGCCCTCGAAGCTGGCCCCGCGCAGGTCCGCATTATCGAAGTTGGCGCCTTGCATCTCGGTGCACGAGAAATCGACCCCCGGCGCGATGATCCCGCGCGCCGATATGGCGGTAAGCTTGAACTTTCCGATCGTTTCGGCGAGCGGCCGCAGATCGGCGCCATCGATTTGGGCTGCGGTGCCGACCCGACCGTCGGATTCGATCCAGCGCTGGTGGGCGTTGAGCTGGAAAACGATCCGCCGCGTGGCGGCCAGCGCTTCGGGCGTCGGCGGCAGCACACATTCCTTGAGGGCGGAAGCGGGAAGGGAAATGTCCTTCAGATCGCCATCGGCGATTACCGCATGCTTGAGGATTACGTTTTCCATCCGGGCGCCCTTGAACTTCGTGCCCACGAGGATGGCGCCCGTGAAATTCGCCCCCTTGAGATCGGCCCCTTCGAACGTCGCGCCGACGAGCGAGCAGTAGGTGAAATCGACGCCGGCCGCCGATCCGGTGCGATCGATGACCGCCCCGCGGCCCATGTCGTCGGTCCTCAACAACCGGCCTGAGCGGAAGTCGGCGCCGTCCAGGCGCGCGTGCGACAGATTGCTCCCGTTCAGGGTCGCCCCCCGCATGTCGGCGCAACAGAAATTGCCGTAACGCGCGTCGACCTTGTGCATGTCGCAGCAGTAGAGCGTGGCCCCCGCCAGATTCACGAATTTCAGGTTCGCACGTGCCAGGACCGAACCCGAAAGGTCGGCCTTGGACAGCAGGCGGTTGGAGAGGTCGATGCCAGGCAGATGACGCGAATTCAGCACCGCGCGAGCGCCTTTCATGCTGTGCTGCAGAAAAATTTCGTGCTTGCGGAGGATTTCCTCGAGCTGGTCCGGCGTCAGGACCGGTTCCTGTTGGATGGGCAGAATGGGGGCGTTCATCAGATGGCATCCGCTGGAGGGCCGGGAAGTCTAGGTAGCGCCTGTTAATTCCGGATTGAGTAAATGCCTGCCGGCGATTTGCGGATTTGTTTACCGGATTCCTACCTGGACCTTCGGGCCAACGCTTTTTTCACCATCAAGGCAGAGACTGGGGCGGTCGAGGGTCTCGGAGCCGTCGTTGTCGAGCGGACCGGAAGCAATGACTGCAGCCGTTCAAACCTACGCCGATGTGCCGCACCGGCGGGATCGTGAGGACCTGCACGCGCGGATCCTCGACGCGGCCCGCAGCCTTTACGAGCGAAATGGCACCTCCGGGTTCAGCCTCAGCGCCGTGGCAGCGGAGGCAAAGCTCGCCCGCGCGACGATCTACGCCCACTTTTCCAGCCGCAAGTTGCTTCTCGCACAGATCTCTCAGCCGAACGCGGAACCGGCTGCATCTTCCGAACAAAGTCCAATCCCGGCCGTCGAGGAGTCCGTTCCGGACTCTGCGAACCCGCCGGAAGCCGTACCTGGCGAAGCAGGTGATGCGGGGCGACAGACAGCCGAAGCACCCCCTTCTGCCGAGCCGTCGGCCGAACCCGAAACCGCGCTTCCCGTCGAAGCCGCGCCCGAGCAATCGGTCGAACCAGCTGCGGAGGTGCAGGCCGATCCCGTTCCCGAGCCGCAGCCAGAACTTGTCCCCGAAGCGTCTGCCGCACCGGTTCCCGAAGCACAAGCCGAACCTGCTGCCGAGAATGCGGACGAGCCGGTCGCTGAATCTCCGGACGAACCTGTCGACGAAAAGGCCGCCGAATTGACCTTGGGGCAGTCGGACGAGCCGGCCGCGGCCGAATCCGAAGGCAGCTACGCCAGGGTCATGCGGGCGCAAGCCGAAGCCCTCGATCACATCGCCCGGCGGGTGATATTCCCCAAGTCGCTGCGTCGCGAAGGCACGGAAGCCGTGCTGACACGCGTCGAGGCGCGCTTGAGCGTCGTGGAAAAGACGCAGGCTTCGTTCGAACAGACGGTGGGCGAGCGCCTCAAGACGATCACCGCGGATACGTCCGCCTTGGCCGCCTCGCTCCAGGACACCAGGGTCCGGATTGAACGGTTCGAAGAACGCCAGCAGGCTGCACTCGCCCAGTTGCGGCTCGAAGTTCACAATCTGACGCATCAGGCCGGTGCGCCTGCGCCCGTGCCGGAACCCCCGATCGAGCCCGTGCCGGCACCGGCGTGGGAGCCTGCTCCTCCGCCTGCCGCAGAACCCGAATCCGCGCAGGCCGAGCCGGTCCCGTCGCGGGTCCAGCCCTATCTCAGCAGCGCGCGCGCGGCGGCGATCCAGGCAGCGCAGAAAGCGGCCGAGCGGCCGAAACGCGCCGGCTATGCGGCGTGGCTGCGCATGGTCAAGCGCTGGCGCTGGCCGTTGCTGGCGATCGCGGGCGTGCTGGTGGCCGGTTTCGACCTTTTCGTTTTCCTGCACTATCAGCCCGCGGGCGCAGCCGTCGCGCCCCAGTCCGCGCCGGCTGCTGCGGCACCGGTCCGGCATCGCGCACTGACGCCGCAACAACAGCTCAGCCGCGGCTTGCGTTATCTGAACGGAACCGGCGTACCGATGAATGTCGAGAAGGCGGCGCGCTGGCTCGAACGCTCGGCCCGGAGCGGCCAACCGGTCGCCCAGAACTACATGGGCGTGCTTTATCAGACCGGCACCGGCGTCGCCGCGAACATGGCGACCGCGATCGCCTGGTACGAGTCTGCGGCGCGGGCTGGCAACCTCAAGGCCATGACCAATCTGGGCAAGGCGTATGCAGGCGGGTGGCCCGAAGGCATCGATTACGCGAAGGCCGCAGAGTGGTTCGGGCGCGCCGCCGGCTTCGGCGACGTCGATGCACAGTTCAATCTGGCCGTTCTCTACGAACGCGGTGCAGGCGTGATCCGCAGTGAGCCGGACGCCTACAAATGGTACCTGATCGCCGGGTCGAGAGGGGATGCCAACGCGGCCGCGCGTGCCGCCGCCGTCGCAAGCGAGCTGACGCCGAACGAGCAGCTCGCCGCACAATCGGCCGCGGCGCTGTTCCGACCGGCAATGGTCGACAGCGCCGCGAACGACGTGCCGCGCTAGCCGGCCTTCGTCGGCGTCGGTGTCATCGGATCGAAGTCAGGCGGCGGCGGACCATACGAGTTCTCACCGGACGCTCCGGGTTGCACCCAGTGATAGATCAAGACGACCGCGATCACGAGCGACGCGAGCCCGATCAGGCCGAACAGCCAGCCTAGCGTGAAGAACAAGCTGACCGCGGCGAGCGCACCGAACGGGCCGCTCAACCCCATCAACAGCGCGAAGACCTGGGAGAGGGCCGAGAGACCGCACAATACCCAAGCCAGAGTGACCATGTTGCCGGTCGTGCCGGTGTCCTGAAGGCGCCTGATGCCCATCCCGGTCATCGGCAGCAGCAGCGCCAGGCCCAGGAGCGGACGAAGGACGCCGAACCCCAGAACGGCGTCGACGATCGCCGCGACGATGAACACGGCGACGCAGGCGCCCACCCACCACCAGAACTCCTTGCGGCCGACCCGGCCCTTCGTGTCGAAATAGTGTTCCGTCACCGTCCGGCGGAATAGTTCAACGATCGCATTCACATCCATGGCCAGCCTCCCAATTCCAACGGTCAGGACTCACCGCATTTATCGAGCTAAAGTTGCCGCCACGCACTTGTCAATGTGAGGAGCTTCTGTAGAAGGGGAAAACCCACGCAGGAGAAGCGCTTCAAGTGGCACATTCGATCTTCATCGATGGCGCGTCAGGCACCACCGGACTGGAAATTCGTGAGCGCCTTCAAGGGCGCAGCGAGCTTTCACTGGTGCAGCTTTCGGCAGGCGAGCGCAAGGACGCGCGCGCCCGCGCCCGCGCGCTCAACGAGGTCGAGCTGGTCATTCTCTGTCTGCCGGACGAGGCTGCCCGCCAGGCGGTCGGCCTGATCGAAAACTCCCAAGTGCGCGTCATCGATGCGTCCACCGCTCACCGAACGGCGCCGGGGTGGACCTACGGTTTTGCCGAACTCGAGGCGGATCAACGTGCCGCGATTGCCGCGAGCAGGCGTGTGAGCAATCCGGGCTGCTGGGCGACGGGCTTCGTGGCTTTGGTCCGCCCATTGGTGCGCGCCGGGCTGCTGCCGGCGGATTTCCCCGTCAGCGCCGGCGGCATTTCCGGCTATTCCGGCGGCGGCAAGGCCATGATCAACGAGTTCGAGAACAAAGACTCGCCGGCCTATGTCGAAACGGTGGCGCGCAGCTACGCCCTCACGCTTTCGCACAAGCACCTGCCGGAGATGCAGAGGTGGACGGGCCTCGCGCATCCGCCGGTGTTCGCCCCCATGGTCGGCCGGTACTACCGCGGCATGATCGTGGAAGTGCCGCTGGCGTTGTGGGCGCTGCCCGGCAAGCCGGCAACGATCGAGGTTCACGACGTCCTGGCGGCGGCCTATCGCGGCGAGAAGCTGGTCGAGGTGGCGCCCCTGGAAGGCGGAACGGCGCGCCCGGCGGATATGGTGGCGAGACTTCGCGAGCCCGCGATGACCGGCATACCCACATCGCTTGATGCGGAGATGTTGAAGCTGACGAACGGCATGAAGCTGTTCGTATTCGGCAACGACAAATACGGGCAGGTCCGACTGATCGCGCTGCTGGACAACCTCGGCAAGGGCGCGAGCGGGGCGGCGGTGCAGAATCTCAACATCATGCTCGGCCTGCCCGAAACCGCGGGATTGGTTTAGCGACCCGCTCGGGCTGGGCTCGAATCTCGACGCGGCTGGTGCTTCGGCGCCGACTGCGAGAAGGCTGGGTTCGCGCGCACCGTCGTGGCTGGGATGGCGCACCGGGTCTCGCCTTGGTCTCCCAGAAAGCAAAGCAGCCGGTGGGGGGTCCAGCCGGCTGCCTCAGCTTTGCGAGCTCGGCCAGGGATTCAGATCGGCCGTATCGCAAACATATCCTGCATCCCTCCAAAGGACAATTGTGGATTACCCCTAACAACTCGCGGCCGGTCGTGAAACCACGAGAAATCCTCCGCGGACGTAATGGTTTATGGCGTCGTGCGGGGAATTCGTCCGGCTGCGCCCTTTTCATTCAAGTATCGGCAGTGCTCGAAAAAAGGCTGGCATTCATGCTCGAAAACTGCGCCGTTGTTGGGAGTATCCGAGGGTCATCGCCGCCGTCCTCGGTCCCGAACGCGGGCAGGCGATGGGAGCTGCTTTATCACCACATCCGGTCTCAAGAGCAGGATATCGGGCAAGAGCCTTCCGCACCGTCGGGCATTACCGATGCAGGCATCGGAGCGTGATGTCTGGGACAGGATATGCGTCGGGGCGATTGCTTTCGCACCAGCCGGTGTGTGGTACGAGATTGCAGTTTGTCTTGCGCTGTTCCGAGGAATGCCGATGAAATCCGCGCCGGCGCGCGATGTGGATGCTCAGTTGCTTCGCTGAGAGCGCAGCCGCACTGTTTGGCGTTGCGACTCACCGGCCGCGCCGCCCGCTGAGGTAATCTGCCCCGTTGCGCCGAATTTTTCGCGGAATTGCACTGCGACAATCTGGTGTCGTGCGGCGAGTTTGTCACAGATTTCATGTGCTTGCGTGGCTTTGGCGGCTTGGATCGGGCATAATGGCCCTGTATATGGGCCAAGCGTGCCGGTAGGGCACCTTAAGGAGCTCCTCCATGAGGCTGGGCGTTCGCAAGACCAATCTTCTGCGCGCCGCTGCGCTGGCGCTTGTCGCCGTCGGCGCCGGCGCGTGCTCGAGTCTTCCGAGCGTTCCTGATTGGGTCGACCCCACGACCTGGTTCGGCGATGACTCGAATTCGGCAGACAACGCGCAAACGCCCGACCTCGCAGGCCTGCCCGACAAGCCGAAAGCCACGCCCGCCGACGAGCAGCATCAGGTGACGGAGTCGTTGGCGGCGGATCGCTCGCACGCCGAGTACAGCGCGGACGCCTTGCGCGGTGGGACGGAAGCTGCGGCCGCGCCGCCGCCGAACGTCGCCCCTGCTCAGGTTGCGGACGGATCCGAAGAGACCGCCGCGATGGCGGCAAAGGCGAAAGCCGGCGCCAAGCCGGCTGCCGCACCGCCGCCGGTGCAGGTCGCCTCGGTCGATCGTTCGGTGGCGCAGGAGCCGACCGGCTCCTCGATGGCCGGTACGCTTCCGGCGACGCCGTCGTCCGGCTATGCCGCTGCCGAACCGCCACCCGAGCCGGTTCAGACCGCTTCGGCTCCCGAGGCCGCGCCCGCCGCCGCGCCGGAGCAGTCCGCTGCTGCATCGGAGCAGCCAGCCTCAGCGGCCGCAGCCCAAGCCGCGCCGCAACCTGCCGCTGTCCGCACTGCGACGGCACCCGAGGCGGCGGCGCCCATACGGCCCAAGCACAGACATGCAAGGCACACGGCCGTCGCCGCATTGGCGCCGAGCGAAACAGCGTCTCCGCCGGCCGGCGCGCAGCCTGCGCTTCCTCCGGTGTCGGCCGCGCCGCAGCAGATGGCGAGCGTCTCGCCGTCCGACGCCGCGCTCGGATTCAAGCCTTCGACGGCGCCGCCGCTTGATCCGTCGATCTCGCAGTTCGTGGCCGCTCCCATCATCGAGCACTATCGCGAGACCGCGGGATACGCCGGCGCATCGAGTGCGGCCGCGCCTGTTGCCGTCGCATCCGCCCGGCATGCGATCAGGAGACTGCACAGGCCTGCCCGCCAGGTGGCCGAAGGCGGACCGGAACACATGACCGGTGCGGTGGTTGCCAATCTCGAAACGCTCACGCCCACGACGGCGCCCGCCCCGACGGCGAGCGCATACGCCAATCCGGCGGGTCTTCCCGCGAGCACCGTCGTGTTCTTCCCCGGCGACATCGTCGGTTTGAACGCGGAAGCCAGGACACAGGTTCGTGCCGTTGTCGACCAGTACAGAGCGGGCGGAGGTCAGGGCTTTATCCGAGTGGTCGGCCATTCTTCCAGCCGCACGGTGAATATGAGCCCCGAGCGACATATGGAGATCATCTTCCGCAAGTCGCAGGACCGGGCGAATGCCGTGGCGCAGGAAATCATCCGCGAGGGTGTTCCGGCCGCCAAGGTGCTCGTGGAGGCGGTCGGCGACAGTCAGCCGGTCTATTACGAATCCATGCCGAAGGGCGAGGACGGCAACCGCCGCGTCGAGATATTCCTGCAGAGTTGAAGCGCTACGATAATTGCGTTGGCCGGCGGTTCCTGTGGTTTGCACGCCACGAGGCCGCGCTGCGCGCGCGTGGCGCATTCCGCGAGTTCAAGAATGTCGTGAATCCCATTGACGCCGCACGTATATTGCCGCGATTCTGCGCTGCTGCTCACGGAGGATGGTCTAGGCCTTTACGGACATGCACACCGATTTCTACCGCATCAAGCGTTTGCCGCCCTATGTCTTCGAAGAAGTGAACCGTCTCAAGGCGGCGGCGCGAGCGGCGGGCGAGGACATCATCGATTTCGGCATGGGCAATCCCGACATGCCAACGCCCGATCATATCGTCGAGAAGCTGTGCGAGGTGGCGCACGATCCGCGCTCGAACCGGTACTCGGCTTCGCGCGGCATCAAAGGTCTGCGCCGGGCGATGGCTGGTTATTACCAGCGCCGCTTCGGCGTGAAGCTGGACCCCGATACGGAAGTGATCGCGACGCTGGGATCCAAGGAAGGCTTCGCCAATCTGGCCGCAGCAATCACCGCTCCGGGCGACGTGGTATTGGTGCCCAATCCGGCTTATCCCATCCACGCATTCGGATTCATCCTGGCGGGCGCCGCCATCCGGCACATTCCCGCGACCGATCCGGAAGGCTATCTCGCCGCCGTCGTCAACGCGGCGCATCATTCCATTCCGTCGCCCTTGGCCGTTGTGGTCAACTATCCTTCGAACCCGACGGCGCAGGTGGTAGGGCTCGATTTCTACAAGGAGCTCCTCAAAATCGCGCGCAAGCACGAGATGTGGGTTCTCTCCGATCTCGCCTACGCGGACATCTATTTCGAGGACAATCCGCCGCCGTCGATCCTTCAGCTTCCCGACGCCAAGGACATCGCCATCGAGTTCCAGTCGCTGTCGAAGACCTATGCGATGCCGGGCTGGCGCATGGGGTTTGCCGCCGGTAACAAGGCGCTGATCGCGGCTCTGGCGCGCATCAAGTCGTATCTCGATTACGGCGCCTATACGCCCATTCAAGTCGCGGCGTCGGCCGCGCTCAACGGGCCGCAGGCCTGCATCGACGAGATCCGCGCCATCTACAAGTCGCGGCGCGACGTGCTGGTCGAGAGCATGGGCCGCGCCGGCTGGGAGATCACGCCTCCGCCGGCGTCGATGTTCGCCTGGGCGAAGCTGCCCGAACAGTATCGCCAGCGCGGTTCGATGGAATTCGCCAAGCAGCTTCTCATCCACGCCAAGGTCGCCGTCTCGCCGGGCATCGCGTTCGGCGAATACGGGGAAGGTCATGTCCGCGTGGCGCTGGTCGAGAACGAGCACCGCATCCGTCAGGCGGCACGCAACGTCAAGAAATTCCTGTCGCTCAGGGTCAATGAACCTCCATCGCTGGACACCGGGAAATGAATCCACCGCTGAAGATCGCCATCGCCGGTCTGGGCACCGTCGGCGGCGGGGTGTTCAAGGCCCTCAAGGCCCGCAACGAGGCCTTGAATTTGCGCGCCGGGCGCCGGCTCGAGATCGTGACGGTCTGCGATCGCGATGAGACGAGGAGGGCCCAGTTTCCGGCCGGCAATTCGACCGCAGACCTGCATTCGCTGGCGCGCAGCGACGCCGACGTCGTGGTCGAACTGATCGGCGGCGAGAACGGCGCCGCCCCGGCGCTGGTGGAGGAGTGCCTGGCTGCGGGCAAGCATGTGGTCACGGCCAACAAGGCGATGATGGCCCGGCACGGTGCGCGGCTTGCTGTGATCGCCGAGCAAAAAGGGGTCGCGTTGCGTTTCGAAGCGGCGGTGGCGGGAGGCATCCCGATTATCAAGAGCCTGCGCGAAAGCCTGATCGCATTCGGCGTTACCGCCGTTCGCGGCGTCCTGAACGGCACCTGCAATTATATCCTCACTCAGATGGAGGCGACCGGCCGCGGTTTCGGCGATGTGCTGAAGGACGCCCAGAAGCTCGGCTATGCCGAGGCCGATCCCACTCTGGACGTCGGCGGCGGCGACACCGCACACAAGCTGGCGCTGCTTACGGCGGTGGCATTCGGCGTCAAGCCCGACCTCGAAGCCCTGGCGGTGACGGGCATCGCGCACATCACGCCCGAAGACATCGCGTTCGCGCGCGAGTTCGGTTTCCGCATCAAGCTGCTCGGCATCGCCAAGATGACCCCGCAGGGGATCGATCATCGCGTCCAGCCGGCTATGGTGCGCGCCGGCACGCCGCTTGGAGACGTCGACGGCGTCTTCAACGCGATCGTCGCCGACGCGAACCAGGCTGGCCCTTTCTTTTTCGAGGGACGCGGTGCGGGCGAATCGCCGACCGCCAACGCGGTCGTGGCCGACATCATCGACATCGCGGTCGGCAACGTCGGCCCCGCTTTCGGCGTTCCCGCTACGTCACTGGTAGCGCTTAAATCCGCGCCGGGCGGTAGCACGACGAGCGCTTTTTATCTACGCTTCCAGGTGCTGGACGTGCCCGGCGTTCTCGCGGAAATCGCCGGGCATCTGGCAAAGTGGCGCGTCTCTATCGAAAGCATGATCCAGCGCGGCAGAGCCCCGGGAGAAGCGGTCTCGATTGTCATGATCACGCACGAAACCACCCATGCGGCGGTCGAGAGCGCGCTCAAGACCATCGCGGCATCCGACAAGGTCATCGCGCCGCCCTGCATGATTCCGATGGAATCCAAATAACTCCGCGCAGGGAGAAACGATTGGTCAATCAACCGTTGGATCGCGCGTTCGCGCTGGAAGCGGTGCGCGTGACGGAGGCGGCTGCGTCCGCCGTGGCGGACGAGATCGGGCGGGGCGACGAGCATGCGGCCGACCGCGCGGCAGTGGAGGCCATGCGCCGCGCCTTCAACTTCCTGCCCATCACCGGAACAGTCGTGATCGGCGAGGGCGAACGCGACGAGGCGCCGATGCTCTACATCGGCGAGACGGTCGGCACCGGCGGCATCGCAGTCGACATCGCGCTCGATCCGCTGGAAGGCACGGCGCTCACCGCCAAGGCGCTTCCCAACGCGCTCGCGGTGCTTGCCATTGCCGAGCCGGGCACGCTGCTCAATGCGCCCGACGTCTACATGGATAAAATCGCCGTCGGCGGCGGTTATCCGGAAGGCACCATCGATCTCGACGCGCCGATCCAGGAGAACATCCTGGCGCTGGCTCGCGCCAAGAACGTGCACCCCCGCGAGATCACGGTTTGCATCCTCGAGCGCCCGCGCCACGAGAAGCACATCGCCGCGGTGCGCAGCGTGGGTGCCGCCGTGCGCCTCATCACCGACGGCGACGTGGCGGGCGTGATCGCCACCGCCGATCCGGCGACGGGCATCGATGTCTGCCTGGGCCGCGGCGGCGCGCCGGAAGGTGTGCTGGCGGCGGCGGCGTTGCGCTGTGTTGGAGGGCAGTTCCAGTCGCGGCTGTTCTTCAAGACCGATGCGGAAAGGGCGCGGGCGCACAAGCTGGGCATCACCGACCTTAACCGCAAGTACACGCTGCGCGACATGGCGTCCGGCGACGTGATTTTCGCCGCCACCGGCGTGACCGACGGCTCGATGCTCCAGGGCGTGCGGCGCACGCCGGAGTTCATCGTCACCCACAGCGTCGTGATGCGTTCGACATCGGGCACGGTGCGCTGGATCACCGCGCGCCATCCGCGCCATCGCGGCGGCAGGAAGTAGGCCCTCCGCTCAGGAATCGTGCGACAGGCCCTGCTCCCAGCTTCGGCTGAGCCGGTGGGCGCCGAGGATCAGCCCCACAAGAGAGTACGTCTGGGGGTAGTTGCCCCACAGTTCGCCGCTGACGGGATGGATGTCCTCCGAAAGCAATCCGGCGCCGTTGCGCCGTTGCAGGAGTTCCGTGAACATCTCGCGCGCCTGGCTGCCGCGCCCGGTCCGGGCGAGCATGTCGACATACCAGAACGTGCAGACGAGAAAGGCCGTTTCGGGCACGCCGAAATCGTCGGCCTCGTCATAGCGCAGCAGGAAGCCCTGCCTGAACAGCCGCTTTTCGATCATGGTCAGGGTGCGCAGAAAGCGCTCGTCGTCTGCGGACAGCAGACCCAGCCTGGGAAGCAGAAGAACCGAGGCGTCGGCGACCTTGGCGTCGAGCGCACCCGATATCCACCCTTCGTCGGTGACGGCGCGATCCAGGATCTGCTGCTTCAACGCGTCCGCGCCGGTCGTCCAATGGCGTGCGTCGTCGGCAAGGCCGAGCTTGTCGGCGATCATCGCCAACCGGCTCGCCGCCGCCCAGCACATCGTGGCGGAATAGGTGAACACATGTCTGCGCCCGCGATATTCCCACGGGCCCGCATCCGGATCGAGTGCGCAGCCGAGTGCGAGTTCGCCGAGCGGGCTGAGCCGCCGGTAGAGGTTCGTGCCGCCGATCGTGGGGATGCGCCTGTCCCAGAAGATCTGCGCCGCCGAAAGTACCACCGAACCGTAAACGTCGTTCTGGCGCTGCTGCGCCGCGGCGTTGCCGATGCGCACGGGCTTGATGCCGCGATAACCCTCGAGCGCGGGGGCGGTGCGTTCGTCGAGACCGTTGCGCGAGATGATCGGATAGAGGGGATGGAGGTGATCGGCGCGCTCGCGGACGACGGTGTCCAGAAGATAACGGACATAGTTTTCCATGGTCCGCGTCGTGCTCAATCGGTTGAGTGCGTTCACGGTGAAATAGGAATCCCGGAGCCAGCAGTAACGGTAGTCCCAGTTGCGCTCGCTGCCGGGCGCCTCGGGTATGGAGGTGGTCAGTGCCGCGACGATCCCGCCGGTTTCCTCGTAGCTGCACAGCTTGAGCGTGATCGCGGCGCGGATGACGGCGTCCTGCCATTCGAAGGGTACGGCGAGATTGCGCACCCACTCGGTCCAGTATGTCGAGGTTTCATGCAGGAACCGCCGCGCCAGCCCGTCGAGCGCCTCGAGCACGGCTTCGTCGGGACCGATGAAGAGGTTGACGGGATTGGCCAGCACGAATTGGGCCTCGTCCAGAATGAAGCTCGGACCGATGTCGGCTGTAACGCGCAGCACGGCGTCGCCGGAGAGGAAGCGGACGTGATTGCTGCCGATGCTGGTCTGGGGAGTTGCGGTGCCGTAACCGAATGTGGGGCGCACGCGCAGCGCGACGCGCGGCTGGCCGCGGACGGGCTCGATCCGGCGCACCAGCAACGGCGGCCGGTAGCTGCGCCCGTACTGGGTGAAGCGCGGGGCGAAGTCCAGCACACGCAGTTCCTCGTCCGCGTCGGTCAGGATATGGGTTTCGAGAATGGCGGTGTTTCGGACATAGGTCTGGCGGCTGCTCGCCTGGCCTTCGACATGGATGTCCATGAACCCCGCGGCCGGATCGTCGCCGTTGACCAGGGCGTTGAAGACAGGGTCGCCGTCCAGCCTCGGAAAGCAGAACCAGACGTGACGCGCGTTGATGTCGACGAGGCTGGCTATGGCGCAATTGCCGATGGGCGCGAGGTCGAGGTTCGGCACTGTCAGGCTCATTCTTGTCGTACTCGGCGGTTCGGGTCGGCGCAGCGGCAGGTGTGATCCGGGCCGGTTGCGCCCGGGGTCGAATCTATCAAGTTCGGCCCATCGGCGGCGAAAAATCGACGCGAGTAATGCGGCGGCCGGATCGAGGCGTTGTTGACAGTGTTCGGCGCTGATACCTTCGCCCGTTTTTTGCGGGGATTCCCATGCCGGAAACGTCACGGCGCGATGCGCTGAAGGCCACATTGATCGGCGCGGCGGCGACGCAATTCATGCCGGCGGAAGCGACCGGGCCATCCGGCCGGCATATGCCCACCGTCAAGATGTTCGGGACCGGCGTCGAAGGCCAGCGCAAAGCCGATCTCGGCAATGGAACATACCGCAATCCGATCGTGCCGGGCGATCACCCCGATCCCACCGTCCTCAAGGACGGCGACGACTACTACATGACTTTCTCGTCGTTTTTGTCTTTTCCCGGCGTGATCATCTGGCACTCGCGGGATCTCGTGAACTGGGCGCCGGTCGGCCCAGCGCTGAAGAAGCCCGTCGGCGGCGTCTGGGCGATGGACCTCGTCAAGCACGACGGCCGGTATTACGTCTACATTCCCGGCGTATCGGATTCCGGAAACGGAATTTACGTCATCCATGCGGACGACGTCCGCGGACCTTGGAGCGATCCGATCGATCTGCACGTATCCGGCTGCATCGACCCTGGCCACGCGGTCGGCGAGGACGGCAAGCGCTACCTCTTCTTCAATGGCGTACGGCGCATCGGCCTGACCGACGACGGCCTTGCGACCGTGGGACAGTTGGAGCAGGTCTACACGCCCTGGCATTACCCGGCCGACTGGGTGGTTGAGACGTTTGCGCCGGAGGGTCCGAAGATCTTTCGCCGGCAGGGTTGGTTCTATCTCGTCGCTGCGGTGGGCGGCACCGCCGGCCCGCCGACCAGCCACATGGTGACGGTAGCGCGCTCCCGGTCGATCCACGGCCCGTGGCAGGACTGCCCGCACAATCCCATCGTCCATACCAAGAGCGCGGACGAGCCGTGGTGGTCGCGCGGCCACGCCAGTTTCGTCGAGGGTCCCGCGGGCGACTGGTGGATGGTCTATCACGGCTACGAGAACGGCTTCCGCACGCTCGGCCGCCAGCCGCTGCTCGAGCCCGTCGAGTGGACGGCCGACGGCTGGCCGCGCGCCAAGGGCGGTACGCTGGCGGTGCCGCTGCCCAAGCCGAAGGGCGGCAGAAAAAGCGCGGCGGGATTTGCCCTTTCGGACGATTTCTCGACCGACAAGCTCGGGCTGCAGTGGGGCTTCTACGCGCCGGGCGCCGGTGAAATGGACCGCGTCCGTTACGAGGACAACAGCCTCGTGATCCGGGCCAAGGGCACGTCGCCCGCCGATTGCTCGCCGCTCACCTGCATTGTGGGCGACCGCAGCTTCGAGGCTTCCGTCACGCTGGAGATGACCGGCGAAGCCCAGGGCGGGCTGGCGTTGTTCTATGACCAGCGCGGCTTTGTCGGCGTCGGCTTCGGCGGCGGTCAGATGGTCACCTACGAGTACGGCCAGGAACAAAGCTGGTTGCGCCAGCCGGTTTCCGCGCGCTCGGTGCAGGTGAAGGTGACGAATGTCCGCAACGTGATCACCTTCCATTATGCGCCTGAGGGCGGAGCCTGGATCCGGCATCCGATGCAGATGGAGGTCTCCGGCTACCATCACAACGTATTCGGCGGATTCCTGAGTCTGAGGCCGGCCATCTTCAGCGCCGGCAACGGAGAGGTGCGCGCCCGCAACTTCGTCTATCGCAGCCTCGGGGCCTGATCGCCGGCCGCGTCATTGCAGGACGCATTCCGCGCGGGCGACGGCGCGCACGCGCGCCACTTCGGCGTCGATCATCGGGCCGGCGTCCGCCCAGACGCTGCGCGCGGTCAGTTCGACGCAGACCTTGTGATGCTGCATCAACCGCCGGCACTCCTCGGAGAGATCGAACGTCATTTCGAGTTCGAGGGCGACGAGCGCCTGCACCAGATCGCGCACGGTCCAGTCGTCGAGACTCTTTTCGATGTCCATTTCCAACGCCTCGTTTTCTTAAGGCACCGGCCCGGTCGAAATGTCTCGTTGCAAGCGGCGCGGTTGCCGCTCCGTATATGGCGAATCGGAGCGTCAAAAACTGTCACCACCGCGGAGGCAACCATGTCTTTCGAGAAAGCCGAGCAACTGCTGGAGCTTGCGACGATGGCGGTGGCGCACCGCGAGGGCATCACGCTCGACGACGTCGTGGGACGCTTCGGCTGCTCCAAACGCACGGCGCAGCGAATGCTGCGGGCGCTCGAACTTAAATTTATCGATACGAATGTGCAGTTCGACGAGGAGGGCCGCAAGCGCTGGAAACTGCCGCCGGCGGCGGTGCGCGATCTGATGAGCCTTCTGCCCGACGAACTCGCGGCGCTCGACATCGCCATCGGCCTGTTGGAGCGATCGTCTCACAGCTTCGAGGCGAGCCAGCTTGTCCATCTCAAGGAGAAGGTCCTCGCGCTGGTGCCGCGCGCCAAGGCGGTGCGGCTCGAGACCGATCATGAAGCGCTGCTCGAGGCGCTGGGGCTTGCCG
This sequence comes from Rhizomicrobium sp., assembly GCA_035524815.1. Classification (GTDB taxonomy): domain Bacteria; phylum Pseudomonadota; class Alphaproteobacteria; order Micropepsales; family Micropepsaceae; genus Rhizomicrobium. Next base: position 20,678 of record DATKOE010000048.1, read on the forward strand.
CGCGTCCCGGGCCCCGGCCGCGCACCGCGCCGGGCGTGATGGTGGCGATCAGCGAGGCGCTCAAGGCCTGCCGCTATCTGGATATCGTTTACAAGGGCAGGGGCGAAGAGTCCCCGCGCCGGCGGCGGATCGCCCCGCTCGGCGTGCTGCTGGGGCTGCGCCGCTACCTCGTCGCGCGCGCCTTGGAAGACATGGAGGGCGGCATCAGGCTGTTCCGCACCGACGCGATCGTGTCGGCCGCGATGGCGAACGAGGGATTCGAGCGCGGCGGCGAATTCAATCTTCGCCAATTCGCCGATCGCGCCTTCGGCACGTTCCAGAACGATGCGGAATACGGCGAGGTGGTATGGCGTTTCGCGCCCGAGGCGGCCCGCAACGCCAGGGAGTTCGAATTCCATCCCGGCCAGACGTTCGAAGATCAGCCGGACGGCTCGTTGATCGTGCGTTTCCGTGCGGCCGGGCATCTGGAGATGTGCTGGCATCTCTATGCCTGGGGCGACAAGGTCGAGGTTCTGGCGCCGGAGCCGCTGCGCAAGATGGTGGAAGGCTTCCGGCGCAGCGACTTTCCCGCCTTGCCTTGAATCATCTGCCGCGAACGGGTCGGCGCGTTGGCGACGATCGCTCGCTGCGCGATGTAAGGGCCGCGCGCCTGTAAATCGCGCTTACACGCTTTCCTTGCGTCACCGTCGGCCGGCACAGCAATTTCCGGCGCTTAGGCTGCGGCATCCGGCTTGCATATCGGTTGACATTCATTTGTTGCACAGGCGCGCTCAGCGCGGACTGGGGGCATCAGGTGGGTCCGGTTCTTTGGAAGCCGGAGGTTCGGGTCAAACCATCGAGGGAGCCGTCTACGTCAACGTAGCGGGGGCATGATGCGCATTACAGCTTCGATAGCGTTCGCGTCGGCATTGGCGCTAGCGGCGACGCAAGCCGACGCCGGCGTCCTCTACAGCCAGCCGGGCAGCAGCGCCGCGTGCGCGGGATACTGCTGGACGTCGTCCTACGGGGCCGCCACGAACTCCGGGTTCGCCACGTTCGACGATTTCACTCTGTCGGGCGCCGCGAACGTCACGTCGGTTTCGTGGAACGGCTTCATTTGGGATCCGACGGGCGGCGGCGCCGGCATGCAGCCCGGCGCGTTCTGGTATGTCTACTTCTTCAGCGATGCGGGCGGCGTGCCGGGCACCAACATCTACCAGGAAGTCGTAACCCCGACTGCGACCCTTCTGGGCAGCGATACCTTCAGCGGAGATCCGGTGGACGTGTACAATTTCACCGCGACGCTTCCGACGGACTTCGCGGCCGCCGGGAACACGAAGTACTGGTTCGTGCCGCTTCTCGTTCAGTTGAACCTCACGCCCCTTTTCTCGTGGTCACCGTCGACCATGACCGCCGACGACGAATCCATCCAGGAGCCGATCCCGGCGGGCGGCTATAACGTGCAGCCCGGCGATCGCGCCTTCTGGCTGTTCGGCAATGCGGTGCCCGAACCGTTCACGCTTTCGCTTTTCGGTGCGGGGCTGGCAGGTGCGGCCGTCATGCGCCGCCGACGCAAGTCGAAGGCCGCGGCCTGATCGAACCCATTCCATCGTCCACGCTCCGGGCCGCCCGCAAGGCGGCCCCTTTTTTTGCCCTGGCGGGGCGGGCATTGCGAACGCGGAGCCGCGATGGACGCGTCACTGCTGTGGCTGCGTTCCGCTGCCGGTGTCCTGCGGCTGGGTTCCGCTGCCTGTGCCCTGCTGCGTCTGGGTTGCGCCGGGAATGCTCTTGCTCAGATCCTGCAGCGGCCCCAGCGGCTGCGTCGTGTCGTGGTGTTCCTCGCTGTTGGGGATGCCCGACATTTCCTTGTAGACCACCACGTTGTCCTGCAGCACCAGCACGATCTTCGCCGACCAGCCGTTGGTGACGGTGTCGCGTTCGACACCGAGAAGATCGGGAACCACGCCGCCGTTGCGCTGCTTCTGCGAATGCTGCAGATGGATGATGTAGGCCGAGCAGCGGTCCTGCGTCTCCAGGCATCGGCGCGCGGCAACCGGCGCCTGTTCGAGCCTCATCGTCTCCGAAGGCAGGAAGTGGTCGACGATCTCGGTGTAGGAAAGCACCTCGACGTTCGGCGTCGTGCGTGTGTCGAAGCCCAGGGCCGGCAGGTCGTTGAGGCCGGTCTTGCCCAGGGCGATGCCGTTGTACGAGGCCATCACCTGCTCGTAGGTCGCGAACTTAGCCGTGTCGTTACTGGATTCGTGGGGCAGCACCGCGCTGGCGCAACCCGCCAGCATCGCCGCCATCGTCGCGCACGCGATTTTGTTAAGCATGTCGCTTCCCCCTGATGGGTGGCAGGTTATGCCGGGGCAGGGCGGAGCGCAAACGCGGCGCAAATTCGCCGATTGCGGTGCCGACGGGGGCGGGGATTTCTTTTCCCCCCACCAAACTCGAATTCAAATCCCTCCAAATCCGATCCAAGCCGTTGCGGTGCGGCGATATTCGCCTTGCTTTACGGAGGTTTCTTCGCGGCACGTTTTGGCGGCGTGGAGGAGCATTTTCGGAGCACGCCGGCGCACGATGGCGCGGAAAAGGAGCCAGAGTCATTTTGCGCGATCGAGGTTATTGCAGCTTTGACAAATCGACAGTCCTTCGCGATGGTCATTTTGCACCGGGTATCTGATCCCGAGAAAAGTGCAAACGAGGAGAATCGCATTGGAATAGGAATGGCTCGGTTGGAGAGACTGTCCGCGATTAGGCTCTGACGACACAAATGCGGTGATTTGCGTTCCTGGAGCAGGTGTCCCCAATTGCGCACTAGCAGAATCCCGCTCCCCCGAAATCGGGGGAAACTGGAAAGGGAGGGGAGTGCGGCGGCGGGTCTGAAAATGGCTGTCAAGCCGTCGCGGTTCCGGCTTATCCCCCGCCCAGAGCTTGATGCGCCGATCCTGCGCTGGCGCGGGCGCAGCGAATCGCGGACTGTCTTTGCATGCAGGTCAATCGGTCATTCACCGGACGGCGCTGGGCGCTTGCCGCTTGCGAGGAGGATCAGGTCCGCGCCCTCGCGCTCGGGCAGGAGATTTCGCTGACCCTGGCGCGCGTGCTGGCGGCACGCGGCGTCGGCGCGGATGCGGCGGGCGACTTCCTCAATCCCACGCTGAAGCGGCTGTTGCCCGAACCACTGAGCCTGAGAAACATGGATGGGGCCGTCGCGCGCGTCATGGCCGCGATCCGCGCGGGCGAGAAGATCGCCGTGTTCGGCGACTACGATGTCGACGGCTCGTGCTCGGCCGCGCTGCTCTACGGCTTCCTCGCCGCAGTGAGCACGCCGCCGCGCACCTATGTCCCCGATCGTCTCAGCGAAGGCTACGGCCCCAACGCGCCCGCGCTGTTGCGGCTGAAGCAGGAAGGCGTCGGCCTGGTGGTCACGGTGGATTGCGGCGCGGGCGCAGGCAGCGCACTCGAAGCGGCGCGCGAGGCGGGGCTCGATGTCGTGGTGCTGGACCATCACGCCGCAGAGCACGATCCGCCCTGCGTGGCGCACGTGAACCCCAACGCGCGCGGCGATACCTCTGGCCTCGGCCATCTGTGCGCCGCCGGCATCACCTTCCTGTTCGCGGTGGCGCTGAACCGGGCCTTGCGCGAAGAGGGCTGGTACGCACACCGCACCGAGCCGGACCTGTTGCAGGCGATCGATCTCGTCGGCCTCGCCACGGTCTGCGATGTGGTGCCTCTCTTGGGCGTCAACCGCGCCTTCGTGCGCGCGGGGCTGGCCAGACTCGCGCGGCTGGATCGTCCCGGCTTTGCCGCGCTGGCGCACATCGCGGGCGTGACACCGCCGTTCACGCCGTATCATCTCGGCTTCGTGTTCGGGCCGCGGATCAACGCCGGCGGACGCGTCGGCCGCTGCGGCCTTGGCGTCGACCTCCTCACGGCGCTGGACGCCGCGCCCGCCGAAGAGTTCGCGCTCGCCCTCGACACCCACAACCGCGAGCGCCAGGCGATTGAGAAGATGATCCTCGACGAAGCGGTGGCGCTGGCGGCGCAGCAGGACGATTCGCCCTTCCT
>DATKOE010000049.1:0-2280 GCA_035524815.1 Rhizomicrobium sp.
CCGCGCCATGCGCGTCGATCAGGGTCATCAGCACGTCATACGCGCGGCCGCCCAGCTTGAGCGCTTGGCCATCGGCCAGCAGCTCCCGGCGGTGCGGCAACACCTGGAAGCGGCCGAACGTGATGCTCTCTAGTGGTTCGGTCAGGGGGGCATTGGCAGCTACCATATCGGTTGTTCAGGAAAGTTTAGACCTGTCCAGACCAGTCGGCGGCGTGGCGGTTGGTTTTTCGTAGCCATCGCGCCACGTCGGCTCTCAAAGCCGATCGAGAAGCGCCTCGGCCGCTTTCAGATCCGCCGTGTCGAAGCCTTCGGTAAACCGGTCGTAGATCGGCTGAAGCAGTGCCTCGGCGTCGGCGGGATGGCCCTGATCGCGCAACAGTCTGGCGAGGCTCGTGCCCGCCCGCAGTTCCCACGAGAGAGCCCCCTGCCGGTGTGCCAGGTCCAGGGAACGGCGGAAATGATCCTCCGCCGCATTCGTGTCGCCGTTGCACGACAGCAGGGCTTCGCCTTTGATCCGAAGCGCCTCAGGCATCCACCACAGCGCATTGGCCCTTTCGGCGCGCTGTACCGCCTCCTCGGCTGCGGCGAGACTTTCGCCGGACTCCGCGGATATCGTCAGAACCTCGGCGAGGCCGGTGAGGGACACGGTGTAAAATGTTTCAGAGCGGGTCTGCCGCAAATTCTTCAGCCCCTCGCGAAGCAGCCGCTCGGCGGCCACGAGATCGCCTCGTTTCGCCGCGAGCTGCCCCTCAAAGCACAGTCCGTTCGCGTAGTAGGCACTCAAGCCATGATTTCGGGCATGGTCCTTGAGCCGCGCGATCGAACGCTGAGCGGTCCGCATGTCCCCGAGCCGAAGCGGAATGATGCATCCGCACCAGGTCAGCGCCAGACACAGCGAGACAGGATGGTTCCCGGCTTCCGCATCGGCCAGAACATTCCGGGCGGCTTGCGCCGATTGATCGGGCAGGCCCTGCGCCCAAAGGATGATCGCCATCGTGGAACCGGCCGAAACGAAGCCGTCCCTCCCCAGACGTGCGATATGGGCCCGCCGCGCGGCCGGGATTGCGGTATGGGCATAGGCTCGCTGAGCGTAGGTCAACGCCTCGGGATACTCTCCCAGCAACTGAAGAGAGGAGCCAAGGATCCATTCAGCGAATGAGAGAGCGATCGGGTCGAACGAGCCCTTGACGAGTTCCTCGGCCCGGCGCCCGAGGGCAACGGCTCCCTGATAGTCCTGGAAACGTTGGTGCATGGCAGCCAGCCCTGCCAGCGTCCGCAACTGGTAGGTCAGGTCCTCATGGTGCTCGGCCAGTTCTCTCGCCCTGGTCAGCGTCGCGTATGCCCGATCGTTCATTCCGCGCGCGAACATCAGCGAGCAGCCAAGCGCGTATTGAAGAACCATCTCCTGGTTCGTACCCAACCCAGCCGCATCGAGGACGCCGAGGGCCTTCTCCGTCCACATGCAACATTCGGTGAGCAACGACATCTCGAACCAGATCGGCACCGCGGCTGCCCCCAGCGCCACGCCGATCGTGGTGTCGCCCTCGGGGCCGAAGGCCCACGCCAACGCTGCCCGAACATTGTCGATCTCTGCCGCGGGGCCAGCGCGCGGATCGTCAACCGACGTCGTATCCTCGGCGGCAGCCTGCAACAGGTCCCGATAGTACTCCGCGTGGCGCCGACTGACGGCGCCGCCCTCGCCGCTCTCGGTTAGCTTCTCCAGCGCATAGGCGCGCGTGGTGTCGAGCAGCCGGAAACGTGCGGGCGTGTCCTCGGCCCCCGTCGCAACGAGCGATTTGGCAATCAGGCTGGAAAGGCCATCCACGACTTCGGACGGCGCGATCTCGGCGTCCGCTGCGACCGCGCACGCCGCATCAAGGCTGAAGGCGCCGGCAAAGACCGCCAGGCGGCGCAGGATCGCGCGCTCGGGTTCCGACAAGAACTCGAAGCTCCAGTCGAGCGTTGCACGCAGGGTCCGGTGCCGCGGCAACGCCGTGCGCCGCCCGCCGGTCAGCAGGCTGAAGCGATCATCCAGGTTCGCGCCGAGCGCCGCGATGCCCAGGGCGGCGGCCCGCGCCGCCGCCAGTTCGATCGCCAGCGGGATGCCGTCAAGCTGGCGGCAGATCGACGCCACCGCCAAGCCAGTGGACGGATCCTCGGCCAGATGCGCGCCGCTGCTGCGCGAGCGGGCGGCGAAAAGGGTAACCGCGCCGTACGACCACGGATCCTCGCCCTCTCCGTTGGGCACGGCGAGCGGCGAGACCGGGTAGATCTGCTCTC
>DATKOE010000050.1:0-10123 GCA_035524815.1 Rhizomicrobium sp.
GGCGAAGTCGATGAAGCGCGGATAGGCCGAGCCGCCCGCGACGATCAGCTTGGGGCGATGCTCCTTTGCGACCTTCTCCACCTCTTCCATGTCAATGCGGTGATCCTGCCGGCGCACCTTGTAGGACACCGGCTTGAACCACTTGCCCGACTGGTTGACCGGCGAGCCGTGCGTCAGATGCCCGCCACAGGCCAGATCCAAGCCCATAAAGGTGTCGCCCGGCTGCAGCAGTGCGAAGAACACCGCCTGGTTGGCCTGGGCGCCGGAATGGGGCTGCACGTTGGCGAAGCTGCAGTCGAACAGCTTGCAGGCCCGCTCGATCGCCAGGTTCTCGGCGACGTCGACCCATTCGCAGCCGCCGTAGTAGCGCCGTCCGGGATAGCCCTCGGCATACTTGTTGGTCAGGACAGAGCCCTGCGCCTCGAGCACCGCTTTGCTGACGATGTTCTCGGAAGCGATAAGCTCGATCTTCTGCTGCTGCCTCTCAAGTTCGCCGGCGACGGCTTTGGCCAGTTCGGGATCCGATTCGCTCAGTCCGCGGTTAAAGAACTCGGTCTGACGCGCCACCCTTGCCTCCATGCCTTTTGCCCCCGTGCCGGGTCCGGCCGAAACGCTACAAATGGCCTGCCGGGACACCCTCTGGGGTCGTACCCCTACCCCTTTACCAAATATTGCGCCAGCGCTTCGACGTGGGGTTCGGTCGCGGCGGGAACCCGCGCGCAACGCTCAACTTCTGCGGGTGAGTTGCACGCCAATGAACGAATTCCCGGATGGGCCGAACGGGAAATGGTGTGAGCGGATTTTCCATGAACTCGCCGGTAATTTGCGAATCTCGACTTGGTGTGATTACTGTCCCTGTTCACGCCAGCATTGCGCACCGCAATACTGGTGCGAATCGAAACTGTCTTCCCGGCTGAGTAATATCCAGCCGGACATTTGGTTCGGAGAACAAGAGCGCGATCGCGGGAAGTCTCATCATGGACAACACCAAAAGCAGCGAACTCCTGAAACTGGCGAGTGACATCGTCGCCGCCTATGTCAGCAATAATCCGGTTCCAGTCAGCGAACTTCCGGCGATGATCAAGAGCGTGCACGCCACGCTGGGCGGTCTTTCGGGCGGGGCTGCGGGCGAGGCCGTGACGGCGCAGAAGCCCGCCCTTCCGGTCAAAAAATCGATCACGCCCGAGTATCTGGTATGCCTCGAGGACGGCAAGAAGCTGAAGATGCTGAAGCGCTATCTGCGCTCGCGCTACGGCCTGTCACCCGATCAATACCGTGCGAAGTGGGGACTGCCGGCGGATTATCCGATGGTGGCATCGAACTACGCGGCGCAGCGATCCGAATTCGCCAAGAAGATCGGTTTGGGCCGCAGCGCTCCCGTCGCCAAGGGCCGGCGGGGAAGAGGATAGCCGGCGCGCCTGACGAGCGGCGGTGAAGGCGAAGTCGCAGGCGTTTCGTGCGCCGGTTGTCACAGCCTGCTGGCACGACTCGACTTACACAACCCAAAAGGGTAACGGCTGATCCCGTTCCGGCAGAGGTTCCCCTTTGGCTACTCCGTGGCACGCCTCTTCCGGATAACTGGCTTCACGCGGGCTGAGCGATGCGGGACCAGCCGGGGGCGGGCGGCATGCTACCCCGGTCGAATTTCCGCCTGCCCGTTTTTTCCGCGCCTTTCCAAACTGCCCCGCGGCAGCTCAGGCCGCCCGCGCCAGATGGTGCTGCGTCCATACCGCATCGAGCGCTTCCACGAGCCGGTCCATCATCGCCGGCGTGTGCAGCGGCCCCGGCGTGAAGCGCAGCCGTTCCTTGCCGCGCGGCACGGTCGGATAGTTGATGGGCTGGACGTAGATCGCGTGACCCTGCAGCAGCGCGTCGGCGACGCTCTTGCACAGGACGGGATCGCCCACCAGCACCGGCACGATGTGGCTCGGCGAGTTGACCACGGGAAGCCCTGCGTTGCGCAAGAGGGACTTGAGCTTGGCCGCATTCTCGTGCAGCGCGCGGCGTTCGGCGTCGCTTTCCTTCAAGTGCCGGACGGATGCCAGGGCGCCCGCCACCAGCACGGGCGCCAGCGAAGTCGTGAAAATGAACCCCGGAGCGAACGAACGTACGCAATCGATGATCTCGGTCCTGGCGGCGATGTAGCCGCCCATCACGCCGTACGCCTTGGCGAGCGTGCCTTCGACGATGTCGATGCGCCCCATGGCGCCGTCGCGCGCCGCCACGCCCGCGCCGCGCGGACCGTACATGCCGACCGCGTGCACTTCGTCGAGATAGGTGAACGCCCCGTATTTCTCCGCGAGGTCGCAGATCGCGGCCGTCGGCCCGAAATCCCCGTCCATCGAATAAACGGACTCGAAGGCGATGATCTTGGGCACTGCCGGGTTCACGTCCTTCAGCATCTCTTCGAGATGGGCAAGGTCGTTGTGTCGGAATATGTGCTTTTCCGCGCCGCCGTGGCGGATGCCTTCGATCATCGAAGCGTGGTTGAGTTGATCGGACAACAGAACGGCGCCGGGCAGCAGCTTGGCTAGCGTCGCCAACGTCGTGGAATTGGAATCAAAACCCGAGGTGAACAGCAGCGCGGCTTCCTTGCCGTGCAGATCGGCGAGCTCGCGCTCGAGCTGCACGTGGTAGTGCGTCGTGCCCGAGATGTTGCGCGTCCCGCCGGCGCCGGCGCCTACTTCCTCGAGCGCGTCGTGCATGGCCGAAAGCACCTTGGGATGCTGGCCCATGCCGAGATAATCGTTGCTGCACCAGATCGTGATCGGTTTTCTCGCCCCGTCGCGTACAAGCTCGCCGTTGGGGAAGGCGCCGCGCTTGCGCAGCAGATCGGCGAAGACGCGATAGCGGCCCTCGCGCTTCAGCTCCGATAGCGCTTCCTGGAATCTAGCAAGATACTGAAATGGCATGTCTTTCTCTCTGCGGACGGCGAGCGCGGGCGGGCGTCAACTTTAGCCGGTCCAGCCGCCACTGCAACTTGAAACCATATCATTTTTATCACAAGCTGGGCCAGACCGTCCTAATGGCCGCTGACGATCGCATTTACCACCAAGGCGATCAGCACCGTATTGAAAAAGAACGACACGATCGAATGGCCGGTCACCGCCTTGCGCATGCCCGAGGTGCACACCTGGACGTCCGAGACCTGCGCCGTCATGCCGATCACGAAGGAAAAATAGAAAAAGTCCCAAACATCGGGCGTCGGCGTTCCCGGAAAGACGAGCGCCTTGCCCGGCTCGGCGTCGCCGGGAGGATCGAAGTAATGCAGGTTCGCATAGTGGAACGCCGATATAGTATGTAATACAAACCACCCCAGCGGCGCCGCGGCGACGACCAGCGCGAACTCCAGGCCGGTCGGCGGGTGAGCCTGGTTCAGCGCGATGAAGATTCCGGCCACGTTGATCGCGATGATCGCCACCGCGATGGTCACGACCACAACGATGCCCTCGTCTTCGCGGGCCGCGCGCCGCCGGAAGCCCTCCCTGGTCAGCCGGCCCAGGAACGCCGCGCTGAGGACCAGATAGGAGACGAAGAAAGCGTCGCCCCCCGCGGCCAGCGGAGCCGGACCGCGCGCCAGCCGCATCGCCGCATAGGCGGCAAGCCCGAGCACGACCGCCGCATAGAACCTTCCGTGGTGATAGAAATGTCCGCGGGTGAGCCGCACGCATCGCTCCGGTCAAGAAGCGGCGATGCTCGCACGAGTCGAAGCCGGACGCCACAAACGCCCGCGGCCCGCGTTGGGGCGGGCCGCGGGGTCATCAGGACGCACGTTCGGGTCAGAGCCGGAAACGTACCTGATCGATCCAGAATCTTTCGAGCCGCTTCAGCGCGGCGTTCATCACTTCCATGTCGGCACAAGCGACGTTGCCCACCGCCTCCAGCGAATTGAGGTGGCGGCCGAACAGTTCGCGCAGCATGTCGCGCACCGCCTCGCCTTTCGGCGTCAGACGCACCAGCACGGAGCGGCGGTCGACTTCCGAGCGTTCGTGATGGATGTAGCCGAGATCGACGAGTTTCTTCAGATTGTACGACACGTTCGAGCCCAGATAGTGCCCGCGCGTGCGCAGCTCGCCTGCCGTCAGCTCCTGATCGCCGACGTTGAACAGGAGAAGCGCCTGTACGCTGTTGATTTCGCGCTCGTCGCGCCGGTCAAGCTCGTCCTTGATCACATCAAGAAGCTGGCGGTGAAGCCGTTCCACGAGGTTGAGGGTCTCGAGATAGAGTTTCGCCTGCGTACGGACGCCGTCGAGAGCCGCGGCCGCTTGCGGTCTTGCCAATGCCGTCATCGTCTTCCCCCCGATTTGCCGGGGGCCCACCTGTTTATTGTGGGTAGAAGACTAGGGTGAACGTCTTAAGAGAGGGTAAAACTAGTCGGATATGCCGCGCAAAAGCTGAATGATCCCAGAGAAATCCGCGGAGCTTTGTCCATTTGCGGCAAACAAAGCGTAAAGTTGAGCGGCTTGGGCGCCTAACGGAGTGGTTGCGCCCGTACTCTGTGCGGCGCCCTGCGCCAGCTTCAGATCTTTCAGCATCAGCGCCGTCGCAAATCCGCCCTTGTAGCCGCGGTTCGACGGTGATGTGGGAACCGGCCCCGGCACCGGACAATAGCTCGTCAGCGACCAGCACTGGCCCGACGCCGCCGACATGATGTCGAACAACTTCCGATGATCGAGCCCGAGCTTCTCGCCGAGAACGAAAGCCTCGCAGGTTCCGATCATGCTGACGGCCAGCAGCATGTTGTTGCAGATCTTGGCCGCCTGCCCCGCGCCGGCGCCGCCCGCCAGCACCACGCGCTTGCCCATCTTCTCCAGAACGGGCCGGGCGCGCTCGAATGCCTTGTCGGAGCCGCCGCACATGAAGGTGAGTGTTCCCGCTTCGGCGCCCCCGACGCCGCCCGACACCGGCGCATCGAGGAAATCGAAGCCGGCTTTCGCCGCCGCCGCGTGCACTGCGCGCGCGGATTCCACGTCGATGGTGGAACAATCGATCAGCAGCGTGCCCGCTCTCACGGCCTGCATCACCGACGGCTCCTCCAGATAGACGCTGCGCACGTGGCTGCCGGCCGGCAGCATGGTGATCACGATCTCGGCATCCTTGACCGCGCCGCGCGCGGTGTCCGCCCCGTGGGCGCCCGCTTCCACGACCGGGCGCAGCGCCGCCGGGCTGATGTCGAAGGCCGTAACCTCCACACCCGACTTGATGAGGTTGCGCGCCATGGGAGCGCCCATGTTGCCGACACCGATGAAGCCTATCCTGGTCATAGCGGAAGCTCCTTGTCCCCCAGCGGTTCGAAGTACTTCTGGATGTCCTCGTCCTTCACTTCGGCCAGGCTCGCCGGCTGCCATTTCGGCGTGTTGTCCTTGTCGACGATCAGTGCGCGCACACCTTCGTAGAAATCGTGGCCCTGAAGGATGCGGCTGGCGATGCGGAATTCCATGCGCATGCAGTCGTCGAATTCGAGCGTGCGCCCGGCGCGCACTTCGCTGTAGGTGAGCTTGAGGGACGTCGGCGAGCGCGAGCGGATGGCGGCGGCGGTCTCATGCGCCCATTCGGAGCCGTCGAAGTCGAGCATGAACAGCACGTCCTCCACCGACGAGCCGCGGAACAACTGGTCGATGCAGACGCGGTGCTCCGACAAGGGCGCGTTGGGCAGCGGCAGCTTGCCCATCTCCGCCAGCACGTTGTCGGGCGTGTCGCCGTCGGCGAGCGCATCGATCAAATCCTCCCACTGATCCGACGGCACCCAGTGGGTTGCGAGCCTGGCGTAAAGCGCGTCTCCCAGCTTCAGCCGCGCGCCGGTCAACCCCATGTAAAGCCCGAGTTCGCCCGGAACTCGCGACAACAGATAGCTGCCGCCGACATCGGGGAAGAAGCCGATGCCGGTCTCCGGCATGGCGAACAGCGACGAGCCGTCGGCCACGCGATAGGCGCCGTGCACCGAAACACCGATGCCGCCGCCCATGCAAACGCCGTGGATCAGCGCTATGAACGGTTTTTCGTAATGCCTGATCGCCGCGTTGAGGATGTATTCGTCGCGCCAGAAATCGAGCGCGTAGGACGTGCCGTCCAGACCCGATTGACGGCAGGCGCGGATGTCTCCGCCTGCACAGAAGGCGCGCTCCCCCGCCCCGCGGATGACGACACACGTGATCGCGGTTTCCTTCGCCCATTCGTCGAGCTTGGCCTTCATGGCGATCACCATGCCCTGGGTGAGCGCGTTGAGCGCCTTGGGCCGGTTCAAGACGATGAGCCCGACGGAACCGCGCATCGAGAAGAGGATTTCTGGTTCGGAGGACATGCTGTTCCCTATCGCCTCCTCGCAAGGGGACGCAATTCGTTCTTCATCACTGCCGCATCATCTCCCGCGCGATGATCACGCGCATGATCTCGTTGGTTCCTTCCAGGATCTGATGCACCCGCAAATCGCGCACGTGACGTTCCGCCGGGAAGCCCTTCAGATAGCCGTATCCGCCGTGAATCTGCAACGCCTCGTTGGCAATTTCGAAGGCGCTATCGGTGGCGAAACGCTTGGCCATCGCCGCGAGCATGGTGGTGTTGCCGCGCCGTGTGTCGAGCGCCGCCGCCGCCCGGCGGATCATCAGCCGCGAGGCTTCGAGCTTGGTCGCCATGTCGGCGAGCTTGAACTGGGTGGCCTGGAACTCGGCGATCGGCTTGCCGAACTGACGGCGGTCGCCGGCGTAGGCCTTCGCCTCCTCGATTGCCGCGCGCGCGGTGCCGACAGAGCAGGCGCCGATATTGATGCGCCCGCCGTCGAGTCCGGTCATGGCGACGCGAAAGCCTTCGCCTTCCGCGCCCAGGCGATTGGCCGCCGGGATGCGGCATTCCTCGAAGATCACGGCGGCGGTGGGCTGCGAGTTCCAGCCCATCTTCCTTTCCTTCTTCCCGAAGTGGAGCCCCGGCGTACCTTTCTCCACCACGAAAGCCGAGATGCCTTTCGGGCCGTCCACGCCCGTGCGCGCCATCACCACATAGACGTCCGACACGCCGCCGCCGGAGATGAACGCCTTCGAGCCGTCGAGCACGTAAGTATTGCCTTCCCGCAACGCGTGCGTGCGCAGGCTCGCCGCATCCGAGCCGGAGCCTGGTTCCGTCAGGCAGTACGATGCGAATTTCTCCATGGTGGTAAGCCGCGGCAGGAAGCGGTGTCGTTGCTCGTCGTTGCCGTATTGGTCGACCATCCACGAGGCCATGTTGTGGATGGAGAGGTACGCCGCTGTGGAAGTGCATCCCGCCGCAAGTTCCTCGAAGGCGATGGCCGCGTCGAGCCGCGAAAGCTCCGAACCGCCGACGTCCGCCTTGATGTAGATCGCCGCGAAACCCAGCGCAGCGGCCTCGCGCAGCGCGTCGACAGGGAACGTCTCGGTGGCGTCCCATTCGGCGGCGAAGGGGGCGAACTTCTCGCACGCAAAGCGTCGCGCCGTCTCCTCGATGGCACGCTGGTCTTCGGTGAGCTCGAAATCCATGGCGAGATTCCGTATCCGCGCCGGCGTTCTAGCACGGCGAGCCCCGCGCACGGCACGCTGCCCATGCGTAAGTCTTCACGCCGGCAAGACAGCCATGCGGCAGACGCGGCCGCGGCTCAGAGCATGAAATTGACCCGCTTCTGCAACGCCCGGATCTCGGCGGCATGCGGCGCGATCAGCGGCTTGTCGGCCTTCCGCGCGGCATCGATCGCCTTGGCGCGCGCGCGCTGCGCCGGAGTCGGCGCCGGTCCGCAATCGCTGTCGCCGCATTCTCCTGTCATGCCCTCGACCTCGGTATCGATGACGGCCTCCACTTCGCCCTTGATCGCATCGTAGCGCTTCTGCACACCGCGCTGTTTGGCGATGGTGACGTCGTAGGTCGCCAATTCGCCTGCGTGGGCGAGAAGTTGGGAGCGATGCTCCATCATCTGCAGCCACTGCGGCGTCGGCTGGCCGTTCGGCGGCGGAGGCGGCGGCGCGCTCTTGTTCTTCATGAAGAAGTCGTACGCTTCCTTGTCGGCGCCGGTCAGATGCGCATTGTGATCGGCGGCAGCCTTGAGGATGCCCATGAAGAGATCGACGTCCGCCTTGGTCAGCGGTGTCACGGCGTAATCGGGAAACGCGGGTTCGCTGTGGGCCGTAGCGGCGCACAGTACAAAGGCCGCGAGCGCGGCAAGAAGAGCATGGCGCATGGAATCCCTCCCCAGAGGCGGCTAGGATGTGCCTGTGCGGCGGCGGAGGCAATTCGCCTGCGCTTGTACGCCGCCCCTCGAATTGGCAAAAGACCTCCATGAACCCTGCATTTCCGAATTTGAGAATGCGCCGCCTGCGCGCCAACGCCTGGTCGCGCGCCCTCGTCGCCGAGCATTCCTTGAGCCCGTCCGACTTCATCTGGCCGCTGTTCGTGGTCGACGGCCAGGACAAGCGCGTGCCGGTCGCCAGCATGCCTGGCGTGGAGCGGCTTTCCGTCGATCTCGTCGCGGCTGCGGCTGAGGAAGCGGCCGGCCTCGGCATTCCGGTGATCGCTCTTTTTCCCTTCACCGATCCGTCGAAGAAGACCGCCGATGGGCGCGAAGCGTTGAACCCGGACAATCTCGTCTGCCGCGCCGTGCGCGCCATCAAGAAAGCGGCGCCTCAGATCGGCGTGCTGTGCGACGTGGCGCTCGATCCCTACACCACCCACGGCCACGACGGCCTGATCGACCCCTTCGGCTACGTCATGAACGACGAAACCGTGGAGGTTCTGGTCCAGCAGGCGCGGGTTCAGGTGGAGGCCGGCTGCGATATCATCGCGCCCTCCGACATGATGGACGGGCGCATCGGCGCGATCCGCACGGCACTGGAAAAGGCCGGACACAAGAACACGCTGTTGATGGCCTACGCGGCGAAATACGCCTCGGCGTTCTACGGCCCCTTCCGCGACGCGGTGGGGTCGGCCAAGGCGCTGAAAGGCGACAAGCGCACCTATCAGATGGACCCGGCCAACGGCGACGAAGCGGTACGCGAAGTGGCGCTCGACATCGCCGAAGGCGCCGACATGGTGATGGTGAAGCCCGGCATGCCCTATCTCGACATCGTCCGCCGCGTGAAGGATGAATTCCACATGCCGACCTTCGTCTATCAGGTGTCGGGCGAGTATTCGATGCTGATGGCGGCGATCCAGAACGGTTTTCTCGATCGCGACCGCGTGATCCTGGAAGCCCTCACAGGTTTCAAGCGCGCGGGCGCCAACGGCATCCTCACCTACTTCGCGCGCGATGCTGCCAAGCTGCTGCGCGGCGCTTGAACGGGAACCGGGGAGAGCCGTGGGAAACAAATTTCGCTGGGCCGCGCTGATCGCGCTGATCCTGATCACGCTGGGTTACGCGTATTACCTCATCACGCAATACGGGCGCGCTCCCGGGCCCACGGCGCCGGACACCGTCGTCCAGGCCGAAGTGCTGGCAGACGGCGCCGTGATGTTGGGCGGCCGGCGCTATTCCGATCCCGCCAAGCTGAAGGAAAAAGTGGCCGCGCTGCAAAACGTCCATCCGCACACCAGCTTCAACCTGCGCATCCCGTCGAACACGAAATCCGCCAGCCTCGGCAAGGCCGCCCTGCTCTTCCAGCAAAGCGGCGCCTACAAGGTGGTGTTCGTCGCGGAGCAGAAGAACGACGCCAAGAGGCCTTAGTCCAACGTCGGCATGTGAAATCGCCGGAGCCTTGCATTCGTGCAACACTGCGGCCGGTTCTTGCGACTTACAGGTAATTCATTTGTATCAATTGCGTGTAGATGCTCGGTTCTGCACGTCAGCTCTGAATCCCTGCTTCGATCGCAAAGGCTGACAATGGTCTGTAGTTCCCCGGAGAGCACCACCCCCCCCAAAGCCGTGGTGCTCTCCTTTATTTTTGACCCGCAAAGACCAGTTGCGAGTCACTCTCACAGCTCAATGCCGCAAGTCCTTGCCGCTGTTCTTCTTTGCACGGATTGACGCATCCCCTTGAACAGGCACGGTCGAATCCCCATTTCGACTACATCCCCGCACGTGCATCCGGACGCCGGCGGATCGCCCAGCCGCCGCAGCTTCGCGTGCGTTTCTGCGGGATTTTGAAAAACGCGATTCCGATCGCGGCCCGGAGTCTGTCCGGAGCACGCT
>DATKOE010000051.1:0-24617 GCA_035524815.1 Rhizomicrobium sp.
GGTGTCGGATCCGGAGCCCGGACGGGCGATGAAGTCCGCGACGATTCCCGGGATCGGGCACTTGCCCGATGCAGGTATCGCCACTCCGAGACCGCAACTCGGGCCCCAAGCGCCGTAACCGGCGTAACTGCTGCCCGCAAAGTTCGAGTAGCCCACGATCGCGCTGTTTGCCGGGAAAACCGCCGACACGATCGTGTTGCCGTTGAGCTGCCAGGACGAAGGCGCGTTTTGCGCAAATTCCTGCGAGCCAAAGAACATAACGTTTTGATTGTAGTTCGATGCGCCCAGGTGCGAATAGAAGCCCGACACCTCGAATTCGAAGCTGTCGGACGGCTGCCACTGCACATTGACCACGCCGCCCTGGCGGATGCGCTGCTGCGTGAAGTAGGTCGAACCGATCAACGTCGGATAGATCTTGCCGATCAGTTCAGGATCGACGAAAGCGGTCACGTTGCAGGGAAGAGTGACGCCAGCAGGCGTGCAAGCGCCGGCCGGGTTGGCGGAAATCGTGTTGTAGCCGAGGGTTTCCTGGCCATCACGACGAATGTCGCGCTCTTCGTGGAATGCCTGGACCAGAATGCCGAATTTGCCGTTATCGCTGTTCCAGCCGAACAAGGCGTTGACCTGGGGCGTCGTGGCGCCGCGCAACGTCGTGTATGCGGCTTCGGCGCTGGCTTCGAGCGTCAGGTTGTCCTTTATGTCGAGCGGCTTGCGCAGCTGGATGTCGACCGCGCCGGCAACGCCGCCTTCCACCAGATCCGCCTCTTGGCTCTTGTAGACCTTCGCCGTCGAGACGATTTCCGACGGCAGCAGCGTATAGCTGACGCTGCGGCCCACCGTCTGGTACTGATCGAGTACGAACCAGTCGCCGGTGGCGACCGAGTGGCCGTCGATCAAAGTCTGCGTCAGGCTCGGATCAGTGCCGCGAATCGACACGCGGTCGTTCTCGTCGAAACCGCCTTCGCCCGCTGCCGCGGACACGGTGTTGACGCCCGGAACCCGCTGCAGCGCGTCGGCGATATTCTTGTCGGGGAACTTGCCGATATCTTCGGCCGACACCGCATCGACGATGCTGACCGAATCGCGCTTGATGTTCATCGCGCTCTGCAACGATGCGCGGATACCCGTCACGACGACGGTTTCCATCGGCTGGTCCTGCGCTAGCGCGGGCGCACCCGCCGCCAGAAGGACGAGCACGCTGGCCGATCCTTGGAGAACTCTCCTCAATGTCATGGCTTCTACCCTCTCTCTATAGTTTGCCGAGAGGCGCCCAACTGCCCTGTGCCGCCCCTCACGGACCCCCACGACCCCCATCCCGGGATCGCCAATTGAAGCCCAATGCAATACCATTTCGAAATTGGGCGGCCCTGTCAAGTCCCTTGTTCTGCCCCCCTTCATGCGACTTGTTATCCTTTGGTAGCGCTATTTTCTTGTTGACGGCACACCCCAAAGCCGTGGTATGCAATTGGTATTAAACGATAGGTCCAAGCAGCGATCGAGTAGGACCACCCAGGGAGACACCCGACGTGCCATCACTTTCAGCCATCATTGGGGGGCTGAACGAGGAAAACAGCCTGCCGTTGTACCAGCAGCTGCAGCGGGGCCTGCGCAAGGCCATCGAACTCAAGCTGCTCGCCCCCGAAGATGCCCTGCCCCCGGAGCGCGACCTGGCCGAAGAATTCCAGGTCTCGCGCATCACCGTGCGCAAGGCGCTCGACGGTCTGGTCAGCGAGGGCCTGCTCACCCGCCGCCAGGGCTCCGGCACCTATGTCGCCAGCCGGGTGGAGAAGAGCTTCTCCAAGCTGTCGAGCTTCACCGAGGACATGACCTCGCGCGGGCGCTCGCCGCGATCGGTGTGGCTGAGAAAAACCCAGGGCATCGTGACCCCGGACGAGGCGATGGTCAGCGGGTTCGCCCCGGGAACGCCGGTCTACCGCTTTCATCGCCTGCGCTTTGCCGACGACGTGCCGATGTCGATCGAGTACGGCACGATTCCGACCTTCTGCCTGCCCTCGCTGGAGGCGGTGCAGAGTTCCCTCTACCAGGCGCTCGAAAAAGCGGGCTTCCGTCCGCAGCGCGCGCTTCAGCGCTTGCGCGCGGTTCTGCTGACCGCCCAGCAAACCGAACTTCTCCACGGCAAGGAAGGCGATGCGGGGCTTCTGGTGGAGCGCCGCGGCTTCCTTCTCGACGGGCGCACGGTCGAATTCTCCCAGTCCTTCTATTGCGGCGACACCTACGACTTCGTCGCCGAACTGAACGCGTCGGAGTGAAGCGTGGCAGATTTCGAGCAGCCGACCCTGATGTTCAGCGAGGCCCAGGAAGGCCCCGACGTGGTCGAACGCCAGTTCAAGGCGAACATCGATACCATCGCAGCGATCGCTGAACGCCTGCGCGCTCTTTCGCCGCGCGCGGTGGTGACGGCGGCGCGCGGAAGCTCCGACAACGCGGCGACCTATGCCAAGTACCTGATCGAGACCAAGCTCGGCATCCTAACGTCGTCCGCGGCGCCGTCGGTGAGTTCGGTCTACAGCGCGCCGGCGCATCTGCGCGACACGGTCTACATCGCGATGTCCCAATCGGGCAAAAGCCCCGACATTCTCGCGGCCGTGGATTCGGCCCGGCGCGCCGGCGCATTCACCATCGGCCTCGTCAACGTCGTCGAATCGCCGCTGGCCGAACGGGTCGACGAGTGCATTGCGCTGCACGCGGGCCCGGAGCGCAGCGTCGCCGCCACCAAGTCCTATCTGGCGACCGCGGCCGCGATCGTTCAGCTGGTGGCCGCCTGGAGCGAAGACGACGCGATCACGCAAGCGCTTTCGCGCTTTCCCGCCCTGCTCGAAGACGCCTGGAGCCTCGACTGGACTCCGGCGATCGAACCGCTCAAGACCGCGCGCGATCTGTACGTCGTCGGCCGCGGCATCGGCTACGGCGGTGCGCAGGAAGCCGCGCTCAAGTTCAAGGAAACCTGCGGCCTGCACGCCGAAGCCTTCAGCGCCGCCGAATTGCAGCACGGCCCGATGGCGCTGGCGCAGAACGGCTTTCCCGTCTTCGTGATGTCGCAGAACGATGAGACCCGCTCGGGCGTGCGCGAACTGGTCAAGACGCTGGCGGCCAATCGCGCCAAGGTGATCCTCACCGGCTTCGAGGACGGCGCCGCGCTCAACCTTCCGGCCGTCGAGTGTCACCCCGCGCTGCAGCCGATTCTGTTCCTGCAGAGCTTCTATCGCCTTGCCGAAGCGCTCTCGCGCGCACGCGGCATGAATCCCGACAATCCACCGCACTTGAACAAGATCACCGAGACGATTTGATGCTCACCGCTTTTTTGAACGGCAGGATTCTGACCGACGCAGGGATGCAGTCCGGCAAGGCCGTGTTGGTGGACGGCGCAACCGTACGCGACATCGCCGATGAAGCGCCCAAGGGGGCGGCAACATTCGATCTTGCGGGCGGCATGCTGCTGCCCGGCTTCATCGACGTACAGGTGAACGGCGGCGGCGGCGTTCTGTTCAACGCGGAGCCGACCGTCGAAGGTCTGCGCGCAATCGGCAAGGCGCACGCCCGATTCGGCACGACGGGTTTCCTTCCGACGCTGGTGAGCAGCAACCTCGAGACGATCGGCAAGGCCATTGCGGCGGTGGACGACGCGATCGCCGCGGGCGTGCCCGGCGTGCTCGGCATCCATGTCGAGGGACCGTTTCTGAGCCCCGCGCGCCACGGCATCCACGATGCCGGCAATTTCCGCAAGCTCGACCCGGGCGCCGTGAGGGTGCTCACCTCGCTCAAGCGCGGCAAGACGCTGGTCACGCTCGCCCCCGAAGTTTGCGGAACGGCCGTGATCGAGGCGCTGGTGAAGGCCGGCGTCATCGTCTGCGCCGGTCACACCAATGCCACCTATGACGAAACGAAGGACGCGTTGGCGCACGGCGTGCGCGGTTTCACCCATCTCTTCAACGCCATGTCTCCGTTCCTGCAGCGCAAGCCGGGCGTGACAGGCGCCGCCCTCGACGACACGCAGAGCTGGTGCGGGCTGATCGCGGACGGCCATCATGTGCATCCGGCGGCCATACGCGTGGCCTATCGCTGCAAGGGCGCCGACAAGATCATGCTGGTCACCGACGCGATGCCGCCGGTCGGTTCCCCGCAAAAGACGTTCACGATGCAGGGCAAGCCGATCCGCTCCGAGAACGGCGTCTGCTACGGCCCGGACGACACGCTGGCGGGCACCGATGTCGGCATGAGCGACGTCGTGCGCAACGCGCGGGCTTTTCTCGGCGTGGATATGCCAGCGCTTTCACGGCTGGCGAGCGCCAACGCGGCGGCATTCCTGGGGCTCGAACCCGTGCAGATCGCTGCGGGCGGGCGCGCCGATCTGGTTCTGGTGGACGACGATTTCGCGGTTCGTCAAACCTGGATCGGCGGCGTGCCGCAAGTGCCGTGAACTGCCGCCGCCCCCGGTTGCATGTGATGGCGGCCGCCCTCGGCGCGATGCTCTGCATCGTTCCTGCCTGGGGCGCGAAACGGGCGCTTGTCGGCTATTACCCGAGCTGGCTTTGCGGCTCGCCGCTCATGCCCGACTGCGACGCGGCCGCCGATCTGGCGCAGCTTTCGCCCGGCTACACGCATGTGATGCTTTCCTTCGCGCAGCCCGATTTCGCCTGGGACGGCGCGAACTGGACCGGCACCGGGCTGCAATTCCGCAAGTCTCCCGCAGACATGAAGCCGGCCATCGCGGCCTTGAGGGCGCACGGCGTGCGCGTGGTGCTGGCCGTGGGCGGGGCGAAGTACCTCGACTGGTCACCGCTGGCGGCCGAAGCCGGCGCACCGGGCCCCATCACAAGGGCGCTGGCAGATGCGATCACCGCGCTGGGGCTCGACGGACTGGACGTCGACTACGAGGCCGAAGGCGCCGGGCCGAAGCAAATCGCGGAATACGCCGGCGTCATCCGCGCCATGCACCGCGCCGTGGTCATGGCGGGGCCCGGCAAGTTGCTGACGCTTGCCGCGTGGTCGACCGGCGCCGATTGCACACCGGCGACAGGTCTGGCGCCGTGCGGCGGTAAGGCCTCGCAGTGGCCCGGCCGTGCCGGGCGCGAGCGGCTGCTCTTCCGCGATGAAACCCTGCCCGACAAGCTCTCCATGGTCAGCGTCATGGCCTACGACGCGGGAACCAACAACTTCGATCCCGTGACCGCATACGCGCTCTACCGCGATCTGCTGCCGGCCGGAACGATCGTCAATCTCGGCTTCGAGATTGCGCCCGAAGGCTGGGGCGACGGCCGCCTGGTGGCCGATGCCGCGCATGCCGTCTGTCACGGCTCAGTCTTCGCCACCAACCAGTTCGGCACTCCGACGCATCGTCCCTATGCGGTGGACCGGCTGATTGCGGACGGTCCGCTGGCGCCGCGGCGCAACAGCAACGCGCGCGACGGTGCGATGCTGTGGCACGGCCTCAAGGACCAGGACCTGCCGCTCTGCGGCAGCGCGGCGACGATTTCCGCGCTCGAATTCGTAACCCAAGCACGTGTCCTGCTGGATGGGCGGCAAGTCACGAGCGCTCCTGCGAATGAGGGCACTCATGACGACTGACAACCCTGCCGCCGGCCTGGCGCCGATCGAACTTCCCAAGCGGCGCATCTTCCACCCGGTGCTTTGGGTGCCGACGGCTTACACGGCCGAGGGCTTGCCCTTCGTGATGGTGAACGTCGCCGCGGTGCTGATGTACAAGCGCCTGGGACTTTCGGACGCCCAGATCACGTTCTTCACCGGACTGGTCACGATTCCCTGGTTCCTGAAGCCGTTGTGGGGACCGCTGATCGAGATGTTCCGCTCCAAGAAGGCTTTCGTGCTGGCGACGGAACTCGGCAGCGGCATCTGCTTCGGACTTCTGGCGCTCAGCCTCCACCTGCCGTTCTGGTTCACCTGGTCGCTGATCTTCTTCGGACTGATCGCGATCAATTCGGCGGTGCACGACACGGCGGCGGACGGGATTTACGTCACCGTGCTGGACCCCAAGCGGCAGGCGCAATACGTCGGCTGGCAAGGCGCGTTCTACAACGTCGGCAAGATCGTGAGCCAGGGCGGATTCATCTGGTTCGCGGGATATCTCGAAAAGCAAACCGGGCCGCTGATGGCATGGACGATCGCCATGGCCAGCTTCGGCGGCGTGATGGCGACGCTGTTTCTGTGGCACGCCGTCTTCCTTCCCACCGGCGGGCAGACCCGGAAGCCGGCGGGAAGCGGCGGATTGCGCATGGCGTGGGACGTGTTCGCGACGTTCTTCAAGAAGAAGTACATCTTCTGGGCGATTCTGTTCCTGCTGCTCTACCGCTTCGCAGAAGGCCAGGCGATCAAGATATTCCCCTTGTTCGCGGTGGCGGCGCGCGATCACGGCGGGCTGGGGCTCTCGACCGAGCAGTTCGGGCTGGCCTACGGCGTGTTCCCACCGATCACCTTCGTCCTGGGCTCGATCCTGGCGGGATACTTCACTGCCAGCCGCGGGCTGCGGAAATCGCTGCTGACGCTGTGCGCCGCATTCAACATTCCGTTCGCCGTCTACCTGACGCTGGCACTCACCCAGCTCACGAACCTGACTGCCATCACCAGCCTCGTGAGCATCGAGTACTTCGGTTACGGCTTCGGCTTCGTGGGACTCCAGCTGTTCATGATGCAGCAAATAGCACCCGGGCCCTACCGGACCGCCCACTACGCCTTCGCGACATCGATCATGTTCCTGGGCTTCCTCATTCCATCGCTGTGGAGCGGCACGCTCAGCGAGATGCTGGGCTACCAGCATTTCTTCGTCTGGGTGATGGCCGCCACGATCCCTTCCTTCCTGGTCGCCTGGCTGGTGCCGTTCCGCGACACCTCGAAAGAACCGGCAGGAGCATGACGATGCGCTCACCCCTGAAAGTCTTGATCCTTGCCGCGGGCCAGAAGTCCCTGGCCTCCGGCGGCGGCGCGCTGGAGCTGCAGGCGCTGGGCGATTCGAGCGTGCTGGGCCATGTGGTGCGGAACCTGCGCGGGCTGGCAAAACCGCGCGACATCATTGTGGTGGCGGCGCCCGGTTCGCTCAAGGAGATGCAGCGCGAGATCGGCTGGGAGCCGACCTATGTGATTCAGGACGAGCCGCTGGGCACGGGACATGCGGTGCTGCAGGCGGCCGGCGCGCTTGCCGGATACGAGGCGGACCTGCTGATCCTCTACGGCGACACGCCGCTGCTGCGCCCCGCCACGCTGAAGGGCCTGTTGAACCGCCATCGCCTCAAAGGCGCCAATCTGACCCTGCTCACCGCCCACGTGCCACAGGACCTGCCCTATGGCCGCATCGTGCGCGACGCAGCGGGCAGAATCCTCGACATCGTCGAACAATCGGAAGCGACGGTCGAAGTCAGGGCGATCCGCGAGCTGAACGTGGGCGCTTATGTCGTGCGTGCGCCGACCATCATCGATGCCTTGCGCCGGCAGGAACGCGAGAAGGGCGAACTCAGGCTGACCGGCAGCGTAAAGCAGCTTCTCCACTCCGGCCTCAAGGTCGACAGCTACCAGCTTTACGACCCGGACGAGGTGCGCGGGATCAACAGCGCCGAAGACCTGGAACAGGCTGCATTCATCCTGCAGAAACGGCTGTTCCGCCCGCGCCGCAACGAGGAAGAAAACGAGGTCGCATTCGGCACCGGCGGCTGGCGCGCCATCATCGGCGAGGGCTTCACGCTGCACAACGTGCGCCGACTGTGCCAGACGCTGGCCAACGAGATCACGCGCTCCGGCGAGGAGAAGAAGGGCGTCATCGTCGGCTACGACCGGCGGTTTCTCTCCCGCCAGGCGGCGGAGGCGGCGTGCGAGGTGTTCGCGGGCAACAACGTGCCCACGATCCTGTGCGCCGAGGACGCGCCGACGCCCCTCATCAACTACGCCACCGCCATGCTCGGCAGCGCCTTCGGGCTCGCCTTCACCGCCAGCCACAATCCGCCCGAATGGAACGGGCTGAAGGTGTTCCACGGCGACGGCTCGCTCTTGCTCGACAACGAAACCAAGGCGATCGCCGCCGAAACCAACGCGCTTACCACCGACGACGTGATCAAGCTCGAGCTCGATCTGGCGATGGAAGCCGGCATCGTGACGGTGAAGGACTTCACCAACGACTACGTCGATGCGGTGGAGGCGCTGGTCGACATGGAGGCGATCCGCAAGGCGGGCCTCAAGCTGATCGTCGATCCCATGTACGGCGTGGGCCAGCTTACGCTGGAGACAGTGCTGATGGAGGCGCGCTGCCGCGTGCATTTCATCCACAACCGCCACAATCCCCTGTTCGGCGGCCGAAGCCCGGCGCCCGATCTCGACGCCATGCGCGACCTCATCAACATCATGCAGCAGTCGCGTTATGATCTGGGCCTGGCCATGGACGGCGACGCCGACCGCATCGCGCTGCTCGATGAAACCGGCCGCTACATCTCGTTCAACGACGTTCTGGTGCTGCTCTACTGGTATCTGCACGAGGTGCGCGGACAAAAGGGCGGCGTGGTGCGCAACCTCTCCACCACGCATGTGCTCGACCGGCTGGCGCGGGCGCTGGGCGAGGAATGCATCGAGACTCCGGTGGGCTTCAAGCACATCGCCGCGGCGATGGTGGCGCACAATGCGCTGCTGGGCGGCGAATCCTCCGGCGGCCTCACCATCCGCGGTCACATCCTGGGCAAGGACGGGATCTTCGCCTCGGCGATCGTGGTCGAAATGGTGGCGCGCACCGGCCTCAGGATCGGCCAGCTGCAGGAAAAGGTGTGGGCGATCACGGGCCGGCTCTACGGCATCGAGGAGAACTTCCCGGCCACGCCCGAGATGAAGATCGCCATCCCCAAGCGGCTGAAGCAGGAGCCGTTGACCGCCATCGCCGGCCATGCGGTGCGCGACATCAGCCACGCCGACGGCACCAAGCTCTATCTCGACAACGACAACTGGGCCCAGCTTCGCTTCAGCGGCACCGAACCCGTGCTGCGGCTCGCCGCCGAGGCCGATACGCCCGAAAAGGCGGACGCCCTGATCGGCTGGCTCAAACAATTCGTTTCCGCAAAGAACTGAAGAACATGCGCTACGGCCACTTCGACAACGAAACCAGAGAATACGTCATCGACCGCGTCGACGTTCCCGTCTCCTGGACCAACTATATCGGCGTGAACGAGATGTGCGCCGTTCTGAGCCACACCGGCGGCGGCTACAGCTTCTACAAATGCGCCGAACACGGCCGCATCACCAAGTTCCGGCCCAACGGCGTGCCGATGGACTGGCCGGGGCACTGGGTCTATCTGCGCGACGACGAGGACGGCGATTACTGGTCGGTCTCCTGGCAGCCGGTGGGAAAGCCGCTGGACGAGGCCAAATACGAGTGCCGGCACGGGCTTTCCTATTCGCGCTACCGCGCCGATTACAAGGGCATCGCGGCCGAGCAGCTCATTTTCATCACGCGCGAAGACGACGTCGAGATCTGGGACGTCACGCTGACCAACACGAGCGACCGACCGCGCACGCTCGGCGTGTTCAGCTATCTCGAATGGAGTTTCCACCACGTCGAGATCGACAACCAGAACCTGCAGATGTCGCTCTATGCCAGCGGCTCGAGCTATGGCGACGGGGTGATCGAATACGACTTCCACTACGAGCCCTGGACCTTTCATTACCATGCCGCCAGCTTCGAACCCGACGGCTTCGACAGCGTGCGCGAGGCGTTCATCGGCGGCTACCGCACCGAACGCAATCCGATTGCCGTCGAGCAAGGCCGGTGCACCGGCAGCCAGGAGCTGGCGGGAAACCACTGCGCCAGCCTCTGCAAGACGATCAGCCTGAAGCCGGGCGAGACGAAACGCATCGTGTTCCTGACCGGCTACGGCGATCGCGCCAAGGGCCGCCAGGCGCGCGAGAAATACGGCAAGCTCGCCAACGTCGATGCCGCCTTCGCGGACCTGAAGCGGTATTGGGACGACAAATGCGCGGTGTTCCAGGCATCTTCGCCGCACGCCGGCCTCGACACCATGGCCAACATCTGGACCCTGTATCAGGCCGAAACCTGCGTGCACTGGAGCCGGTTCGCCAGCTTCATCGAAGTGGGCGGGCGCACGGGGCTCGGCTTTCGCGATACCGGCCAGGACATCATGGCCGTGCCGCATACCAATCCCGCCAAGGTGAAGCAGCGCATCAAGGAACTTCTGAACGGCCAGGTGAGCGAGGGTTATGGCCTGCATCTGTTCGATCCGGACTGGTTCAAGCCGGAAAAGAAGTTGGAGTTCAAAAGCCCCACCATCGCGCACGCGCCGGCCAAGGAAAGCTACATCCACGGGCTCGACCACGCCTGCTCCGACGACCATCTTTGGCTGATCCCGTCGATCTGCGAGTACGTGAAGGAAACGGGCGACACGGGCCTGTTCGACGAACTGGTGCCGTTCTGCGACCGCGGCACGGCGACGGTCTGGCAGCACATGAAGGCGGCGCTCGATTTCAGCGCCCGCCAAGTGGGCCGTTCCGGCATCTGCCTGGGACTGCGCGCGGACTGGAACGACTGCCTCAATCTGGGCGGCGGCGAGAGCGCGATGGTGAGCTTCCTGCACTTCTGGGCGCTCACCGCGTTCGTGGAAGCGGCCGGTTTCCTGGGCCGCGAGCGCGACGCCGACACATACCTCGCCATGGCCGAAGACGTGCGCGACGCCTGCGAACGCGAGTTGTGGGACGGCTACTGGTACGCGCGCGGGAAAACCAAATCCGGCCTCAAGATCGGCACGCGCGCCAACGCCGAGGCCAAGATATTCATCGAGAGCAACGCCTGGGCCGTGGTTTCGGGCGCCGCGCGGCGCGACCGTGCCGAAAGCGCCGTGGAGGCGATGGACCAGCACCTCTACACGCCCTGGGGCCTGCATCTGCTGCAGCCCAGCTTCTCCAAGCCCGACGACGAAGTGGGCTTCATGGGGCGCGTCTACAAGGGCATCAAGGAGAACGGCGCCATCTTCAGCCATCCCAACCCGTGGGCGGTGATCGCCGCAGCCAAGCTGGGCCAGGGCGATCGCGCCATGAAATTCCTCGATGCGCTCTTGCCCTATAACCAGAACGACAAGATCGAGGTCCGGCAGGCGGAGCCCTACAGCTATTGCCAGTTCGTCTACGGCGCCGAGCACAAGGCGCACGGCCGCGCGCGCCATCCCTGGCTGACCGGCAGCGCCGGCTGGAACTACACCGCGATGACCAAGTGGATTCTCGGCATCCGTCCGGGATTTTCCGGCCTCACCATCGATCCCTGCATCCCCGCGGAGTGGAAGGGCTTCACGGTGGACCGTAAATGGCGCGGCGCCGCATATCACATCGAGGTGCAGAATCCCGGCAAGGTGATGCACGGCGTCAAGCGCATCACGCTCAACGGGCGGACGATCGAAGGCGAAGTGCCGGTGCAGGCGGCCGGCACGGCCAACGACATCAAGGTCGTGATGGGCTGACGCGGCCCCGGGCGGCCTTCGAAGCGATACGGTTCAGCAGCAGTTTCCCACGCCGGGCTGGCAGCACTCACAGCCGCAGCAATCGCTGCCGCAGCAGTCGTCCGCGCATCCGCAACCGCAGCCGCCTTCCGCGCCATACTCGCCGTAAGCCGCGCCGGAGACGCCGTTGAGGAAGCGAACGCCGCCCGCCAGCGCCGCGTTCAGCACGTCGACGCCGAGACGCAGCGTGGAACCGAGGCGCGTGGTCAGCGAGCCTTCGGGATGGTGCTGCGGCGCGAAACCGCCCGGCAGCATCGCGACCGAGGGCGGAACCGCCCAGCCGGGGCCGGACGGACCGCCGGGCATGATGAAGCCGGGGATCGCGCCCTGCTCCTGCATGCGCTTCAGGTATTTCTGGAATTCCGCCTGCGCCTTGTTGTGCTCGCCGGTCTTGGCGTCGCCCGACTTGTCGCCGCCGTCGGTCTTGTTGGTCTGGTCAGCCATGCTCCGCTCCCTTCAGCAACTGAAGACTTCGCACCAGCGCACCCGCACCGTCGCGTTGGACGCGAGCACGGTCAATGTCGCGCCGGGTTTGGTGGTGACGATGTTTTCCTTCACCACGTAATGCCCGCCTGCGGGGTCCTGTTTCATCCAGGCGAGCGTGGTGCCTTCGCTGTCGTGCACCAGCACGATCACGATGACCGCGGCGGTGGCGACGACCGGTGCGTATTCGACCGACAGATGCACGCAGCAGCCCCCGCCGATAAACGCCTTGCCGGTGCCGGCCGCGGCCGTCGTGGTCGTGCCAGCCGCCGCATTGGTGCCGACCGCCGGATCGGCCTTGAACAGCGCCGAAGCGACATTGGCCTGGATGTTGCCGACCTGACGACCCGCGGCAGCTTCGACGAGAAGTTCCTTCGATTCCTTGCGGCACTCGCGGCAGCCGCATTGGCATTGCCCGCTGGGCTGGCCGCAGGCGCGGCAGTGGCCGGGCATGTGATGGCCCATGGGTGGGGCGAACGGCGGCGCGCCGGTGTAGCGGTTGGCGAAAGCCTGATTCATCTCGTCCTCCTAGCAGCAGACGTGTTCGCACCACCGAAGGCGCGCGGTGACGTTATTGACGGTGAGCGTGAGCTTGGTGCCCGCCTTGGCGCTCAAGAGCGCCTCCTGCACGTGATAGCCCGCCACCGGCGCGCTGTCGGTCCAGTCGGAGCTGGTTCCGTCGGGCGCGGCCAGCGTGACCTTGACGGACGGCGAAGCGGCGCCCAAATCGACCAGGTATTCGACCGACAGACTGACCGACTGTGAGCCGCCGACGAGGCCCGTGGCGGTGGTGTTGGTGGCGTCGGCCGAAAGATCGCGCGGCACGGTGAGCGTGTCGCAGCACGGCCATGCCATCGGAACGAAAACGTATGGCGGCGCGCAGCAATTGTATCCGGTGTACATACTGGTTCTCCTTTACGGCTTGGGCGGCGTCGGCGGGGTCGGGGCGGTGATGTCGCGCACGACCTTGAGGGAGTCGTTGACCACCCCGAAGCCGGCGGTGATGAAGCCGGTGTACATGTCGGACACCTTACCCGTGATGTTGCTCTGGATGAGACTGTCCGCAGTGTCGTGGATGAGGCCTTCGATGGAACCGAAGATGGAAGCCATGTGGTTTCTCCTTAAGCGCGGGCGGTGAGAAGTTGCGGCGGCGGCATTGCGAGCCGCCGTTCGGCGTGGCGCACGGTCTTGGCGGCGACGTCCAGACCCCAATCGAGCGAGGTGACCGGCGACCGCGCCAATCCCCAGCCGGCATTGGCAACGCTGGCGACGGCGCCGAAGGCCAGACGCAAAGTTCCGGCGGCCGCACCGCGCGGACTGTTGGCGCGCAGCAGCGAAAGCCAGGTCGACGCATCCTTGGGGAAGGCATCGTAAAGAGCGCGCGGCGACAGCCACGCGTTCTGCGACAGCGCCCCGCTGAACACGCCGGTGGCAAACGCCTTGAAACGCGGATCGGCGGCAGTGAGCCGGCCCACCTGCTTCAAGGCGAACAGCGAAAAGTCCTTCAGCGCCGGATTCTTCACGATCGACATGAAAATCTCCGACATGCGCCAGTCGGGCTCGAACTGCGCCCCCCACAAGGCTTCGTAGCGGCGCAGCATCGCACGCGAGAAATCGCCCGCCTCGAACGCCTGGACGCAGGTTTCGGAGGCACACCAGGCGCTTTCCAGCGCGGTATGGATGCCGCCCCGGTTCAACGGATCGGCCTGGTTGGCGGCATCGCCGATCAAGACGACACGATCGGCGGCGATGGCGGCGGGGCGATAGAAGCCGGAAATCGCGCCCGAGAACGGTCCGACGCGGGTGGCGCCCGCCAGCGTCCGCGACAGATCGGCGGCGATGAAGCGGCGCAGGCCCGAGCTCATGTTTTCGGCGGGCGGGAATTTGGGATCGACGGCGCAGCCGATGCCGACGCAGGCCGAGCCCTCGTCGTCCACGAACACCCAGCCGTAGCTCGGGAAGTACTCGCGGTTGAAGTAGACCTTCATGCCGGCTTCTTCGGATTTCAGGCCGCGATAGGTGGTGCGCACGCTCATGCCGAGCACGCCGTCCTTCAGCGTGTTGCCGATGGCGCGCGAAACGATCGAGCTGGTGCCGTCGGCGCCGATCACCATGCGGGCCCGATAGGTGACGGGCTTCGTGCCCCGTTGGGCGAGAACGCGCAGGCCGTCCTTGTCGTGTTCGAGGCTGCGCACGACCGTGCCGCCCTCGAACCGAGCGCCGCTGCGCACCGCATTGTCGAGCATGATCTCGTCGAAGCGCCGGCGCACGATCAGCACGGCGAAATCGGGATAGACGGTGCAATCGGGGAAACGGCCGGTGAGCAGCTTTTCGCCGTCGACGAAAAGCTCGCACGCCTTGATGCACCCCTTGGTCGCCGCCAGCACTTCGCTTGCGCAGCCGAGGCGGTCGAGCCAGTAAACGGCCTGCGGCATCAGCCCGTCGCTTCTGACCTTGTCGCGCGGCGAGGTCGATTTCGAAACGATCAGCACCGACAGCCCGCGGCGCGCCAGCCAGTTCGCCGCGCTCGTGCCGCCCGGACCGCTGCCCACCACAACGACGTCGTAGATCATGGCCGCGCCTCCCCGGCGATGCGACGGTGCGCGATCCAGGCCGCCTTGCCGGCCAGCTCCATGCTCCAATCGAGATTGCGCAAGGGATTGCGCGCCAGGCTGAGACCCGTGGTCATGGCGCTCATCAGCGTGCCATAGGCCAGACGCACGCCGCCGCCCATCGCGCCCGCGCCGATCTCGCGGCCGTTCTCCCGCAACAGCTCCATCCAGGTGGAAAGGTCCTTCGGGAAGGCGTGGTAGAGCGCGCGCGGCACCAGCCAGGCGCTTTGCGAGACGACACCGGAGAAGATGCCGCCGGCGAATTCGCGCAAGCGCGGATCGGCCACCGTCAGCCGGCCGATCTGCTTCAACAGGAACAGCGACAACTCGCGCATGTCCGGGTTTTTGGCGATCGACATGAAGATCTCGGCGGTGCGCCAGTCCGCTTCGTAGCCCCGGCTCCACAGCGCCTCGTAACGATGCATGGCGCGAAGCGAGAAATCGCCCGCAGCGAGCGCGGCGCTGCACGCTTCCGCCGCGCACCAGGCGCTTTCCATCGCCTTGTGGATGCCGCCGCCGTTCAAGGGATCGGCCTGATTGGCGGCATCGCCGATCAGCATGACGCCCTCCGCGACGATCGCCTTGGGCCGGTAGAAGCCGGAGGAGCCGCCCGATACCGGCCCGCAGCGCGCGGCGCGCGCGAGCATCGCCTTGAGGTCGGTTGCAAGGAACCGCTCGAAGGCGGCGCCGAGATTGTCGAGCCGGGGGAAATTGCGGTCGAACACGGCGCCGAGGCCGATGTTGGCGAAGCCGTTGTCGTCCACGAACACCCAGCCGTAGCCGGGAAAGTAGTCGCGGTCGAAATAGACTTTCATCTGCGCGCCCGGGCACGCCGCGCCGCGGTAATAGGCGCGCACGGAAACGGCCACGGCGCCGTCCTTCAGCGTGTTGCCGATGGCGCGCGACACCGCCGAACTCACGCCGTCGGCGCCGATGACGATGCGCCCGCGATACTCGACGGCCTCGCGCTCGCGTTCGGCCTTGACCACGACACAACCGTCCTCGCGCGCCAGCCCGCGGACTTTCACGCGCGGCTCGAAACGCGCGCCGTGCGCGAGCGCACTTTCGAGCAGGACGTTATCGAAGCGGCGGCGATCCAGCAGAATCGCGAAATCGGGATAGATCGTGCCGCCGGGATAGCCGGCGCTGAGCACGTGTTCCTTGTTGATGTAGATGTCGGCCGACTTGATGCAGCCTTCGGTCTTCTCCAGCACGGCTTCGGCGCAGCCCAGCCGTTCCAGCCAGTAGACGGCCTGCGGCGTCAGCCCGTCGCCGCAGACCTTGTCGCGGGGAAACGCCGACTTATCGAGCAGGAGCACGGACACGCCGCGGCGCGCAAGGAAACTGGCGGCGCTCGAACCGCCCGGACCTGCTCCCACCACGATCACGTCGTAGATCATCCTGCCCACCTAAAGCGGCGTCACCACGAGAACTACCGGAATGCGGAACGAGGTTCCGGACTCCACCACCACCGCGCCGCGATAGACGTCGGGCGGGACATCGCCCGCCACCGGGCCCTGCAACACGAATTTCTCGAAATCGACCGGCGCGATGGTTTTCTGCGCCGGCTTGATCGTGAACTGCGCCGGGTCGAGGCGGGCGCCCTGCGTGTCGCCGGCAAAACCTTCGACGCGGAGTTCGACCTTCTTGGGCTCGGTCAGGGAATCGTTGTTGACCGAAAACGAAATCCGAACCGTGCCGCCGGGCGCCAGCGGCAGCCTGTTGGTGAGGCCGTATTCGGGCTCGGCAACAGGCGCCTGCTCGGCTTGAGGTTCGGCCGCGGTCGCGGGCTGGGCGGCGGCGTCGAGACCTTCGCGCAGTTTCTGCTGCGCCGCGGCACCCACACGGCCGATGATCGTCACCCCCAGGCTTACGCCGGCTTCGGCGAGATCGAGGCCCTTGGCCAGGATCGTGCCCATCTGGTCGAGGCGGTGCCGCAGTTCGGCGCCCTTCGGCTCGGGCGGCGCTTCGCCGACGGGCGGCGGATCGTCGTGCGCCGCGGCGTGGCCGTTGCCGTTCTTGGCGTGCGCGCTCATCGGCAGCATCCCCCGCAGCCGTAGCACGGCGGCACGCAACAGCAACTGTAATGATGGCGTACGATGCCGCGGCAGGTGTGCTCGACGCGCACGCCGTGGCCGTGCGCTTGCGGCGCGATGCCGAACACGCCTTCGGTGAAGCGCCGCCCCGCGGCAATCATCATGATCGGATTGACGATCAGCGCGCCCGCCAGCGCCGCGAGATTGTCGCCGAGTTGGGCAAGTCTGTCGTCGGCCATCGCGTTCAACTCCCCATGCTCACGGAACCGCCGGAGGGCGGCGGCGCGCTGCTTTCCAGCGAGTAACTGAAGCGCGGCGCTCCCGCATGAAGCGGGCGCTGCGGCGGGTGCGGCTGCGGATGCTGCGGCGGCGCGCAACGCGTCACCGCCCGGGTGCAGGTCTCGATCTTGCGCGAAGGGATCGCCGGATTGCCGGCCGCGGCGACATCGGGAAAGCTGCGCTCGTGCGAGCGCGACTGCTCGCGGCGGGCGCAATCGCGCGGGGTCATCGTGGTCGTGCCCGTCAATTCCATGCGCATCAGCGGAAAGCCCAGCACCCGCGCGGTCATGGTGTAGAGCGAATTGAGGTCAAGCTGCTGCTGCAGGGCGATCGCCACCGGCGGCACCCGCCGGACTTCGATGTCGAGCGACGGCATCTGGCTGAGCGACAGGTTGAGCGAGGGGAACTGGGTGATGTCGAGCCGGTCGATGCGCAAGGGATCGATGTGGCGGACATGGTCGACGCGCAGCGATTCCACGAACAGCGGCGCGATCTGGTTAAGTTCCTTCAGATGCACCGCGACCGGGGCGGCGTGCTGGATGTCGGCGATCGTCAGCGGCGCGATTTTCTGGATATCGGCGATCGTTACCGGATCGATATTCTGGACTTCCTTGATGTTGATGTCTGCCGCCATGACGCTTCTCCCCTTCAGGGCCAGAAATAGTTGAGCTCGACGATCCTGGCTTCGTCGAACACCGAAGGTTGTCCCGAAAGCTGGGCGCGCACCGTCACCAGCCCGCCGCCGCCCGTGTTCGGCATCTGGTAGAGGAACCAATCGCCGCTGCCGCTCGCGGTACCGTTGACGAACCAGTCGATGGTGCCGGCGCCGTCATAGAGGACGGCGCGGAACTGGCGCAGCTTGTTCGACGCGTCGATGTACTGGTTGGAGGCGCCCGACCAGTAATAGAGGTTGAGATTCTTGGGATAGACCTCGATCGACGGCGTGGCGGCGGGCTGCGGCCCCACGCCCACCAGCGTCACCCAGGCGAAGGCCTTGCGCAGGCTGTCCTCGCGCGCCGTGGCGACGATCAACTCGGTGGTGCCCGATGCGATGGAACCCTTGGCGGGCGGCGTGTAGAGACCGGTGACGTCGATGCTGCCGAGACCCGGCGAGCCGTCGGGCCGGCGCACGTCCCACAGATATCCCTGATCGGAATTGAACACCGTGGCTTCGAAGCGCGCCTGCTTGCCGGCGGGATCGGCGGTCCAGTCGTCGAGAAAACGCACGTCCGCCCGCGGCGGCCACACCTCCACCTCGACCTGATGGCGGCAGACGATGCGGTGATAGACGTCGGTCACCTGCCGTCCGGCGAAGCGATGATGGCGGTGGTGCGGGTGATGCATCGCCTATTCCTCGACCACCTTGGCAATGACGGCGGCGACGACGCGCTCGACGGCTTCGCCGGCGATGTCGATCTCGGCCTTGTATTCGCAGTGGGTGTGGATTTCGGCTCCCGCCTCCTCGCCGCCGATGGTGCCGGTGACGCCGACGCCGTGAATGCGCATCTGCGCCTCGAACGGCCTCAGGCTCATGCCGAAGGGGCCCAGCGAACGCACGACGCGGCGGCCGAGGAACGGGATGAAGATGGAGTACGGAATCTCGCCGACTTGGGCGTGGATCTCGCCCGTGGCGATGGCGAGCGAAGCCTCGCCGCCGGCCTCGAACTCGATCGGCTTCAGCTTGACGCGGACGTTGAGATCGGGATGGCCCGCGACCGTGATCCTGGTGGTGTCGCTCATGAGCGCTTCTCTTTCTTTTCCGGCTGTTCGGCATCGGGAAACACGCGCTGAGCCAGATCGCTGAACATCGCATCGACGGTCCGGTTCAGATGCTCGAAGCCCTTCAGCGCCTCGGTGATCTCGGGGCAGTTCTCGCCCTGGATGTCGATGCGGACCATCGGGCCGAGCTGGAGGGACAGGTTGATGCGCGCCATGTCACCGGCCCCCGTCCGGCTTCGAGGAGCCGTTCTTCATGTCGTGTGCGTTATTGAGGTTTTCGTCGAGCTTGCGGATCGTAACGGCGAGCTGTTCGAGCGAGGCAAGCACGACGTCGAGGACGTTTCGCTCGCGCTCGTTGATGCCGCGGTACATACCCTCGATCTGGGCCGACAGCACCTTGCCGACGCTGCTCTTGCGGTATTCCTGTCCGCGCTCGCGCAGCACGCCGCCGAACTGGTTGACGACCGACAGCACGCCGTAGAGCAGGTCGGTGGAGTTTTCGGATTCCTGGGGCGGTTTTTCGGGTTCGGGCATGGGCTTACACCGGGGGCACGCGAGTTCTTGTTCGTCCGCGCCGATCTTCCAGACGGAATAGAGCGCCGAGCGCGAACCAGCGGGGATGGCACGGCAGTCCTTGCGATGCAGCCGGCCGGCGGCCGCGTCGAGCCGGAATGGCGCTTTCTCCGCCTCGGCGCTGTTGTCGATGCGCAGCAGCGGCTCGTCGCCGCGGAGCGCGCCGGTCATGTGCAGTTCCTGGATCGTGAGACCCACGACATCGGATATGTGGACGTGCTCACTCATGGACCGCCCACGCGGAACCGCCCGCCCTCTTCTGCTGACGGTGCTTTTCGAGGCGCGTGAGGTAGTAACGCGTCAAAAACGCGATCAGAAGGTCGCGTCCCTCGCTTTTCGGCAGGCCCTCGGCGAGCCGGGTGACGTGGGAGAGGAAAATGACCTTCAACGAGCGCTCGGGACGGCTGAGCTGGTTCATGAACGTCAGCCGGCCCTCGTTGCGGTCCGAAAAGCAATCGCCGTGGTCGTCGATGTACATGATGAGCGCGCCGGCAGCGAACATCGGCCCCAGACGCGACAGCGCGAGCTCGGGCACCAGGAACGCCGACAGCACCAGGATGGCGTGCCCGCTGCGGTTGCGGGCGCAGCGCTTGAGCAGGTTCAGTTCGGCGCGGCCGAGAGGGCCGCCGCGGGCGCGGCGCAGATCCACATCCTGCTTCTGCGCGGCGTAGAGTTTCAGGATCGCCTGGCGCACGGTGGGATGCATGAGATCGCGCTCGGCGAACAGCCGCGACAGGATGACGAAGAACAGCCTCTCGCGGTCCGTCTTCAAGTCGAACCAGCCTTCGGTCAGCAGCAGTTCGATCCGCTCCAGGTATTCGCGCGCGGCCGCCTCGCCGAAATCGTCGATGAAGCTGTCCGCCAGAAAGCAGCAGGCGCCGAACAGCGTGCCGATCTTCAGCCGGCGCGCGTCGTAAGCGTGGCCGAAGATTTCGGTGCAGGCGTGCCCCACCAGATTCATCTTGGCGCTGAGCTCGAGCATCTTGCGGTATTCGGTTTGGGCGCCTTCCAGCATGGAGGGGTTGTAGGCGCGCACGAGCGGTTCGAGATGCGCGGCGACGCTCTTGCGATAGACCTGGATGAGCCGGTCGGTCCGCGCGCGCGCGGCGGGGCCGGGGTCCCAGCTCGGAGGAGGGGCGGATGCCGTTAGCGTCATGTTTTCCCAGCCCTTGCGGCGTGGTTCCGATTCCCAGCCGTGCGAGTGATACTTACTACCAAACGCGAAACGGGAATGCCACAGCGCGGAACCTCTGGTGCCGAAATTGTCTCGCGCGGATGCAAGCGGAGCCGATCTGTATGTATACAAAACAGGCAGCGTCCGCCCATTCGTGACGTGCGTGTTCAGCGCCGCGCCCGCAAACCGTCCGATAAGTCAACCTTCCTGAACGGCAGAGCAAATTTCGCCGGAGGATGTGCCTCAGCGGATAATGGCAGTTCTCTTCACTGTCTCAGGGCAGCAATGGATGAATCAGCCATCGACGATGAGGGAGTAACTCGTGCTGCGCCCGCCGGCGGCGTCTTTCTCCAGCACACCACGTTTCACGAGATCGTCAATGTCGCGCAATGCGGTATCCGACGAACACTTGGCGAGCCTTACGTACTTCGCGTTCGTCAGCTTGCCCTCAAAGCCGTTGAGAAGCCGATTAATGACGAGCCGCTGCCTCGTATTGAATGACTGATCTTTGTGCGTTTCCCAGAAGCGCGCTTTTCTCATGACAGAGCCCAGAACTTGCTCGGCTCCGTCGAACGCGCGATCAAGACACCCAAGAAACCATTCCAGCCAGGCGGTGATTTCGAGGTCGCCCTTCTGCGTGGCTTCAAGTATGTCGTAATAGGTCTTCCGTTCCTCACGAATTTGCGCCGACATGCTATAGAAGCGCTGACTCGTTTTTTCCGATCGAGCAAGCAACAGGTCGGCGATGGCGCGCGCGATGCGGCCGTTGCCGTCCTCGAACGGATGGATGGTCACGAACCACAGGTGGGCCATGGCGGCTTTAAGGACCAGATCACCGGGTTCGTTTTTGCTATTGAACCAGTCGAGAAATGTGTCCATCTCAGCGGCAATCCGCGGAGCCGGCGGCGCTTCATAATGGACGCGTTCGTGCCCCATCGTGCCGGAGACGACTTGCATCGCTCCGGCTTTCTCGTCTCGCCAAGCACCGACCGTGATCCTGGTCAGGCCGCTACGCCCGGTAGGAAACAGAGCGGCGTGCCAGCCGAAGAGACGATCTTCGGTGAGCGGTTTGACGAATTCTTGGGTCGCGTCGAGCATCATTTCAACGACGCCTTCAACACTTCGGTCAGCCGGCGTGAGCGCTCCAATATCGATGCCCAAGCGACGCGCAAGCGAGGAGCGTACTTGGTTCTTGTCGAGGATCTCGCCCTCGATCTCGCTGGACTTGAGAACTTCCTCTGTCAGTGTCTCTAGAGTGGCCTGAGCTCGAAGTTGGAATCCGAGTGCTTCCATTCGGCCGATGAGCCGACCTTGGTGGTGACGAACGGCGGCCAAGCGTTCAGCCAAGCGCTTTTCGTCCCAGCGAAACGACGGCCAAGCCGGAAGTTCATGTATGTAGGTGGCCATAATCACCGCATGTTCTGCGGCGATTATGGCCATTATTCGCCGCAAGCGCAAGACTATTCGCCGTATATTATGCGGTGAATGAAGCGGGTTATTCACCGCAAGGTGACATCAACACATTAATATAGCTTGATATTTCCTCTCAGAGTTCATGAACGCAGAGTATGGGGAACTCTAGGAGGACGAATAGCGTGGATATATCGGCAGGCCGACGCGTCCAACAAGCGGTTGAGGTTGCACGCTAGGGTGTCAGGGGATTCTCAGGCCAATTGTGTTTTGGATAACGGCCGCGCATATCGCGCCGCGCGTCGGCCCAGGCGCCACGCCAGAAGCCCGCGATATCGGCGGTGAGCGCGATCGGTCTTCCTGCTGGCGAAAGCAGCGCCAGCCTGAGCGGCACGCGCCCTCCGGCCAGCTTGGGCGTTTCGGCCAGACCGTAAAACTGCTGAGCGCGTGCGGAGGCGATAGGGACCGGCGCGGTGTAGTCGACCGCGGCCCGCCCGCGAGGAAGCGCGAGATGCGTCGGCAATTCCTTGTCGAGCCGGTTTCGCAGCGACCAGTCCAGCCGGTTGAGCAGGAGCGTGCCGAGATCGAGCGCTGCGATATCGCTGAGGCGCGTCAGCCCGCGAAGATGCGGGCCAAGCCACTCCTCGAGACTGGCGAGCAGGCTCGCGTCATCCGAAGCCGGCCAGATGTCAGGCTCCAGTCCGTGCATCAGAGACAGGCGCGCCTGAAGATTGCGGGTAGCGTCCGTCCAAGACAGGCGTGAGGGATCAATCCGCATGGCGTCGAGCAACGCCGCGGCCGCCTCGGCCGGGTCGGGCGGAGCGGAGCGCTCCTCCAGTACCAGAGCACCGAGGCACTTGCGACGCCGCGCCAAGACGCTGCCGGTGACGGGATCGAGGCTCGTTTCGACCGTCTCTTTGATCCGCGCGGCGAGCGTTGCCGGCAGCTCCGCGATCTCGAGCGGGGCCGCCATCGTGATGCGGGGCGACGTCTTCATCTCCAGCGCCGCTACCGCCAGGAACCCCGCCTTCGCCAGCGGATCGGTCACCGGCAGCCGGGCACCGCCACCACCGGCAAGGCGGAAACTGCCGGGCTCGCCGCGGCGCTGCGCCAGCCGGTCGGGAAACGCTGCAGCGATGAGGGGTGCCGGATTGCCCGCTGCCGCCCACGCGGCCCCAATCCCGAGCCGCGTTCGGTACTGCTTTGCGGCCTGGCGGATGCCGTGGATCGCGTTGCGATCGGCGCCGGGCGTCGGATCCGCGATCACTTCCAGCCGCGCCATGATATCGGCCGGCGTGTCGAGACCGGAGCTCAGCGGATCGCGAGCTTCCAGAAGCGCGGCGATATCGCAGGCGCGCGCAGCCTCGGCGGCACTTTTTGCGGCCAGCATCATGGCAGAGAGGCGCGGATGCCCGCCCAGCGCATTCATCCGCTTTCCCAGCGGTGTAATGCCGTTCTCGTCCATGGCACCAAGTTCGGTGAGCAGTACGCGGGCCGCGGCAAGGGCGCCTTCCGGCGGCGCATCGAGGAACGCGAGCTTGCCCGGCGGCGTACCCCAGGCGGCACAATCCAGCACCAGGCCCGACAGTTCGGCATCCAGAATCTCCGGCCGGTCGAACGGGCGAAGACCCCGCTGAGCCGCAGTCGACCAAAGCCGGATGGCAAGACCGGGCGCTTCACGACCCGCGCGGCCGGAGCGCTGATCGGCGACCGCGCGGCTGACACGTTCGGTCGTCAGCAAAGTAAGCCCGCTCGCGGGGACGTAGCGCGGGGCGCGGCGATATCCACCATCGATGACGATCCGCACGCCCGGCACGGTGAGCGAGGTTTCGGCGATTGCGGTCGCCAGTACCACGCGCCGAGTCTGGGCCGGCCGCAGCG
The DNA here is from genome assembly GCA_035524815.1 of Rhizomicrobium sp. Classification (GTDB taxonomy): domain Bacteria; phylum Pseudomonadota; class Alphaproteobacteria; order Micropepsales; family Micropepsaceae; genus Rhizomicrobium. Next base: position 23,678 of record DATKOE010000051.1, read on the forward strand.
CCAGGTCCTGCGTCGCGGGCGGCAAGTCGCCGTGCAGCGGCAACACTTTCGCCTCGATCCCCTCGAGGGCCGTTTCCGTGCGGCGGATTTCCGCTATGCCCGGCAGGAAGGCGAGGATATCGCCCGGTGCCTCCGCAAGGGCGTTGCGAATGGCGCGGGCCATCGCCGCCGGCAGGTCTCGCAGGTTCGCGAGATCGCGCGCGGCATGACGGACCTCGACCGGATACATGCGCCCGGCGCTTTCGACGATTACGGCGTTCATGATCGCGGAAAGGCGGGCGCCGTCGAGGGTCGCGGACATGGCAAGGAGGCGCAGGTCGGGCCGCAGCATCGCCTGCGCATCGAGGCAGAGCGCCAGCGCCAGATCGGCCTCCAAGGAACGTTCGTGGATCTCGTCGAGGATGACGGCGGAAGTGCCGTCCAGGCCCGGATCGCCGAGCAGGCGGCGGACGAAAAGGCCGGTCGTCACCACCTCGATGCGGGTGGCGGAGGACACAGCGCTTTCGAGGCGTGTGCGGAAGCCTACCGTCTGGCCCACCTTCTCGCCGAGCACACTGGCCATGCGGCTGGCTGCTGCTCGCGTCGCCAGCCTCCGCGGTTCGAGCATGAGGATGCGAGCCTTGCCCGTCGGCGTTGGATCGAGCAGCGCGAGCGGCACGCAGGTTGTCTTGCCCGCGCCGGGCGGTGCGACGAGCACGGCGTTGGGCCGTCCGCCAAGCACCTCAAGCAGGGGCGGAAGGCATTCCGTTATCGGAAGGTCGGGTAGCGAGAAATGAGGCAACGGCATGATCCAGTATCGGTCCACAATATAGCAGGTGCCTTCTCGGTCGCCGCGCTCGGGTCAACGGTACGCCAAACCCCGACAGCGACCGACCGCCTCATCTGTGTCCGGCCCTGACACGCTGATCCGCGCCCTGGCAACGTTCGCAACGAAAAACAT
>DATKOE010000052.1:0-17685 GCA_035524815.1 Rhizomicrobium sp.
CCGTAGACCTGTGCCCGGTGGGCGCGCTGACGGCGAAGCCATACGCCTTCATGGCGCGGCCGTGGGAACTTGAGAAGACGGAGTCCATCGACATCATGGACGCGCAGGGCTGCAACACGCGCATCGACACCCGCGGGCGCGCGGTCCTGCGCATTCTCCCGCGCATCAACGACGCCATCAACGAGGAGTGGCTCTCCGACAAGGGCCGCCACATCTGGGACGGGCTCGCCCGCCAGCGCCTCGACACGGCTTATGTGCGCAAAAGCGGCAAGCTGGTGCCGGTCTCATGGCATGAAGCACTGGCGGCCGTCGCGGCGCGCGTGAAGGAAACCCGGCCGGAGCGCATGGCGGCCATCGTGGGCGATCTCGCCGCCGCCGAAGAGATCAAGGCGCTGAAGGACCTGATGGCCGGCCTGGGCGTGGTCAATCTCGACTGCCGGCAGGAAGGCGCGAAGATCGCGCGCGGGCCGCGGCCGACCTATCTCTTCAACACGACAATCGCAGGTGTCGAGGCGGCGGACGCGATCCTGCTGATCGGCTCGAACCCGCGCTGGGAAGCCGCGGTCCTGAACGCGCGCATCCGCAAGACGTGGCTGGCGGGCCCGCTGAAAGTGGCCCACATCGGCGAAGCGCGTGACCTCACCTATCCGGTCGAGCAACTCGGCGCGAGCGTGAACGTGCTCGATGCTCTGGCGGAGGGAAGCCATCCCTTCGCGGAGGTGCTGCGCAACGCCAAGCGGCCGATGATCGTGATCGGCATGGGCGCGCTCGCCCGCCGGGACGGGGCGGCGATTCTGCATCGCGCGGCCCGCATCGCGCGCGAAACCGGCGTCATCGGCCCGGCCGGAACGCCGGCCGAAGGCGGCTGGAACGGATTCAACATCCTGCACACCGCAGCGAGCCGCGTGGCGGCGCTCGACCTCGGCTTCCTGCCGGGCGAGGGCGGCCGCGACGTCGCCGGGATCGTTGACGGCGCGGCGAAGGGCGAAATCGACTTTATCTATCTCCTCGGCGCCGACGAGCTGCCGTTCGAGCACATCGGCCGTCCGTTCATCGTCTATCAGGGCAGCCACGGCGATGCCGGCGCCAACGCAGCCGACGTAATCCTGCCGGGCGCGGCATTCACGGAGAAGGATGGGCTCTTCGCCAACTTTGAAGGCCGCGCACAGGAGGCGCAGCGCGCCGTGTTCCCGCCGGGCGAGGCCAGGGAGGACTGGGCGATCCTGTGCGCGCTGGCCGAAGCGCTGGGCCGGAAGCTGCCGTACGACACGCTGGAGGGCGTGCGCGCCGCGCTGGTGGCGGAAGCGCCGCAGTTCTGGGAATTGGGCGATCTGCCGCGCCACGAAGGCGCCGATCCGAACATCTGGGGCGCGGTGGGGATGGACGGACCACTGGATGCCGAAGTGCCCGTCGTCTCGGCGATCGCGGATTACTACCTCACCAACCCGGTCGCGCGCGCCAGCAGCGTGATGGCGGAATGCTCGCGCGTGTTCCTTCACGGGGGAACGGAACGGATGGCAGCGGAGTAGGGCGATGTTCTTCACCAACTGGCTCCAGCATCAAGGCCTGCCTTACCCCTGGGCGTGGACGATCAGCCAGGTCGTTCTGATCGGCGTATTCGAGGTCGTGCTGCTGACTTCCATCGCGTTCTTCCTGCTCGCCGACCGCAAGATCTGGGCGGCAGTGCAGATGCGGCGCGGGCCCAATGTGGTGGGCGTGTTCGGGCTGTTGCAGACCTTCGCCGACGCCTTCAAGTTCCTGTTCAAGGAGCCGATCGTCCCGGCCGCCGCAAACAAGTTGATCTATCTGTTGGCGCCGCTGGTGACCGCGACGCTGGCCTTCGCAGGCTGGGCCGTGGTGCCGCTCGACAACGGCTGGGTGGTCGCCGACATCAACGTGGGCGTGCTGTACCTGTTCGCGGTGTCGTCGCTTGGCGTCTACGGCATCATCATGGGCGGCTGGGCGTCGAATTCGAAATACGGCTTCCTCGCCGCCTTGCGCTCGGCGGCGCAGATGGTGTCCTACGAAGTCTCCATCGGCTTCGTCATCATCACCGTGCTGCTGTTCGCGGGCTCCCTCAACCTCTCAGCCATCGTGCGGGCGCAGGGTCCCAATTTCTGGGACTGGTACTTGTTCAGCCCGCTGCTGCCCATGGCGGTGATCTTCTTCATCTCCACGCTGGCCGAAACGCAGCGCCCCCCGTTCGACCTCTTGGAAGCGGAATCCGAGCTCGTCGCCGGATTCATGGTGGAGTATTCCTCGACGCCGTTCCTCCTCTTCTTCCTCGGCGAATACGTCAACATCGTGCTGCTGTGCGCGATCATGAGCGTGTTCTTCCTTGGCGGCTGGCTGCCGCCGGTCGCGGTCTGGCCGTTCACCGTCGTGCCGGGGATCATCTGGTTCCTGATCAAGATCTGCTTCCTGTTCTTCCTGATCGCGATGGTGAAAGCCTTCGTGCCGCGTTACCGCTACGACCAGCTCATGCGGCTGGGCTGGAAGTTCATCCTGCCCACTTCGATGGCCTGGGTGGTAATCGCGGCGGCCTGGGTACAGTTCGTCCGTCCGTTGTTTGGAGGCTAGATGGCGTTCCTCGACAGAAAAGCGCGCCAGATTTTCCTGGTCGACATGATCAAGGGGTTCCTTGTGTCGATGAAGTACTTCTTCGCGCCCAAGGCGACGATCAACTACCCGTTCGAGAAACTACCGCAATCGCCCCGCTTCCGCGGCGAGCACGCGCTGCGCCGCTATCCCAACGGCGAGGAACGCTGCATCGCCTGCAAGCTGTGCGAGGCTATCTGCCCGGCGCAATGCATCGTCATCGAGGCCGAGCCCCGCGAAGACGGCAGCCGCCGCACCACGCGCTACGACATCGACATGACCAAGTGCATCTATTGCGGCTATTGCCAGGAGGCGTGCCCGGTGGACGCGATCGTGGAAGGGCCAAACCTCGAATTCTCCACCGAGACCCGCGAAGAGCTGTTCTACGACAAGGCCAAGCTGCTCGCGAACGGCGACCGCTGGGAGGCCGCCATCGCCAAGAACATCGAATTGGACGCGCCGTACCGGTGACAATGCCATGATCCTCCAAGCTATCGCCTTCTATCTCTTCTCCGCGATCCTGCTAATCAGCGGTTTCATGGTCATCACTGCGCGTAACCCCGTGCACTCGGTGCTGTTCCTGATCCTGGCGTTCCTCAATGCGGCGGCGCTGTTCGTGCTGCTCGGCGCCGAGTTCCTCGCCATGATCCTGGTCGTCGTCTATGTGGGCGCGGTTGCGGTGCTGTTCCTGTTCGTGGTGATGATGCTCAACGTCGATTTCGCCGAGCTGAAGAAGGGTGTCCAGGCATACCTGATCCCCGGGCTTGCCGTCGGCTTGCTGCTGCTGGCGGAGCTGATCGGTGCCGTTGCCGTTCGCTGGAGCTTCCCGCAGCACGCCATGAAGGGCGCGGCCACGCCTGCGAACCTCTCCAACACCGCCGCGCTGGGGCACATTCTCTATACGGAATACGTCTACTACTTCGAGGTCGCCGGGCTGATCCTTCTGGTGGCGATGATCGGCGCCATCGTGTTGACGCTGCGCCGACGCGCCGGGGTGCGCCGCCAGAAGGCGTGGGACCAGATCTCGCGCGACCGCGCCGAAACGCTGGCGCTGGTCGATGCCAAGCCGGGCGAGGGGGTCGAGTGATGGAAATTGGCCTTGCTCATTATCTGACGGTCGCCGCCGCGCTGTTCACCATCGGCGTGTTCGGCATTTTCCTGAACCGCAAGAACATCATCATCATCCTGATGTCGATCGAGCTGATCCTGCTCGCGGTGAACATCAACTTCGTGGCGTTCTCGAGCTATCTCGGCGACCTGGTCGGGCAGGTGTTCGCGCTGTTCGTGCTGACGGTCGCGGCGGCCGAAGCGGCCATCGGCCTTGCCATCCTCGTGGTCTACTTCCGCAATCGCCATACGATCGAAGTGGACGATGTCCACATGATGAAGGGTTGAGACAGAGATGATTTATGCCGCGCTCGTCTTCCTGCCCATCATCGCCTCGGCGATCGCCGGCGTGTTCGGCCATTGGCTGAAGGCGCGGGCCTGCGAGATCATCACCACGGGCGCCTTGTTTGTCTCGCTGGGGTTGTCGATCTATGTCTTCTACGACGTGGCGATTCTGGGCCATTCGGCCATCGTACCGCTGTGGAAGTGGATCGATTCCGGCGATTTCGCCGCCGATTGGACGCTGCGTATCGACACGCTGACGGCTGTGATGCTGGTGGTGGTGACCGGGGTTTCCGCCCTCGTGCACCTCTATTCCGTCGGCTACATGGCCGACGACCCGGGCCGGCCGCGGTTCTTCAGCTATCTGTCGTTCTTCACCTTCGCCATGCTGATGCTGGTAACGGCCAACAACTTCCTGCAGGTGTTCTTCGGCTGGGAAGGCGTGGGCCTCGCCTCTTATCTGCTCATCGGGTTTTGGTACAAAAAGCCCAGCGCCAACGAGGCGGCGCTGAAAGCCTTCGTGGTCAACCGCGTCGGCGATTTCGGCTTCATGATCGGCATTTTTGCCATCTACTGGACCTTCCACACCCTTGATTTCGATGCCGTGTTCAAGGTCGCGCCCGCAATGGCAGGCCACAGCTTCACGTTCGGAAGCTGGCAGCCCGACATCCTCAACACCATCTGCTTCCTGCTGTTCATGGGCGCGATGGGCAAGTCGGCCCAGATCGGCCTTCACACCTGGCTGCCCGACGCGATGGAAGGTCCGACGCCGGTTTCCGCCCTGATCCATGCCGCCACGATGGTGACGGCGGGCGTGTTCCTGGTCTGCCGCGCCTCGCCGCTCTACGAATTGGCGCCCACCGCACTCGCCTTCGTCTGCTTCATCGGCGCCACCACGGCGTTCTTCGCGGCCTCGGTCGGCCTGTTCCAGAACGACATCAAGCGCGTGATCGCCTATTCGACCTGTTCGCAGCTCGGCTACATGTTCGTCGCAGCGGGCGTATCGGCCTATGGCGCCGCGATGTTCCACCTCTTCACCCACGCTTTCTTCAAGGCGTTGCTCTTCCTTTCGGCGGGTTCGGTGATCGTGGCGCTGCACCACGAACAGGATATGCGCAAGATGGGGGGGCTTCGCCGCCGGTTGCCGTTCACCTATTGGATGATGCTGATCGGCAACCTGGCGCTGACGGGCATCGGCATTCCCTTGCTCGGCATCGGCACGGCCGGGTTCTATTCCAAGGATTCGATCATCAATGCGGCGTATCTTTCCGGCACGCCGATGGGCACCTACGCCTTCGTGCTGACCGTCGTGGCTGCCGCGATGACGGCGTTCTATTCCTGGCGTCAGTTCCTGATGACCTTCCACGGCCGCTATCGCGGCGCGGAATACGAGCACGAGCATGATCACGGCCACGCGCTGCAGCTAAGCGACATCCACGAACCTGCGCGCACGATGCTTGTGCCGCTGGCGGTGCTGGCGCTGGGTGCGCTGATCGCGGGCGGACTGTTCGTCCATTACTTCATCGGTGCGGACGCGGCCGCGTTCTGGCGTGCCTCGGTGGCCGTGGCGTTCGGCCATCGTCCGGGCGAGGTGCCGCTGTGGGTCGAACTGGCGCCGCTCGCCATGACCGTCATCGGCTTCGCCATCGCCTTCTACTACTACGTCCTCAATCCGGAGCTGCCGGCGAGAATGGCGGCGAAGGGCGGCATGCTCTACACGTTCCTGTATCGCAAGTGGTACTTCGACGAGCTCTATGACTTCCTGTTTGTGCGGCCTGCCATGCGGATCGGCCGTTTCCTGTGGAAGTGGGGCGACGGCAAGATCATCGACGGGCTAGGGCCCGACGGCGTGGCCGAGCGCGTTCTTGAGGCGACGCGCGCGGCTGTCCGCCTGCAATCCGGCTACGTCTATCACTACGCCTTCGCCATGCTGATCGGCGTGGTTGCCATCACCACCGGCTTCATGATCGCGGGGTGGGCACCATGAGCTTCATCCTCGGCCATCTGCTCAGCATCATCACGTTCCTGCCGCTGGCCGGCGCGGCGTTCATTCTGTTCACGCGCGGCAGCGAAGAAACCCGGGCGAGGAACGCCCGCTGGGCGGCGCTGATCACGACGACCGTCGATCTCGCGCTCACCATCGTCTTGTGGGCCGGGTTCGACGGTTCGACCTCCGCCTTCCAGTTTGTCGAACGGGGCGACTGGCTCGGAAACGGCATCGGCTATCACATGGGTGTGGACGGCATCTCGATGCTGTTCATCGTGCTGACCGGCGGCCTTATGCCCTTCTGCATTCTGGCGAGCTGGGAGTCGATCAAGTCGCGCGTCGCAGAATACATGATCGCCTTCCTGGTGCTTGAGACCCTGATGATGGGAGTGTTCGCAGCGCTCGACCTGTTCCTGTTCTACGTTTTCTTCGAAGGCGGCCTGATCCCGATGTTTCTCATCATCGGGGTTTGGGGCGGCAGGAACCGCGTCTATGCCAGCTTCAAGTTCTTCCTCTACACGCTGCTCGGCTCGCTCTTGATGCTGCTCGCCATCCTGTGGATGTACTTCACCACGGGCACGGCCGACATCGAGACGATCATCAACACCGCGCACTTCCCGCCGGCGATGCAGGGCTTTTTGTGGTTCGCGTTCCTGGCGAGCTTCGCCGTAAAGCTGCCGATGTGGCCGGTCCATACCTGGCTGCCCGACGCGCATGTCGAGGCGCCGACCGCGGGCTCGGTGATCCTGGCCGCGATCCTGCTCAAGATGGGCGGATACGGCTTCCTGCGCTTCTCGGTGCCGATGTTCGCCAGCGCGTCAGCGACGTTTGCGCCGTTCATGTTCGTGATGGGGATCATGGCGATCATCTACACCTCGTTGGTGGCGCTCGCCCAGCAGGACATGAAGAAGCTGATCGCCTATTCGTCGGTGGCTCATATGGGCTTCGTCACGATCGGCGTGTTCACGCTGACCCAACAAGGCATCGACGGCGGCATCTTCCAGATGCTGTCCCACGGCGTCGTCTCCGCCGCGCTGTTCCTCTGCGTCGGCGTGATTTACGACCGCATGCACACGCGCGAGATCGCCGACTACGGCGGACTGGTCAACCGTATGCCGTTCTACGCCGCCTGCCTGATGGTGTTCACGCTTGCCAATGTCGGTCTGCCGGGAACAAGCGGATTCGTCGGCGAGTTCCTGCCGATGCTGGGCGCCTTCCACGTCAACACCTGGGTAGCGATCTTCGCGGCGACGGGTGTGATCCTGTCGGCAACGTACATGCTCTACATGTACTGGCGCGTGATCTTCGGCGAGCTGGTGAAGCCGGCTCTTCAGGCGATCAAGGACCTGTCGCTTCGCGAAGCAGCGATCCTGACGCCGCTGGTCCTCGCTACCATAGTCATGGGCGTCTATCCCAAGTTCGTGTTCGACATCACGAGCACCTCGGTGACGCACCTCATCCAGCAGCACAACGCGGCATTGGCGTATGACCGGGCGGCGGCCACGCATATTGCGCAGATTCCCTCCCCTGGAAGGGGAGGGTCGAAATTGGTGGAGCGAGTTTCTGGGAGGGGTCATGACCCCCTCCGTTTTACCGCTGCGCGGTTCGACACCTCCCCCTTGCAGGGGGAAGAAAGGAATGGCGCCGCCATCCCGACGATCGTCGTGAGCGACAGGAGGTACGCGCCATGAACCTCGGCCACGACCTCCTTGTGCTTCTTCCCGAGCTGATCCTGGCCATCGGCGCGATGGCGGCGCTGATGATCGGCGCCATGACGGGCGACAAGAATTCGGCCGGGCTGTCGTGGGCGATGGCGGGTCTCATGGTCGTGGTCGGCGTACTCGTCGTCCTGGCCCCGCCCGCAACCGCGTTCCACGGCGCCTTTGTGGTCGACGGCTTCTCGCGCTTCGCTAATGTCGCGATCCTGGGTTCGGCTGCACTCTGCACCATCATGGCGCAGAACTTCTCCGAAGCCGAAAAGCAGCAGCATTTCGAGCTGCCGGTGCTGATCGCGCTGGCCACGCTCGGCATGATGCTGATGGTAACCGCATCGAGCTTCATCGCACTCTATCTCGGACTCGAATTGCAGAGCCTGGCGCTCTACGTGCTGGCCGCCTTCAACCGCGACAGCGTCAGGTCGACCGAGGCGGGCCTGAAGTATTTCGTTCTCGGCGCGTTGTCGTCGGGGATGATGCTCTACGGCATATCGCTGATCTACGGGTTCACCGGGTCGACCGAGTTTGCCGCGGTGGCGCAGGTCGTGAAGTCCTCTGGCATCAACATCGGGCTGATCTTCGGCCTCGTGTTCCTGATCGCAGGACTGGCGTTCAAGATTTCGGCCGTGCCGTTCCACATGTGGGCGCCCGACGTGTACGAAGGCGCGCCGACACCGATCACCGCCTTCTTCACCACCGCCGCCAAGGTCGCCGCTTTGGCGTTGATGATCCGTGCCATCTTGATCCCGTTCCCCGATGCGCTGCACCAGTGGCGGCAGATCATCGTGGCGGTGTCCGTGCTGTCGATGTGGCTGGGTGCGATCGCCGCCATCGGTCAGACCAACATCAAGCGGCTGATGGCCTACTCGTCGATCGGTCACATGGGCTATGCGCTCTTGGGTCTGGCCGCCGGAACGGCCGAAGGCGTGCAGGGCATGCTGATCTATCTCGCCTTCTACGCCATCACCAATGTCGGCGCCTTCGTCTGCATTCAGGCGATGCGCCGCGACGGGCAGGCGGTGGAGACCATCGCCGATCTTTCCGGTCTGGCGCGCACCCGTCCCGGTTTCGCGTTCGCGCTCGCCGCGCTGATGCTGAGCCTTGCGGGCCTGCCGCCGCTGGCGGGCATCTGGGCCAAGGTGTTCGTCTTCCTGCCCGCGATGCGCGCGGGCCTTGTCTGGCCCGCCATCCTCGGCGTACTGGCGAGTTGCGTGGGTGCCTATTACTATCTGAAGATCGCCAAGATCATGTACTTCGACGATCCCGCCCGCCCGTTCGACGCCGGCTTCGGCGGTACGGGCATGGGCATTATCTTGGCGCTCTCAACGGCCTGGACGGTGTTGTTCGTGATCGTGCCGTGGACGCTGGTCGAGCCCGCAGCGGCGGCGGCGCAGGCGCTGATGCGATGAGCGAATTCGGCCGCGGGGGAAGGGCATTCCTGTGGCTGGCCGAGGTCGGCTCGACCAACGACTGGGCCAAGCAACAGGCGCGCGAAAACCCGGATCTGCTCTTGGGCGCCACCTGGATGGTCGCCGAGCGCCAGACGGCCGGCCGCGGCCGCTTCGGCAACAAATGGCAGAGCGCACGCGGAAATCTTTTCGCCTCGCTCCTGCTCAAGCCCGACAGGCCGGCGGCCGAGTGCGCGCAGCTTTCCTTCGTCGCGGCGCTGGCGGTGGGCGACATGATCGGACGCTTCGCACCGGGCGTGAGCATCCGCCTGAAGTGGCCCAACGACGTGCTCGCGGACGGCCGCAAGATCGCCGGCATCCTGCTGGAGTCCGAAACGGGCCCCGACGGGCAGCCGGCGTGGCTCGTCATCGGCATCGGCGTCAATCTCGCGAGCTTTCCCGAGAAGCTTCCCGCCATATCGCTGGCCGCGCTCGGTGTCGATCCGCCGGTGCCGTTCGACCGTGCCGGCGGCGGCGCGGGCGCGCTCGAATGCCTCGATGACATGTTCTCGAAGTGGTATGAGGTCTGGCGGACGGGCGGGTTCGCGCCCATCCGCGAGGCGTGGCTTGCGCGCGCGGAAGGTCTGGGCCGGCGCATCCGAGTGCGCCTGGCGAACGAGGAGATTCAGGGCGTGTTCCGCGATATCGACGACACCGGCGCGCTGGTGCTCGGCCTGCCGGGTGGCGCAACACGGAGCGTGGCGGCGGGGGAGGTCAACTTCTGATGCTGCTCGCGATCGATGCCGGCAACACCAACATCGTCTTCGCCGTCCACGACGGCGAGAAGATTCGCTGCGAATGGCGCGCGGTGACCAAGACCACGCGCACCGCCGACGAATACGCGGTGCTGCTGAAGCCGCTCCTGGAACTGAACGGCCTCAAGTTCTCCGATTTCCATGCCGCCATCATCGCCACGGTGGTTCCCGCCGCCCTGTTCGATTTGCGCCAGCTTTGCCGGCGCTACATGAACGTCGATCCGCTGGTGATCGGCGATCCGGAGGTCAAGCTGGGCCTAAATGTGCTCACCGACCGGCCCGAAGGAGTCGGCGCCGATCGCCTGGTCAACGCCGTGGCGGCGCACGCGGCCTATGAGGGCCCGCTGATCGTGGTGGACTTCGGCACCGCCACTACCTTCGACGTCGTCAATGCGGAGGGCGATTACGAAGGCGGCGTCATCTCGCCCGGAATCAACCTGTCGGCCGAAGCGCTGCACAAGGCGGCCGCGATGCTGCCCCGCGTCGCGGTGGCGCGGACGCTGGCGGTTATCGGCAAGGACACGGTGCCGGCGATGCAGTCCGGCCTTTACTGGGGGTACATCGGCCTGATCGAAGGCATCGTGGCGCGGATCAAGGCGGAGTACGGCAAGCCGATGACGGTGATCGCCACCGGCGGCCTCGGCAAGGTGTTCTACCGTCAGACGCCGGCCATCGACCACTACGACCCCGACCTCACCATCCGCGGCCTGGTGCAGATTTACGTGAAGAACAAGAAATCGAGTTGATGCCGCCCGTGCCCACGTCTCCTTCCAGATGCCCCGGGTTTCGTCGTCCGTTTTGGCATGCGGAGCCGCGGAGAAGAACCGCGGCGGACCTCCGCGCTAGTATTCTCGTATTTGCAGAGTAGAGCGAATGGCGAAGCCGGTATTCAACGCGGATGAACTCGTCCTCCTCCCGCTCGGCGGATCGGGCGAGATCGGAATGAACTTCAACGCCTACGGCTTCGGTCCGCCCGACGAAAAGAAGTGGATCGTGGTCGATTGCGGCGTGCTGTTCGGCCGCGAAACCTCGACGCCCGGCGTCGACGTCATCATGCCCGACATCACCTTCCTGGCAGAGCAGCGCGAGAACGTGCTCGGCATCGTTGCCACGCACGCCCACGAGGACCACATCGGCGCCATTCACCTGTTGTGGCCGATGCTGAAATGCCCGGTCTACGCCACGCCGTTCACGGCGAAGCTCATCGAAGGCAAGGTGGAGGAGGCCGAGCTTACCGGCCGCGTCAAGCTCAACGTCGTGCCCCTGCACGGGCACATCAAGCTGGGGCCGTTCGATATCGAGTTTGTTTCCATCACCCACTCCATTCCCGAACCCAATGCGCTGGCGATCAAGACTCCGCTCGGTACCGTGGTTCATACCGGCGACTGGAAGATCGATCCCCATCCGCTCCTCGGCGAGAACATTGACGACAACCGCTTGCGCGCACTGGGTGGCGAGGGCGTGCTGGCGCTGGTATGCGATTCCACCAACGCGCTGGTGGAGGGTCACTCCGGCTCGGAGTCCACCGTCCGCGAGGCGCTGACGAATCTCCTGGGCACGCTCACGGGCCGTGTGGCGGTCACGGCTTTTGCCTCCAACGTGGCGCGCCTTGACAGCATCGCCAACGCCGCCAAGGCCCACGGCCGCCACATCGCGCTGGTCGGGCGCGCCATGCACCGCTGCGTCCAGGCCGCAAAGGACACGGGCTATCTCGCCGATTTTCCCAAGCTGATCGACGAGGAGGAGGCCGAAGCTCTGCCGCCCCGGCGCGTGCTCTATCTCTGCACCGGCAGCCAGGGCGAGCCGCGTGCGGCGCTCACCCGCATCGCCGCAGGCGAGCACAACGTCAAGCTGGGCCCGGGCGATCATGTGATCTTCTCGTCGCGCATCATTCCCGGAAACGAGCTTGCGATTTTCGAGCTGCACAACAAGCTGGCGGGCCTCGGCGTGGAAGTGCTGTCGGCGGAAGACCACTTCGTCCATGTTTCGGGCCATCCCGCGCGCGGCGAGCTTGCGGAGATGTATGGCTGGGTGCGACCGCGGATTGCCGTGCCGGTGCACGGAGAGTTGCGCCACATGCATGCGCACGCCCGGCTGGCGAAATCGCTGCAAGTGCCGCAGGCCGTCGTGATCGAGAACGGGCATCTGTTGCGGCTGGCGCCCGGCAAGGCGCAGGTGATCGACGAAACGCCTTCCGGCCGCATCCATCTCGACGGCGACGTGCTGGTGGCCGAAGGGCTTGGTCTCGCCCGTGCGCGCCGTTCGCTGGGCTATGCCGGCATGATCGCGATCACCCTGGTGCTGGACGACAAAGGCCGGCTCGCGGGCGATCCGGCTATCGTCCTCGAAGGCATTCCCGAGCCGGTGCACGAGGCGGTGCGCGATGCCGTGGAAGGCATGGTCAAACGCCATAATCCCAAGAAGGACGACGAGAGGAAGCTGCGCGAATCCGTGCGCCGCGCGGCTCGCGGCGCCGCCGAAGACGCATGGGGCAAGAAGCCGGTGACGCGGGTGGAGATCGTGTCGGTGTGAATTTCCGTCGCGCTCGCAAGAGGGTCAGGGTGAGGCGGTATCGGAGGAAATCAGATGATCGGGCGCTTGAATCACGTCGCCATCGCGACAGCCAATCTTGAGCAATCCGCCACGGTTTATCGCGACATGCTGGGCGCGAAGGTGTCCGCGCCGCATGCCCTGCCGGATCACGGCGTGACCGTTGTGTTCGTCGAACTGCCGAACACCAAGATCGAGCTGTTGCAGCCGTTGGGCGACAAGTCACCCATCGCCGCCTTCCTGGAGAAGAATCCTTCCGGCGGCATGCATCACCTCTGCTACGAGGTTGACGACGTCCTCGCCGCGCGCGATCGCCTTGTGGCCAAAGGCGCACGGGTTCTGGGCGAGCCCAGGATCGGCGCACACGGCAAACCCGTGCTGTTCCTGCATCCGAAGGACTTCGCCGGCACGCTGGTGGAGCTTGAGCAGGCGTAGAGGCTATCTCAGCGGCGGCATGTCCACGGCCACCTTGGCCACGAAGGCCAGCGCGATGATGAACACGGCCCAGTTCAAATCGCGCCACCGCCACGCCACGATCTTGATCGCGACGTAGGCGATGAATCCGATGCCGATGCCGGTTGCGATGGAATAGGTGAGCGGAATCGCCAACGCGGTGAGCAGAGCCGGAGCGGCTTCGGTCAGGTCGTCCCAGTCGATCTCCTTCAGGCCCTTGACCATCAGCACCGCCACGAACACCAGCGCGGGCGCCACCGCGAATTCGGGCACCGCCCCGGCCAGCGGGCTGAGGAACAGGCACAGCAGGAAAAGCACCGCCACCACGACGGCGGTCAGCCCTGTGCGTCCTCCCGCCTGGATGCCGGCGGCACTCTCGATATAGGCGGTCACGGGCGAGGTTCCGAGCGCGGCGCCGATCATGGTGCCGACCGCGTCGGTGGTCAGCGCCCGGCGCGCGTTCGGCAGTCTGCCGTTCTCGTCGAGCAGGCCGCCCTGATAGGCGACGGCCGTCAGCGTGCCCGACGTGTCGAGCATGTCGACCACCAGGAACACCAGAACGCTCGTCGCGACGAGCGCGCCCGCATTCGCAGCCGTGCTTGAGAAGTGGAGCTGGAACAGCGTAGCGGCGATGGACGGCGGCGGACCGGTGAACTGCGACGGCGCGATACCGTTGCCGGTGGCGATGGCCGCCACCGTCACTGCCAGAATGCCGATCATGACCGCGCCGGTCACGCGGCGCGCGGCCAGTGCGAAGATGATCACGAACCCCGCCGCGGCCAGCAACACGCGCGGTTCGGTGAGGTGGCCGGACGTGAGCAGGCTCAGCGATCCGTTCGAAGTGATCACGCCGGCTTCGGCCAGGCCGATAAGCGCCAGGAAGAACCCGATGCCGGCGGCAATGGCGAGCTTGAGGCTTCGCGGCAGCGCATTGATCAGCCACTCGCGCGCGGGCGTGACGGAGATCAGCACGAAGAGGATGCCCGACAGGAACACGCAGCCCAGTGCAAGCTGCCAGTCATAGTTGAGCTGGGGAACGACGGTGTAGGCGAAATAGGCGTTGAGGCCCATGCCCGGCGCCAGCGCGACGGGAAGCTTGGCCCACATCCCCATCATGAAACTTGTGAGCGCCACGGACAGACACGTCGCTGCGAAAACCGCGCCTTCGTCCATGCCCGCGGCGGTCAACACCTTGGGGTTGACGAACATGATGTAGGCCATCGTGAGGAAGGTCGTCAGACCCGCTACGACCTCGCGCCGAACCGTCGTGTTGTGCGCTTCGAGTTGAAATAGCCGCTCGAACATGTCCGGCCCCCCGCTGGAACGGCGTGCGCAAAAGTGCGTGCGATATTGCGCAAAACGCCGCGTAAACAAAGAACAGGAGCAAGGCGCGGACGGTGCGTTCAGGCGCCTTGCCCAAGCGGCCCGACCGTAAACCAAGCATCTGCCGGAATCATCCTCCCACCGGAAATGCGAAAGGCCGGGTTTCCCCGGCCTTTCTTCCGCTGATTTCCGCGGATACCTCTCCCCGAACTTGGCCGTTCACGAGCGTTGATTGGCCTTATGTGGATTTTTTATGTGCCGTTTTTTAGCCCCAATTCACGCACTTGTCACGGTAAATCGCAGCGCTTTCAGGCAGTTGCCGAAAATTGGCGCAAGTGTGATAATTGCGCATCGCTGCCGCTTAACACACCAAATATATCGGGCGTTCAACCGGTTGTTCCCCGACAGTGGGGTTCGTGCCGCACTCGGCTTGACTTACGCCGTGTCCGCCCGGACGCTGCGCGAATGCGCGTGTGGGTGGGGCTGTTTCTGGCGTTGAGCATCTCGGCGGCGCACGCCGAAGGCTCCTGGCGTATCACGAAGGATCACTGGTCGGCCGAAGACGAGAGGGGATTCTCGCAATTCGTGCAGGCGATCGGCGAGACGAATTGCAGCTCCTCGGAAAGCTGTCTGCGCGATCCGGCCAATCCCTATCGCGCCACCGACCAGCATTTCCTCGACATCGACGTCGACTGCGCCAAGTGGCCTTATCTCCTGAGGGCCTACTACGCCTGGAAGAACGGCCTGCCGTTTTCCTACGTCGATTCGATTGCGACAGGCGGCGATGACCGGCACGGCCGGGGAAACCGTCCCGCGGGACGCCAGGAGCTGATCGATCGCGGTGACGGCATCAACGGCGCGCGCGCCGTGCGCGAAGTCATCGACACCGTGTTCTCCGGGACCTACCGTACCGATGCCGCTGACAGCCACGGAATCAAGTCCGATTTCTATTCGCCGGCGATCCAGCCCGGCTCCATCCGGCCGGGCACAGTGATCTACGACACCAACGGACACGTCGGCATCGTCTACAAGACCGATGAAGACGGACGCATCTACTACATGGACGCGCATCCCGATTTCACGATCAGCCGCAGCGTCTACGGCGCTCAGTTCGGCCAGAGCCCGGCGCGGCTGGGCGGCGGGCTGAAGAACTGGCGGCCGCAGCAGCTCAAGGGTGCGCACGCCGATGCCGCTGGCCACCTGATCGGCGGCCACATCGTGCTCGCCGACAACGATCAGATCGAAGACTATTCGCTCGTCCAGTACACCGGAATGGACACCGATCCCGCGCGCGATGCGAAAAAGCCTCGCTTCGTCTTCAACGGCGAGCAGCTGGGCTTCTACGAGTGGGTCCGTGTGATGATGTCGGACGGCAGGACCATCTACAGTCCGGTCTACGAGCTCAAGGTGACGATGCGTACGCTGTGCAACGATCTCAAGGACCGCGCGCAGTTCGTCGATCAGGCGATCTCGAAGAACGTCCAGAACGAGCCGCACCCCTCGCGTCTGCCCGAGAACATCTACGACGCGGGCGGAGACTGGGAGACCTATGCCACGCCCGCGCGCGATTCCCGGCTTCGCGCCGAAGTCGCTCAGTTCTACAGGACGATGGACGAGATCATCGGCTTGTGGGTTCACCGCGATCCGCGCATCGTCTATGACGGCTACGACCTCAAGGACGATCTGTTGAAGTCCTACGACGAGCAGAGTGCGTCGTGCGACCTGACATATCTGAATTCCTCGAAGCGGCCGGTGGCCATGAATCTTCGGGATGTGATGCAGCGCGTCTATGCCATCTCATTCGATCCCTATGACTGCATCGAGCTGCGCTGGGGGGCAAGCGGTGCGGAGCGGGACACGTGCACCGACAGCGAAAAGAAGCTGCGCTGGTATGAGGCGGAGCAGCGCCTTCGCAACGATCCCGCCCGCATGACGGCCGTCGCCTACGATGTCGATGATCTGGAGCGTTCGAAAAATGGTTCCGATCCTCCGCCGCCCGTGGACGTGCGCGCCCTGATCGAGAACATGCCCTACCAGGTGCCGCTGGAAGCCATGAAGCCGGTGGGGCGGTAGGCCCCAATTGCCCCGGCCGCCACACCCGCTTATGAAGGGCGGCAGAGTGCTTCGCTCCGGACCCCGCACATGCGCCTTTCCCGCTATTTCATACCGCTTCTCAAGGAAACGCCCTCCGAGGCGCAGATCGTCTCGCACCGGCTGATGCTTCGCTGCGGCATGATCCGCCAGGAGGCCGCCGGCATCTATGCCTGGCTGCCGCTGGGCTACAAGGTGCTGCGCCGGATCGAGCAGATCGTGCGCGAGGAGATGGACCGGGCCGGCGCCGTCGAAATCCTCATGCCCACGCTGCAGCAGTCCGATTTGTGGAAGGAGTCGAACCGCTACGACGCCTACGGCCCGGAGATGCTACGCATCACCGATCGGCACGAGCGCGAACTTCTCTACGGCCCCACCAACGAAGAGATGGTGACGGAGATCTTCCGCGCCTACGTGAAGTCGTACAAGTCGCTGCCGCTGAATCTCTATCACATCCAGTGGAAGTTCCGCGACGAAGTGCGCCCGCGCTTTGGCGTCATGCGCGGCCGCGAGTTCCTGATGAAGGATGCGTACTCATTCGATCTCGACACCGCAGCGGCGCGGCGCTCCTATAACCGGATGTATGTGGCCTACCTGCGCGCCTTCGATCGCATGGGGCTTGTCACCGTTCCGATGCGCGCCGACACCGGCCCGATCGGTGGCGACCTCTCCCACGAATTTCACGTGCTTGCCGAGACGGGCGAAAGCCAGGTGTTCCTGCACAAGGACCTGCTTTCCATGCCGGTTCCGGCCGCCGACATCGACTTCGACGGCGATCTCGAGCCCATCGTGCAGCAGCGCTCGGCGCTCTATGCCGCGACGAGCGACGTGCACGACCAGGCCCGCTTCGAAGCCGAGGTGCCCGAACACAAACGCATGTCCACGCGCGGCATCGAAGTGGGGCAGATCTTCTATTTCGGCACCAAGTACTCGGCGCCCATGAAGGCGCTGGTGACCGGGCCGGACGGCAAGGACGTGCCGGTGGAAAGCGGAAGTTACGGCATCGGCGTGTCGCGGCTGGTGGCCGCGATCATCGAGGCGTCCCACGACGATGCGGGCATCATCTGGCCCGAGCCGGTGGCGCCGTTCGACATCGGCCTCGTGAACCTCAAATCCGGCGACGCCAAGACCGACGCGGCCTGCGACAATTTATATGCAAAGCTTACGGCCTCGGGCGTGGATGTGCTCTATGACGACACCGCCGAGCGGCCGGGCGCGAAATTCGCCTCGATGGACCTGATCGGGCTGCCCTGGCAGATCGTCGTCGGTCCGCGCGGGCTGGAGAAGGGCCTGGTGGAAATCAAGAACCGCAAAACCGGCGCCAAGGAAGAACTCTCTGCCGACGCCGTGGTGAACAAGTTTGCACGCTGAGCAAG
>DATKOE010000053.1:0-4589 GCA_035524815.1 Rhizomicrobium sp.
ACGATGGGCCATTCGCTGGTGTGGTGGGTACAGGATTGCCTGAAAGCCGGCCTGTTCGATTGGGGCGGCCGCATTTTCGCCATGACCTCGAGCGGCGGCACGCGCGCCATTCCGAACTACGGCCCGGTGAGCGCCGCTAAGGCGACGATCGAAGCGCACATCCGCCAGCTCGCGGTCGAACTGGCGCCTGCCGGCATCACGGCCAACGCGATCCTCGCGGGTGTCACCGATACTCCAGCGCTGCGCCTCATCCCCGGCCACGAGCAGCTCATGCAGATCGCCAAACAACGCAATCCGCATGGGCGTCTCACGATGCCCGACGATGTGGCGCGCTGCATCGCCGCGCTGTGCCACCCGGCCACCTATTGGATGACCGGCAACACCATCCACGTGGACGGCGGCGAGAATGTCGTAGGATAGGCACGATGGAAGAAGAGTTCCTGCCCTGCATTGATCAGCTCGAGGTCACGCCTGACCTGCTGCGTAACCTGATGTGCGAACTCAGCGAGGAAGACGCACGGTGGAAGCCCGCGCCTGACCGCTTCTCGATCGCCGAGGTCCTGGCTCACCTGTCCCACTCCGAAGGCCACTGTTACCGCGCCCGTCTCGATCGCTTTGTGGCCGAAGATCGCCCCGAGTTCGAGCCGGACGACGCGCAAATGTACCTGGATCAATATCGCGGCGCCGACCCGGAGGATGCCTTCGATCATTTCGAAGATCAGCGGGAGACGAATGTCGAGTTTCTGCGTTCCCTGCCGCCGGAAATGGGAAGCCGCGTGGCCGTGCACAAAGCCGCCGGCGAGATCACGCTTTCCGAAATGCTGCACGAATGGGCGCTGCACGACCTCGGGCACGTCAGGCAGGTGGCCGAGCTCGTGCGTGCGCGAAAATTTCTGGCGGGCGCCGGTCCGCTGGGCAAAGACTATCAACTGAAGCCATGATTTTCCGACGACTCTTTCTCGCTGCGGCGCTGGCCATCCCGATGGCGGCGCAGAGCTTTATCCAGATGTCCGACCCGCAGTTCGGCATGTTCGAAAAGGACAAGGGATTCGTCCATGAGACCGCCAACTTCGAGTTCGCCATCGCCACCGCCAATCGCTTGAAGCCGGCCTTCGTGGTGATCACGGGAGATCTGATCAACAAAGGCGGAGACGCCGCGCAGACCGCCGAGTATCATCGCATCGCGAGCAAGCTCGATCCGTCGATCAAGCTCTACAGCGTGCCGGGCAACCACGATGTCGGCAACGAGCCGACCGCCGAAACCCTGGCTAGCTACCGCGAGCACTTCGGTCCGGATTATTACACTTTCCGCTCGGGCGAGATTGCCGCGATCGTGCTCAATTCGAATCTGGAGAAGGCGCCGGAGAAGGTCCCGGCCGAGGCCGCGAAGATGGAGGCCTGGTTCGCCGCGGAACTGGCGAAGGCAAGCAAATCCGGCGCGAAGTACGTGGTGGTGTTCCAGCACATTCCGTTCTTCCTGACCACACCGGACGAAGACGATCAGTACTTCAACATCCCGAAAGTGGCACGAGCGCGCTATCTCAAGCTGATGCACCAGTACGGCGTGCATTGGGTATTTGCCGGGCACCTGCATCATAATTCCGAAGGGCGCGACGGCGATCTCGACATGGTCAGCACGGGACCGGTGGGCATGCCGCTCGAAGGCGCCAAATCGGGGATGCGGATCGCCACCGCCGGCCCCAACGGAATCACCCAAAAGTTTTACGATTTCGGAGAGTTGCCGGACCAGCTTCCTTAGCCACACTTTCCTTGAACCCGCGGGCCGTTTTTCGCGTAACTTGTCTACATGAGCCTCTGGCAGGATATTCGCTACGGCGAGCGCATGCTGCGCAAATCGCCAAGCTTCACGGCGACTGCGGTGCTGACGCTGGCACTCGGAATCGGCGCCACCACGGCGGTTTTCAGCGTGTGCGATTCCTTGCTGTGGAAGCCGATCTCGCTGCCGAATATCGACAGCCTGGTGCTCGTCGCTCAACGCATCCCCGAGGATCCGAAGGACTGGGACACGGTGACACCGGCCGATCTCGACGACGTTCAGCGCTCCAGCACGACGCTCGCCAGCGTCACGCGTTGGCAGGGCGGCCTCGCGAATATTGCGGGCGCGGGCGCCGAGCCGGAGCGGGTCTCTCAGGCGCTGGTAGGCGCGAACTTTTTCAAGGTGGTCGGCGTGCAGCCGGCGATCGGCCGCGGCTTCCTCGAGGGTGAGGACCAGCCGGGACGCGAACGCGAGGTGATCCTGAGCGATCGGCTGTGGAAGCGCCGCTTCGGTGGCGACCGCTCGATCATCGGCAAAAGCATCCTGCTCGACGATCAGAATTACACCGTGGTCGGCGTGATGCCTCAGACCTTCGACTTCCCGATGGCCACGGCGATTTGGACGCCGATCGCGCTCACGCCGGAGCGGCGGGCGACACGGCGGTCGCAGTTGCTGGTGGCGGCGGCAAGGCTGCGGCCGGGCGCCACTCCCTTCCAAGCCTCGGCCGAAATGGAGAACATCAGCGCGCAGCTCCAAAGGGCGTATCCGGATACCAACCACAATCGCCGCCTGATGGTCCTGCCCATCCGCCGGTATATGGTGGACTATGAGACCGAGCAGTACCTCATCATGCTGCTCTGCTCGGTGGCCTTCGTGCTGCTGATCGCCTGCGCCAACGTCGCGAATCTGCAATTTGCCCGCGCCACGGCGCGCCTCCGCGAAATTGCGGTGCGGACGGCTTTGGGGGCGTCGCGCGGCCGCGTCATCACGCAACTGGTGACCGAGAGCGTGCTGCTGGCGGTGGCTGGCGCTGGCGTGGGACTGTTGATCGCCAGGTGGGGCATGAACCTGATCAAAGGCGGAATGCCGCCCGAGGTCGAACAGTACGTGCTCGGCTGGAAGGACATTTCGATGGATGCGCGCGCGCTGGCGTTCACCCTGCTGGCCGCGCTGCTGAGCGGCATTCTGGCGGGCCTGGCGCCCGCATGGCAGTGCTCCCGGCCGAACCTGTCGGGCACGCTGAAGGAAGGCGGCCGGGCCGGATCGTCGGGCGGCGCGCGCCATCGGCTGCGCAACATTCTGGTTGCAGCGGAAGTGACGCTGGCCGTTGTGCTGCTCGCGGGCGCCGGTCTGATGGTTCGCGGCTTCGGCTCGCTCGTGGATCGCGCGCAGTCGCTTGAGCCCGAGAAGCTCCTGACGCTCCGGCTTGCCCTCACCGACAACAAATACCCGCAACCGTTCCAGCGCGCGCGATTCTATGACGACGTGGTCAAGCGGATCTCCGCGCTGCCCGGTGTGCGTGCCGCGGCGGTGGTGACGGCGATGCCGTACGCCAACCACTCCGACAACCGCGACTTCACCATCGAGGGCCGCCCCGTCGATCGCGACAACATCCCGCATGGCATGTACCAGGTGGCCTCGCCGAGTTATTTCGAGACGCTGCACGTTCCACTGATTGCCGGACGGTTCCTCAGCGCGAGCGACGGCCCAGACTCTCTCAAGGTCGCGGTGATCAGTCAGCGGATGGCGGATCGCTGGTGGAAGAACGAGTCACCCATCGGACGCCACATCCGCCTGGGCGGGCCTGACGCGACGGGACCGTGGCTGACGATCGTCGGCGTGGTGGGCAATGTGCTCCACAACCCGTATGACCACGAGCCGCGCCGCACGATCTACGTGCCGTTCGATCAGGCGCCTTCACTTTGGATGGATGTCGGGGTGCGCGCGGCGGGGGATCCGTTGCTGCTCGCTCCCGCGGTGACCGCGGCCATCCGCGGGGTGGACCCCGAACAGCCCGTCACCGATGTGCAGACGCTCGAACGGGCGATTCATAACCGCGCCATCGGGCTCAACTATATGGCGGTGCTGATGGGCGTGTTCGGCGTGCTGGCACTGGTGCTTTCCGGGATCGGCGTGTATGGCGTGATGGCCTACATGGTCTCCGAGCAAACGCGCGAGATCGGCATCCGCATGGCTCTGGGCGCGGCGAAGTGGAGCGTGCTGGGGATGATCTTCCGCCGAGGCATGACGACGATCGCGATCGGCCTGGTGGTTGGCATGCCGCTGGCCTGGGGCTTCGCGCGGCTGCTGTCCTCGATGATTTACGGCGTGAAGCCGAGCGATGCCGTGACGTTCGCGGGGATCCCATTGGCGCTGATTGCCGCCGCGGCCGTTGCGATCTTCGTGCCCGCGCGCCGAGCGATGAAGATCGACCCGATCGTCGCGCTGAGGTACGAGTAGGGTAGGCCTCCTGGCCTGCCCCCGGCGAGCGCAGCTCGCCTGAATCTTGCGCATGGCTCGGGCGCGCTACCGCGCGCCTGGGCAGGCCGGGAGGCCTACCCTACTCCAGCGCGAAGGCGATATAGGCGCCGGAGACCGGCTTTCGCGTCGCCGGCGTCAGGCCCGCCTGTGCGGCGGCGCAGAAGACCACGTACTCGCGGCCGCCGATCTCATACACGGCCGGGATCCCTTCTAGGCCCGACGGGACCTCCGCCTCCCAGAGCACTTTGCCGGTGTCCGAATCGAAGGCGCGGACTTTGCGGTCGCGGCTGCCGGTGAAGATCAGGCCGCTGGCGGTCACCACCGGTCCGAC
>DATKOE010000054.1:0-2506 GCA_035524815.1 Rhizomicrobium sp.
CACGCCCAGGTCGCGATCGTGAAGTCGCCGAGGTCCTCCGTGAAATCGGCTGGCAGGACGATGGACCCGCTGGAACCGTCGAACGCAACGGCCTGCGTGCCGGCCTTAGGACCCGTCGTCCACGAAGTGCCGCCGGTCAGCGTCCCATGGAGACCGTTGCCGGTGCCGTCGGCGGCGACGGTGCCGCCGCCCTCGTTCATCGCCAAGCGCAGCAGGGGCGTCAGTGCCGTCTGTACCTTGGCGACGTTCGACACCTCACCGTCCACGCCGGCCACGCTCTGGCGGACACGGTAGTACCACGGACCCGGCGCGGGCGTATCCGTCCAGGTGCGCGGATCGGTGATGCCGGAGGCGATCGTCGTGTATGGTCCGGCGGCCGCAGAGGAACGCTCCACGCTGTAGCTGTCGGCGTAGACGCCGCCCCACCACGACAGCTGCACGGCGCCGCCGGTCAGCCGCGCGGTCAGTCCGCTGGGCGCGGCGCCGCTGGCGATCGGATCGCGCCAGTGCGTCAGCGTCGTGAAGCCGAGCTGGTCGAATCCGCCGCTGGTCGTGCCGTAGTCGCCCCCGCCCCCTTCGGGCGACATCAGCAGCGCGAAGGCCTTCGAATACGGCGCCGCAATGCCCAGGCGGTTGGCGAAGTGGTGGTAGGCGATCGACCAGTGAGGCCGCTGGGTGCCCTGTCCGGCCGACGCGAACACGGTGTCGGTGACCTGGTGGTTGCGGTAGGTCGTGTACGGGACCGTGTAGTACGTCGTGCCCGAGGCGATCAGGTTCCCGCGCGCGACGTACTCGAAGGCCGACAGCGCGAGGTTGTTGCGGTAGCCATAGAGATCGACGCCCTGGTTCCACGCCATCTCGCAGATCACCGACAGCAGCGCGGCGCTGAGCGTGTCGTGGCCTTGGTCGCGGCCGGACTCCTGCGTCTGGCCGAGATGGCCGGGATGCAAGTAATAGACCATCTGCGCGATCGCGCCGTTGCCCCGGCCGCTTTCGAAGTAGGTGATCGCCTCGTCGAATTTCGCCTGGTCGTCGCAGAGCACGCCGATCGCGAGGATCGATGCGATCGAGCACAGGTCCCAGTTCGAGTAGATCAGGATCGGATCGAGTCCGCCCGTGGCGGTAATGAACTGGTGATTCACCGGATAGAAAAGGCCTGACATCATCCGCTGGAAAGCCGCGAAGTCGACCGCGGCCCATCCGGGATAGGTGCGCATGATCTCGCCGGCATTCGCGAACTGGTAGCCCTGGATGCCCGCCATCAGGACGCCGTCCATGTCGCCGTTCAGCGCCGTGTTTCCGTAGATCGCCGTGAGCGTCGAAGACCACGCGTTCATGATCTGGACGGCCTTGTCGGCGCAGGCGGTGTTCCCGGACACCTTCCACCGCAGCGCGCACTGGTAGGCGGCGGCGGCGTCGTTGAAGAGCGCGGCCGAGTTGTCCGGATGGACGCCGTCGTTGCCCCGCGAGACGACCACCTGCGGGTTCGGCGCGTACGACAGGCTCGCGTGCGGATTCGCGATCAGCCGGTTCCAGCCGCCTATCCACGGCGATGCGCCGGCAGCCACCTTGGCGGCCATGCGTTCGAAGTCCGCTTGCGTGCTCAGCAGGCCGGGATGGACGAAGCCCGAAGACGAGCCGCCGCCGGGCGAACCCGCAGGCGACGGGCCCGGGGAGGGTGACGGGGATGGGGACGGGCCCGGCGCCGGAGTCGGCGTCGGCACGGGTGCCGGAGCGTTGCCTGTCGACGAGCCCGAAGGCGAAGGACTGGCCGAAATGGTCTGCCCTCCGCCGCCACCGCAGGCGCCCAGCGCGACGGATCCCAGACCCGAGAGCACGATCGAGCGGCGCGTGAGGTCGACCTCTTCGAGGTTCGCGGGAAAGCGCATGGGGGACGAGTTCGCAGTTTCGATTCGGGGGCGACGGACCCGCAAGGACCTGTCGTTTCGGCTCTCGTCTCGGGCGGATCGGAGACCCGGGGGAAATTGCCCTGAGCCAAGACCACATGCCAGCTTTCGACTGCCACCCCAAGGCGAAATATACCATTTATGCGGTATATGTAAAGTCCGTTGTAGAGCGGGCAGACGGGGAACGCGCAGCCCAGCGCTTGCGCCCAGACTTCCGTCGCGCGCTGACGCCGCAGATGCACCGACATCGGGTAGATCGACGCGCCGAACGCCGTCGAGGCACCTTCATCGTCGGCATCAACGACGCTCGCCTGTTGACGGGCTACTGGAATGGCGCCAACGGAACATCTCACGGTGCGATTTGGGTTCACGACGTCTTTCTGTCCGTGGACGACCCAGGCCATCGACAATCAGCAGATTCCGCACGGGTTTGTGGGGATCGACGGCCTCGAGGACGGAGCCGCGTAGAGGAAGGCTCGCCGCCGGCGCGAGACGGATCCGCCTCGCCGGGCGACTTCTGGAAATGCTTGCGGAGGTCAGTCGTTGGCGAACAGCACCGGCCTCAAGGACGCATCTCAAGCGCCCGTATGCCGTCATCG
>DATKOE010000055.1:0-11080 GCA_035524815.1 Rhizomicrobium sp.
CCGGCATCGGCCAGCGCTTCTTCCTGCAGAAGGAAGCGCCGCAAGGGGCAACCGAGACGGCTCGTGCAAGCTGATCGGCTCGCCTCCTTTTTTGGCACCTTGCCTTTGGAACGGCGGCGGGATTCTATGCCGCCGGACCGAAGGATGATTTCCGCTTGAGCGCAGTGAAAAAGCCCGCGCGCGCCGCCATCTTAGACGGCGAGGTGCTGCGCCAGGACCTGGCGGCGCTGGCGGGGCGCGTCGACACGCGCGACGAACTGCGCCGCGAAGCGCTGCCGCTGATCAAGGGCGCGTTCCAGAACGCGCGCGCGCGCATCAAGGACCAGGTGCTTTCCGGCAAGCTGCACGGCCACAAGGCGGCGCAGGCGCTTTGCGCCGTTCAGGATACGGCGATCCAGGTGCTGTGCGATTTCGCGGTCAGCCAGTTCTATCCGCCCGACACCAAGGACGCATCGGCGCCGCTTACCGTCGTGGCGACCGGCGGATACGGCCGCGGCGAGATGGCGCCGGGCTCCGACGTCGACCTGCTGTTCATCCGCCCCAACACGCCGACGCGATGGGACGAGCACGTCATCGAGTTCGTGCTCTATTACCTGTGGGACCTGGGGCTGAAGGTGGGCCACGCCACGCGTTCGCTGCCCGAATGCGTTCGCCTTGCCAAGCAGGACATCACCATCCGCACTGCCCTGCTCGAAGCCCGCTACATCTGGGGCGACAAGGCGATGTGCGAGGAGTTGCGCCGGAAGTTCTGGAGCGAGATCGCCACCGGCTCGGGTCAGGATTTCGTCGAGTCCAAGCTCGCCGAGCGCGACGACCGCCACCGCCACCAGGGCGAGAGCCGCTATCTCGTCGAACCCAACATCAAGGAGGGCAAAGGCGGGCTTCGCGACCTGCAGACCCTCTACTGGATCGGCAAGTACCTGTTCCACGTTTACGACGCCGCCGATCTGGTGCAGCACAACGTCTTCACCCGCGAGGAATACCGGACGTTCCAGAAGGCCGAGGAGTTCCTGTGGGACGTGCGCGTCAAGCTGCACTACCTGATGGGCCGCGCCGAGGAGCGGCTGTCGTTCGACGCCCAGCCGGGCGTCGCCGCGGCGATGGGATACGTCGACGCCAACCCGCGCGTCGCCGTCGAGAACTTCATGCGCGCCTATTTCCTCACCGCCAAGGACGTGGGCGACCTCACGCGCATCTTCTGCGCAGCGCTGGAAGTGCAGAACCGCAAGAAGCGCCCCTCGATCGCGCGCATCATGCCGGGTTTCCTGAAGCTGCGCGGATCGGGCGACGATTTCTTCGTGGAGACGGGCCGCCTCAACGCGGAAGCCGGCATCTTCCGGAAGGACCCGGTCAACTTCGTCCGCATCTTCCATACCGCGGACGCCAAGGACATCGACATCCACCCCGACGTGCTTCAGACCATAACGCGCTCGCTCGACCTGATCGACGACCGGCTGCGGGAGAACCGGGAGGCCAACAGGCTGTTCCTGGAGGTGCTGTCGTCGCCGCGCAATCCCGAAACGGCGCTCAGGCGCATGAACGAAGCGGGCGTGCTGGGGCGCTTCGTTCCCGAATTCGGCCGCGTGGTGGCGCTGATGCAATTCAACATGTACCACCACTACACGGTGGACGAGCACCTCATCCGCGCCGTCGGCAACGTGTCGGCGATCGAGCGCGGCGTGTTCGAGGAGGATCATCCGCTTTCCACCGACATCATGAAGCGCGTCGCCCCGCGCGAAGTGATCTATTGCGCCATCCTGCTGCACGACATCGCCAAGGGCCTGCCCGGCGACCATTCCGACGTCGGCGCGGCGATCGCCTACAATCTGTGCCCGCGCTGGGGGCTCTCCGACGACGACACGGCGGCCGTGGCGTGGCTGGTCAAGAACCACCTCATCATGAGCGACACGGCGCAGCGCCGCGACATCGCCGATCCCAAGACCGTGCGCGATTTCGTGGCCGCGGTGCAGTCGCCCGAGATGCTGCGCATGCTCCTGATCCTGACCGTCGCCGACATCCGCGCCGTCGGGCCCGGCGTGTGGAACGGCTGGAAGGGCCAGTTGTTGCGCGAACTCTATTTCGAGGCCGAATCGCTGATCTCGGGCAGCGACACCGCGCGGGCGCATTCGGCGCGGGTGGAGGATGCCAGGCACCTGCTCGGGCGCACGCTGGCGGACCTGCCTTCCGACGAGCGCGAGCGCCTGCTTTCGCGCCACTACGATACCTATTGGCTGACGCTCGATCCCTCCACGCGCGAACGCCACGCCCGCATGATGGCGGCCGCCGACGCGCAGGGCGAACTCCTGGCGATCGATTCCGTCAGCAACGAGTTCCGCGCCGTGAGCGAGATCACGGTCTACACGCCCGACCATCCCGGCCTGTTCGCGCAAGTCACCGGCGCCATCGCCGCGCAGGGCGGCTCGATCGTCGATGCCAAGGTGTTCACCACCTCGGACGGCTGGGCGCTCGACATGTTCTCGGTGCAGGACGCCGAAGGCGGCCCGTTCGGCGACGCGGCGCGCATCGAGAGGCTGCGCCAGACCATCCTCAGGATCGTTCGCGGCGAGGTGTGGCCCGACAAGCTGATCGCCAAGCGTCCCGCGCGCAGCAAGGCCCAGGCCTTCAACGTGCCGAGCCGCATCCATTTCGACAACGACGCTTCGCACACGGCCACCGTGATCGAGGTCCGCGGCCGCGATCGCATCGGCTTCCTCTACGACGTGGCGCAGGCGCTGTTCGATTCCGGCCTTTCCATTTCTTCGGCGATGATCGCCACCTACGGCGAGCGCGTGGTCGACGTGTTCTACGTGCGCGACGGATACGGCCACAAGATCGCCCACCCCGACCGGCTCAAGAGCGTGGAGGAAAAGCTGCTCAAGGCGGTGGAAGGCGACGAGGCGAACTGAATCGATTCACCCCTTTTTCTTCGTCATGGCCGGGCTTGACCCGGACATCCAGAGGGAACGTGATGCACGCGCTATTTGGGGATCGACGGATATCGTCACGGATGGGTTGTCGTCGCGCTCGACGATGGTCAGCGGACCATCGCGTACGTTCCGAGCATCAGAGCCGCGCTGGCCGGCCCGTTCGACGCGGCCATGATCGATATGCCAATCGGTCTGCCCGAACGAGGCAACAGAGCATGTGACACGCAGGGCAAGGCCCTGCTCGGTGCTGCCGGATCGCGCGTATTTCTCGGTGCGCGGCGCCCGTTGTTCGATTTCCAGTCCGCTGCCGATGCCAACACCTGGGCATTTTCCGTGGGCAAAAAAGGAATAAGCTGCCAGTTATGGTGCCTGCTGAAGAAGATGCGCGAGGTCGAAGCCGCAATTGCTCCGGCGCGGCAGAGTGTTGTCTTGGAGTGCCACCCTGAGCTCGTCTTCTTTCGCCTCAATGGAGGCAAACCGGTGAGTGCGAGCAAGAAATCGCCTGAAGGCGTTGCGGCACGCACAAATCTTCTTTTGCAGGATGGCTTTGCCGCGCTCCCTGACTGGCTGCAAGCTCGAACACGCAACCCGTTCGACGGACGCGCGCCGGGCGCCGGCAAGGACGACGTCCTGGATGCGTGCGCTTGTGCGATTGCCGCTCGCGACAAAGCCCGTCGCATTCCAGAGGATCCGCCATGCGACGCGTGGGGCCTACGTATGGAAATCTGGTTTTGAATTGCGCCTGGATGGCCGGGTCAAGCCCGGCCATGACGGAGTTAGGCTGATCTGTCCCAGATTGTCTGCTTGCCCAACTGCGCCACTTCACGGCATAACCGGCCCGTTCCGAAAGGTTCTTTCATGAGCGACGCGCACGAGCCGGCCAAACACCCGCACCTGGTTTTTTCCGGCATGCAGCCGACCAACACGCTGCACCTGGGCAACTATCTCGGCGCGCTCAGGAACTGGGTGAAGCTGCAGGACCGGATGCCGTGCATCTATTGCGTCGTCGACATGCACGCCATCACCGCGGACGCAGGCTACGCCAGACCGGCCGAGCTCGCCCAGGCCACGCGCGAAGTGGCGGCGGCCTATATCGCCTCGGGTGTCGACCCCGCGCGCTCCATCCTCTTCAACCAGTCGCGCGTGGCGGCCCATGCCGAGCTGGCGTGGGTGCTCAACTGCGTGGCGCGGCTGGGCTGGATGGACCGCATGACCCAGTTCAAGGAGAAATCGGGCAAGCACAAGGAACGCGCCTCGCTCGGCCTCTACACCTATCCGACGCTGATGGCCGCCGACATCCTGGTCTATAAGGCCACCCACGTTCCCGTCGGCGAGGACCAGAAGCAGCATGTCGAGCTCACCCGCGACGTCGCCCAGAAGTTCAACAACGACTACAACGCGCCCGATTTCTTCCCGCTGCCCGAGCCGGTGATCACGGGCACGGGCACGCGCGTCATGAGCCTGCGCGACGGCGCCAAGAAGATGTCGAAATCGGACGAGAGCGATTATTCCCGCATCAACCTCACCGACGACGCCGATGCCATCGCCCAGAAGATCAGGAAGGCGCGCACCGATCCCGCGCCGCTGCCGGATTGCGAGAAGGCGCTCGAAGGCCGGCCGGAGGCGGAGAACCTGATCAACATCTTTGCCGCGCTCGCCGACGAGCCGCGCACGGCCGTCATCGCGCGCTTCGCCGGGCAGCCCTTCTCCGCCTTCAAGAACGAACTGGCCGAGCTTGCCGTGGCCAAGCTCACGCCGCTTGCCGCCGAGATGCGGCGCCTGTTGGGCGATCCCGTGGAAATAGATCGCATTCTCACCAACGGGGCCGAGCGCGCCGCCGCGCTCGCCGATCCTGTCGTTGCGGATGTCAAACGGTTGGTCGGATTCCTTTCGTAAGCCGCGCCGTGCAGGCGAGATCGTCGCCCGGGGGCTTCTGCGACTCGTTGGCAATCGCACAGTTGTTCGTTGTCAAACAGCTTAAATAGAGTAATTGTAGATCGCGATAACAGCCCGGCTGGGACGGGCTGCGCGAACGCCTCGGTGGGGCAGGCAGATGGCAACGGCCGAATCTCGTCACCAATCCGAATTCCGCTTCCAATCGGACGGAGCGGTGCGCTTCCTGGCCGCGGCCAGCGCACGGCGCACGAGCATCCAGAACGACTGGTCGCGCACGCAGAGCGAGCTTCAGGCGATCTGGCCGCGCAAGGGTCACGCCGTGGTCGCCATCGTCCACGAGGGCGACGGCTGCCTGGACGGCGAAGACGCCAACGACGTCCTGGAGCTGCTCCACGGGCTCAGGCCCGATGAGCCCCTCGACGTCATCCTGCATACGCACGGCGGCAGCGCGGCGGCCGCCAACCGCATCGCCGCCGCACTGGTCAAGCGCCGCAACACCGCCGCCTTCGTTCCCTTCTATGCGGAATCGGCGGGAACCGAAGTGGCGCTGGCGACGCAACAGATCTACTTCGGCCGCGACGCCAATCTTTCGCCCATCGACATCCACATCGACGGAACGTCGGCGCGCGACATCGTTCATCTGGCGAGCGAAAAGGGAGGCAGCGCCAGCGAGGGCCTGAGGCTGGCGGCGAAAGTCGCCCGCCGCGCGCTGCACGACGAAGCCCGCACCGTCGCTTCGCTGATCCATCCCGACCACAAGAAGGCCGGACCCACAGCGCTGGCGGCGAAGCTGACCGGCGGACGCTGCTATCACGGCGAACTCATCCGCATCGCACGCGCCCGCCGCCTGGGCATCAACGCGAAGAACGGCGTTCCGGCCGTTCTCTATGGCTTCATCGGCAAGCGCCGCGCCCAGTTGCGCCAGCTTCGGGAACTGGAACAGAACCTCGGATTCATCCGCCGCCGCGAACCGGCACAGGATGAAAGCGTTAGAGCCTGACCCGCCGAAGGGCGCCGGATCGCTTTCCGGCGTTCGCGGATCGCATCGCCCCCCGATTGCGAAACGCACGGCGGGTCAGGCTCTAAACCTCTCTCGCGAATCTCGCCGACAGTCCCGACGCTTCGCTTGATTCCGGACGGGAAAACCGGCCGTTGCCAAGGCCATCAGGGGCAGTTTCACCCCGCCGGGTTGCGCTCTACACTCCGTCCATGACCAAGACCGTCCTCGTCACCGGCGGCGCCAAACGGCTGGGGCGCTCCATCGTGCTCGATCTGGCCCGCCACGGCTGGAACGTGGCGCTGCATTACAACGCCTCGGAAAAGGAAGCGCGCGCCACATGCGCCGACGCCCAGGCCCAAGGCGTGAAGGCGGCGCTGCTCAAGGCCGATCTCGCCCGCGAAGCCGAAATGGCCGGGCTCGTCGATCGCGCCGTGGCGGAACTCGGCACGCTCTCGGCCCTCGTCAACAGCGCCTCGCTGTTCGAGAACGACGCCTGGTACAGCGTCACGCGCGAGAGCTGGGACCATCACATGGAGATCAACCTGCGCGCGCCGTTCGTGCTCAGCCAGGCGTTCGCCCGCCAGGTGCCGCGCGACGGAACCGGCGCCATCGTCAACATCATCGACCAGCGCGTGTTGAAGCCGACGCCGCAGTTCCTTTCCTACAGCCTGTCCAAGGCGGCCCTGAAATGGCTGACGACGACCCTGGCCCAGGCGCTGGCGCCGCGCGTGCGCGTGAATGCCGTCGGCCCCGGCCCCACCATCATCAACGCCCGGCAGAGCCAGGCCGATTTCGCCCGCCAGCGCGAGGCCACGGTCCTGGGCCGCGGCGCTGAGCCCCAAGACGTTTGCGAAGCGGTGCGCTATTTGTTGGAAGCGGCCGCGGTCACGGGCCAGATGATCGCCGTGGACGGCGGCCAGCATCTGATCTGGCAGACGCCCGACGTTTCGGTGAAAGAATAGGGCCGTGAAGGAACCGTCATGAGTTCGCCCCGTATCGTCCAGCCGCTGCGCATCGCCGACGCCGAGCGCGCTGTCAGGCACCTCTTCATCCGCAACCTCGAACTGTTGGCGCAGATCGGCGTCCACGGCCACGAGCGCGGCAAGCTTCAGCCGGTGCGCATCAACGTCGACCTCGAGGTGGAGGATTCGGCGGTGCTCGAGGACAAGCTCGACTCGGTGGTCGATTACGGCGACATCACGCGCAAGATCCGCGGCCTGGTCGGCAAGGGCCACATCAATCTCGCCGAGACGATGGCCGAGCGCATCGCCGCATTGTGCTTCGAAGATGTCCGCGTCAAATCCGCCCGCGTGCGGGTGGAAAAGCTGCACGCGCTTCCCGGGGCGGAATCGGCCGGCATTGAGATCGAGCGCAAGCGGCCGTAACCGCGGCCATTTAATCAACTGTTAGGCAAAGTTGACGCTCGCCGGGCGTTCTTCATGCCCGCTTAACCACGCAAACTTAGAGTTCTTCGCGAATACAGTCGGAACCGGGAATGGTTTTGCCGAATTCGCGCACCGACCTGATCCTCGCCGAGAAATTGCGCCTGCTTTACCGCGGCAATTTTGCGGTCCCGGCGAATTTCGTCATCGCCTGCGTGGTCGCCTCGTTCTTGTGGGACGCCGTCCCCCATTCCGTCCTGATGGGCTGGCTGGTGGCGACGGCGCTGGCGGTTTTCCTTCGCATCGTGCTCTACCGGCGCTTCGTGCACGCCGCGGCCGGCGGCGTTTGCAGCGCCTGCTGGGCTCGGCGTTTCACCATCGGCGCGGCGGCCTCGGGCGCCTTGTGGGGCGCCATCTGCTTCACCCTTCCCGTGTGGACGGACCACACCGACTATGTCGCGCTGACCCTCGTGATTTCGGGCGTGAGCGCCGGGGCGCTGACGACCATCGTCACCTATCTGCCGGCGTTTCTCGCCTACGTCTCGCCCATGATCGTACCGCTGGCGATCGTCCTGATACGCAATCCCGCTTCCGAAATCTCGGTCACGGGCTGGCTGATGCTGCTGTTCCTGGGCGTGCTCGCGATGGCGGCGAAGAACCTGTCGCGTTCGGCAGTGAAGAGCATCGAGCTGCATGTCGACAACGTGCTGCTCAACGAGTCGCTCGAAAAGACGCGCACCGAGCGCGACGCGGCGCGCCGGGAAAAGTGGACCGCGCTCGGCCAGCTCAGCCACGAGCTGCGCACGCCGCTCAACGCCATCATGGGCTTTTCCGAGGCGATGGCCGGCGAGTATTTCGGGCCGCTCGGCAACGGCCGATACAAGGACTATGCGGGTCACGTCAACGAAAGCGGGCGGCATATGCTGCGGCTCGTCGACGAGTTGCTCGAACTCTCGCGCGGCGAAACCGGAAAACTGCAACTTAAGGAGTCGCCGGTCGAGCTCGATATGCTGCTGGCCTCGTGCCTCGACATCGCGAAGGGCGAAGCGGACGGCGCGCGGCTGACGCTGAAGCGGCACCTCGCACCCGGCTTGCCTCTCATCAGGGCCGACAAGACCAAGCTGCGCCAGACGGTGCTGAACCTGCTCTCCAACGCCATCAAGTTCACGCCCGCCGGCGGCACCATCACGCTCGCGGGCTTTCCGGCGCCGGGCGGCGGGATCGCGGTGGCCGTGCAGGACAACGGCATCGGCATGACGGGCGAGGAAATCGAGCTGGCGCTGACGCCGTTCGGCCGCGTCACAAGCCCCTTGAACGACGCCACGCCCGGCATGGGCCTGGGCCTGCCCATGGCCAGGCGCTTCGCCGAGTTGCACGGCGGCGAGCTTTCCATCGCCAGCGAGCCCGGCAGCGGCACCACCTGCACTATCTGGTTCCCGGCCGAGCGCGTGATCGGCGAGCCGGCCGCGCCGGAAGGCGCGGTGTGTTCGGCCGCGTTTGCGGCGTGAGGCGCGCGGTTTCGCGGCGCTCGGTCAGTTCATCGCAACGCGAAGTGGACCGCGTCATCTTGCGGGCGGCCGCACGCTGACTTGCGGATCGCCATCGCCCAGCCCCTGAAGTTCGAAAACGTACTTCCCGTCGGCCGACAGGGTGAGATGGAGGTTTGCCCCGTGCATCGAGAGCGGCGCGGCCTGCGTTTGATCGCGGATCGCCGCGGGCCCGAATCCGCCGTCTCCCAGATCCACGGTTTTCCAGTCTGCCGAGGCGATTTTGAACTCGTAGCTTCCCGTCTTCAGTGCGACTTCCGCCCGGTAGGTGCCCCCTGTTGTTTTCTCCATGGGCGTGGACGTCGACCAATCGTTCATCGTGCCGCGCAAAAAGAGCGGCGGAACGCGCTGCGGCCCGGCCAGGCTTGCCTCGAAATAATCCGCTATCCGGTCCGCCACCTGCGGATCGCGGTTCGCCAGGCAGACGATCGTATATCCGGCGTTCGGAAACACCCGAACCTCCGCATTCATGCCCCACGCGCCGCCGCCGTGACCCCAGAAAGACGCCCTGCCCTCGCCCCCGAGCCACAACCCGAAACCCAGGCCGGGAAACTGGGCGGTGATCGCCTGCGTGAAAAGCGGGACCGGCAGCAACCTGCCCGATTGAAGCGCGGCCACGAAACGAAGCAGGTCCGGCGCGCTGGCGACGCCGCCTCCCGCCGGCGAGCCGCGCCACGGCAGCGTATCGGTGTTGGCCCGCAGCGCCGTGGGCTGGAAATCCCAGTCGGTGGCGGTGTAGCCCGTTGCCACCCCCGGCGCCGCCTCGTCGCGGATCGGATAGGAGCTGTGCTCCATCCCGGCAGGCTGGAAGACGTGGTCGCGGATGTAGTCGTAATAACTCTGTCCGCTGAGCTTTTCGATCATGCGGCCGAGAATGACGAAGCCGTAGTTCGAATAGGATTCCTTCGACCCCGGCTCAAATTCGGGTGGCCTTGTCCCCAGCGCATTCACGTAATCCGCCACGGTGCGGAGATTCTGCCGGTTGCCCGCGTCTTCTTTCCCGAAGATGGGAATGTCCCCGGTTCCGCCGCGGTGGGTGAGCAGCATGCGGACGGTGACCTTCGTCGCGATCTCATGATTGGGGTAGTCCGGCAGCACCTTGCCGACCGTGTCGTCGAGCGACAGCCGGCCGGCAGCGACGAACTGCAGGATCGCGACAACGGTGAACATCTTTCCAGCGGACGCGAGAGCGAATGCGGTGTCCGGCCGCACCGGAACGTGTTTTTCGCGGCCGGCAAGACCGTAGGCATGGACGAAGAGAGTCTCGCCGTCGCGTGCGATGGCAAGGACACCCGAGAACCGGTCCTGCTCCGCCAGTCGACGCGCCAGGGCGTCCACCCGTGCGGCAGCGTCGGACGAAAGGGATGAAGCGCGTTCCACCTGCGGCGTTGCGACGGCCGGCCCGCCAGCGCCAATCACCGCGAGCAACACGAGCGCTAGGCCACGCATGACGCCTCCATCGCAGGAAATTGGCTGGAAACGCTCGCATGGTTTCGCGGCGGGAAGAAGGCGGGTCCTCGCGCCGGCCGGATTTTGCGCCTATATGACGGGCATGAGCGACGACGGCGCCGCCCCCCTCACCGGTATCGCCCGGATCGAAGCCTATCTGAAGACGCTGCCGGACTCCCCGGGCGTCTATCGCATGCTGGGGGCCGACGGGGCGGTGCTCTATGTCGGCAAGGCCAAGAGCCTGAAGAAGCGCGTGGCGAGCTATGCCAAGTCGGGCGGCCACACCGAGCGCATCGCGCGGATGATCCACGAAACCCGTGAGATGATCTTCGTCACTACGGCGAGCGAGACCGAGGCGCTGCTGCTCGAATCGAACCTCATCAAGCGGCTGAAGCCCAAGTACAACGTCAGCTATCGCGACGACAAATCGTTCCCCAACATCCTGCTGCGCCAGGATCACGCCTTTCCGCAGCTCTTGAAGCACCGCGGCGCCAAGAGCGTGAAAGGCATTTATTTCGGCCCCTTCGCCAATGCCGGCGCGGTCAACCGCACCTTGAACACGTTGCAGCGCGCGTTCCTTCTGCGCTCGTGTTCCGATTCCGTGTTCGAGACGCGCACGCGCCCCTGCCTGCTGCATCAGATCAAGCGCTGTTCCGCGCCCTGCGTGGGCCGCATCGGCGAAGCGGCGTACGGCGAACTGGTGGGGGAAGCCGAGCGCTTTCTGGAAGGCAAGAGCCGCGACGTACAGGCCAAACTGGTGAAGGAGATGGAGACGTGCGCCGAGGCGCTCGACTTCGAGCGGGCGGCCGCCTATCGCGACCGCATCCGCGCGCTCAGCCACATCCAGCAGACGCAGGGCATCAACCCCACCACCTTCGC
>DATKOE010000056.1:0-2577 GCA_035524815.1 Rhizomicrobium sp.
TGAAGGCGCACCTTGTCGTGACAGAAGGGTGGAAGCATTTGGCAGACTTCGTGGGCGCGCTCATGGCACTGGCCTGCGCATTCGTGGTCTTGGTGTTCGGCATTCCCCTGGTGCTGATCTTCCGTCCGCGCCGGGACAGCACTTAGCAGCTAACGGAGGTTTCTTGAGGACAAGCTTATCGCTCATCATCCATCGACAACGGGAAGCCACTACTCTCCGCAGCGACTTCGGTAACAACTGTGCGTTCTCGGGAATGTCGTTTCATGGCGCAACGTTGCCATTTCAGCCCGCCGGTGAAAGTCCGCTTTCAGGCCGAAAACTGCCGCAGCCGTCCCTGTTTTCATTGCGTCGAAAGTGCGGCTTACTTGGCCGCGCGACGAACAGGAATCCGCCATGTCCCCCACCATCTACGGCATCAAGAACTGCGACACGGTGAAGAAGGCCTTCGCGTGGCTGGATCAGCACCGCGTCGCCTATGACTTCCACGACTACAAGAAGCTCGGCGTGACGAAGGCGCAGCTCGTCAAATGGTGCCGCGCCGCGGGATGGGAAATCGTGCTCAACCGCGCCGGTCCCACCTTCCGCAAACTGCCCGATGCCGCCAAGCAGAACCTCAACCTGGAAAAAGCAATCGCGCTGATGCTGGGCAATCCGTCGATGATCAAGCGACCGATCCTGGAAAAGGACTCCACCCTCGAAATCGGCTTCAAGCCGGAGCGCTACGCGGCGATCTTCGGCGTCGAAAAATAGACGGCCCTGCCTCTGCCGCACCCGCAGAAAATTCGCCCATTGCCGGATGCGCAAGCGATCACCATATTCGGCTTCCAACAAGGAGCCTTGGATGACGAAAACCGCGGGCACGTTCCCCTTTGCCGGCCACCTCGTAAACCGCATGGGCTACGGCGCCATGCAACTGGCCGGCCCCGGCGTGTTCGGTCCCCCAAAGGACCGCGTCGAAGCCGTAGCCGTGCTGCGCGAGGCCGTCGCCTCGGGCGTCAACCACATCGACACCAGCGATTACTACGGGCCTTTCGTCACCAACGAGATCATCTGCGAGGCACTGCATCCTTATCCGCAGGGCCTCGTGATCGTCACCAAGGTCGGCGGCCGGCGCGGCGACGACGCCTCATGGCTACCCGCCAATTCGCCCGCCGAGCTTGAGAGCGCGGTCGAAGACAACCTGCGCCGCCTGCGGCTCGATGCGCTCGACGTCGTCAACCTGCGGATCATGGGCAAGACGCACGAGCCGGGCGAAGGCCCCGTCGAAAAGGAGGTGACGGTTCTCGCCGACCTGCGGCGCCGCGGCCTGATCCGTCATGTCGGCATCAGCAACGCGACGCCGGCGCAAGTCGCCGAAGCGCAGACCATCGTCCCGATCGCCTGCGTCCAGAACCACTACAATCTCATCCACCGCGGCGACGATGCCCTCATCGATTTCCTTGAGGAACAAGGGATCGCCTATGTGCCGTTCTTCCCGCTCGGCGGCTTCACGCCCATCCAGTCGTCGGCCTTGTCGCGGATCGCTGCCGGGCTTGGCGCCACGGCCATGCAGGTTGCGCTTGCCTGGCTGCTGCAGCGTGCGCCGAACATCCTCTTGATACCCGGCACCGCCTCGCGCACGCATCTGCGCGAGAACCTGAAGGCTGCCGAACTCGTCCTGCCGCAATCCGAGTTGGCGAAGCTCGATGCCATAACCGCGGCAACGTAAAAGCGGCCTCTGGCCGTTTCGGAAGGCCGGGACCGCCCGCACGCGCGGCGCAACGGGCGGCGCAAAGAACCCTGGTGGTGCGTCCGAATCGCATCCGAATTCGCAGGTGCCCGACGAGGACGCGGCCGCTCCGGCGAGCCGGGTGCAGAGGACCGCGCCGCCCGCCTGGTCAGAGAGGGGCAAAAGGAATTGGAGCGCGTGCAGAAGGAACGCGCCGGCATCGATCCCTCCCATCGCCCCGCCCCGGAGGAGGACCCCTGGGGCGGCGAAGACGGCGACGGGTTCTGGAAGCCGGGGGAACTGGAAGCCGCAGAGGAGGAGGAATGGCTTGAGCAGGAAGCTGCCCGGCGCGCCTATCCCGCGTAAGCGCGGCGCGCCTTTCGGCAACCGCAACGCCCTCAAGCACGGCCGCTTCACGCGACGGCGGCGCGCCCTTTACGCCGAAATACGCGAGCACATCCGCTGCAGCCGCGCGCTGATCGAAGAACCGGAACGCTTCGCCGGCCTATGCCGCCCGGCGTCTCAATTGCGCCGCCGCGCCGCCGAGAAGCAGGATGCCGGCGAGCATCAACGGCAAGGTGTCCGGCTCCGGCGCGTTCCGCATCGTGGCGCTGTCGACGTTATAGAAGTCGAGCGCCCAGTTGCCGGTGCGTTCGGTGTTGGGGAGCCACTCGTCGCAGAACGGCTTGTCCACCGGGATCGTCGGCGGGCTGCCTTGATAGCCGAGCGGCCCGGTCTGGCAGGTGAAATTCGAAGGCGAGGCCAGTCCCAGAATCTGGTTGGCGAAGAAACCATCGGAGAGATTGCCGATGCCGGGATTGGCGAAGGTGGAGAGCACAACGGTGTAGGTTCCTGCGGTCCAGACGCCG
>DATKOE010000057.1:0-44522 GCA_035524815.1 Rhizomicrobium sp.
GGCATCATCGTGCACGGCACTTTCATCCTCGGCCTGCCGGGCGAGACCCGCGAAACCATCCGGGAAACGCTGGAATTCGC
Organism: Rhizomicrobium sp.; assembly: GCA_035524815.1. Classification (GTDB taxonomy): domain Bacteria; phylum Pseudomonadota; class Alphaproteobacteria; order Micropepsales; family Micropepsaceae; genus Rhizomicrobium. Next base: position 81 of record DATKOE010000057.1, read on the forward strand.
CAAACAGGTCAATCCGCGCACGCTGCAGGTTTCGCTGGCCGCGCCCTATCCCGGCACCTTCCTCTACAATCAGGCCAAGGAGAACGGCTGGTTCGCCTCGGACGTCGATCTGTTGACCGAGGACGGCACGCAGATCGCTCCGCTCAACTACCCCGACCTGCCGCACGGCGAAATCTTCGATTCCGTCGAGGACTTCTACAAGAAGTTCTATTTCCGGCCCTCGAAGATCGCCGAGATCGTGGGCGAGATGCTGACTTCGCGGGAGATGCTGGTGCGCCGCTTGCGCGAAGGCGTCGAGTTCTTCCAGTTCCTGCGCACGCGCGAGGACATGATCGTCTCTTGAAAGGCCTGATCGTCACCGCAGACGACTTCGGCGCCTCGGTCGAGGTCAACGAGGCCGTTGAGCGCGCCCATCGGGACGGCGTGCTCACCTGCGCCAGCCTGATGGTGTCGGCGCCGGAATCGGCCGATGCCGTGGCGCGGGCGCGCGCGATGCCGAAGCTCGGCGTCGGCCTGCATCTGGTGCTGGTGGAGGGACGTCCCGTGCTGCCGCCCTCGCAAATTCCGGCGCTGGTGCAGAAGGACGGCACATTCCGCGAAGACATGGTGCGCGTCAGCATCGAGATGGCTCTTCTGCCCGCAGTGAAGCGGCAGCTCGCCGACGAGATCGAGGCGCAGTTCGAGGCCTTCGCCGCAACCGGCCTCAAGCTCGACCACGTCAACGCCCACAAGCATTTTCATCTGCATCCCACCATCGCCAAGCTCATGATCGGGATCGGCCGCCGCTACGGGCTGGACGCGGTGCGCGCGCCGCGCGAGCCGCTGGCGGTGCTGCGCCGGATCGAGCCGGCGGCGTCGGGCGGCGAGGTGGAGCGGTTTTGCGCCGCGCGGCTGCGCGACAGGCTGTGGGCGGAAAGCGTGTGGTCGCCCGATCATTGCTTCGGGCTGTGCTGGTCGGGCGCGATGAGCGAAAAGCGTCTGTCCGGCCTGATGGAACTTCTGCCCGACGGCGTCAGCGAAATTTATCTTCATCCGGCGACGGGGCCTTATCCGGGTTCCACGCCCGGCTACCGCTACGCGCAGGAATACGCCGCGCTGATGGCGCCCGAAATTGCCGCCAGGGCGCGCGCGTTGTCCACGGGTTCGTTCGAAGATTTCGCCCGACAACGATAGACTGCAGCGCAAACAATCGTATGGAGCGGCTCGATGACGCTGGCCTTTCCCGCGGCCTTTCCCGATCCGGGCGAGATACCTGCGGATCAACCCGTCGCAATCGGCAGCGAGGCGCACAAGCGCCTTTTCTGCCGCACGCTGTTTGCGACCTTCAATCCCTACAAGCCGGCGGTGATCGACTGGCCCAAGCTCGATCCCGGCACCCGGAAGATCGTCACCTCGCTGCCGATCTGGGACATTGCGGTGCAGACCGAGAACCGCGCGGGCCTGTTCGTGGCGAGCTACGGCGATCTGGTCGACGATCCCATCCTGAAGGTCGCCGTCGAACTCGACGCCTTCGAAGAGCGCCGCCACCGCTACGTGCTCGCCAACATGGTGGAAGCCTACGGCATCAAGCTGGCGCCCGAGCCGGCCTATCCCAGGCCCAGGGACCCCGAATGGGCGTTTACGCGCATCGGCTACAGCGAATGCATCGACAGCTTCTTCGCCTTCGGACTGTTCGAGGCGGCCAGACGCACGGGATTCTTCCCGCCCGAGCTGATCGACACCTTCGAGCCGGTGATCCACGAGGAAGGCCGCCACATCCTGTTTTTCGTCAACTGGGCGGCCTGGCACCGGCGCACCATGCCCTTCTGGCGGCGGCCCTGGTTCGAGCTCAAGGTGCTGGCCATCTGGGCGTGCCTGATCTGGGAGCGCATCGGGATCGCCTCGAACACGGCTCACGGGGCCCAGGACTCGAATTTCACGGTTAACGGGGCCGGACAGCTGGGGGTCGACTTGAGCGCCGCCGAACTCATGGATATCTGTCTTTCCGAGAACGACCGGCGTCTTGCCGTCTATGACAAGCGGCTGTTAAGGCCTACCTTCGTACCGGGCGTGGTGCGCTTCGTCCGCTGCTTCCTGCGCCCGAAACAACCGTAAGAGTTGATCTCACCGGCATGAAAATTGGGGCCATTGCAGCACTGATCGCCGGCCTGGCGCTGGTGGTGTTCCTTGTCCTGCATTTCGGCGCGGCGCACGTGTTCGACGCGGTCGTGCGGGTGGGCTGGGGCGGCTTCGCCATCATCTGCCTCACCGGCGTGGCGGGCACCGAGGCCTGCCTGGCCACGGCCTGGTATGTGCTGATGCAGCGTCACGGCGTGCGCTGGCCGCTGCTGCTGCTGGCCCGGCAGATGCGCGATTCCTCGAGCGACCTGCTGCCGTTCACGCAGGTCGGCGGCATGGTGATCGGGGCGCGGGCCGCGGTCCTGGGCGGTGTCACCCCGCCGGTGGCCTTCGCCGGCATGATGGTGGACGTCACCACCGAACTGATCGGGCAGATCGCCTTCGTCGTACTGGGGCTGCTGCTGGGCATCGCGGATCTTCGCGCCAGCGCGACCCTGGCGCCCTATGCCGACGCCATGATCCTGGTCACCGCTCTGATGGTGCCCGCGGCGGCGGCGTTCATCGTGATGCAGAGGCGCGGCACGCAAATTGCCGAAAAGCTCGCGGCCCGGCTGCTGCCCGCGGCGGTGCGGCACACCGAAGCGTTCTCGTCGGCGCTGCACGACTTCTACGAGAAGCCGCTGCGGTTGACGCTGTCCGCCACCTGCCACCTGATCGCCTGGATCGTCAGCGGCGTGTGGATCTGGCTCATCATCCGGCTGATCGGCGTTCACGCGAATGTCTTGTCGGTCATCACCATCGAGGCCCTGCTGGGCGCGCTGCGCAGCGTGACGGTGTTCATCCCGTCGTCCGTCGGCGTGCAGGAGGCGGGCTACGCCGCACTGGCGCAGGTGTTCGGCATGGGCCCGGAGATCGGGCTTGCGGTCTCGCTCCTGAAACGCGCGCGCGACGTGGCCGTCGGCGTGCCAGTGCTGCTGACGTGGCAGTTCCTCGAAGGCCGGCGCGCGCTCACGCGCACGCGCACGCCCGCCAAGGAATTGGAGCCGCTATGACCGGGCTTGCCTTCGTGACCGGGGCATCGGGCTTCGTGGGTTCGGCGGTCGCCCGTCACCTGGCGGCCAAGGGCTACAAGTTGCGTCTGGCGGTGCGCAGCAATTCGCGCCGCGACAACATCGACGGGCTCGACGCCGAGGTCGTGGTCGCCGACATGCGCGATGCCGGCGCGGTCGCCCGCGCCATCCGCGGCGCGAAGGTCCTGTTCCACGTCGCGGCGGATTACCGGCTGTGGGCGCGGGACCCTGCGGAGATCGTCCGCAACAACCTCGAAGGCACGCGCAGCGTGATGCAGGGCGCGCTGGCCGCTGGCGTGGAGCGCGTGGTCTACACCTCGAGCGTGGCCACCCTGAAACCGCACGACGACGGCACGCCCGCCGACGAAAGCTCGCGCCACACCGTCGATACCGCGATCGGCGCCTACAAGCGTTCCAAGCTGGTGGCCGAACGCCTGGTCGAGCGCATGATCGAGGACGAGGGCCTGCCCGCGGTGATCGTCAATCCCTCGACGCCGATCGGTCCGCGCGACATCAAGCCGACGCCGACGGGCCGCGTCATCGTGGAAGCCGCGGCCGGGCGCATCCCGGCCTTCGTCGACACGGGCTTGAACCTCGTTCATGTCGACGACGTGGCGGCTGGACACGTCCTGGCGCTGGAGAAGGGCGGCGTCGGCGAGAGCTACGTGCTCGGCGGACAGGATGTCGGCTTCCGCGAGATGGTCGGCGCGATTGCGGAGATGGTGCAGCGCAAGCCGCCGACGATCGGCTTGCCCCGCCTGCCGCTGTTTCCCGTCGCCTGGGTTGCCGAATGCTTCGCGCGCCTCACCGGCAAGGAGCCGTTCATCACCGCCGACGCGCTCAAGATGGCCAAGTACCGGATGTTCTTCTCCTCGGCAAAGGCGGAACGCGAATTGGGCTACACCGCGCGGCCCTACGCGCAGGCGCTGGCCGACGCGCTGACGTGGTTTCGCGAGGCCGGTTACGTCGCATGATCGCCGCCGCGCTCATCGTCTCGGTGTCCCTAGCGATCTGGCTCGTGCTCCTGTTCGGGCGCAACTTCTTCTGGCTGATGCGCGAGCGCGACGACACCGAGGCGCCGCAGCCGCAGCGCTGGCCCGCGGTCGCGGCGGTGGTTCCCGCCCGCAACGAAGCCGACGTGATCGCGAAATCGGTCGGCAGCCTGCTGGCGCAGGACTATCCCGGGCCCTTCCGCATCATCCTGGTGGACGACCAGAGCGGCGACGAAACCGCCCTGAAGGCGCGCACGCTGGCCGACGAGAAGCTGGACGTGATCGCGGGCGCGGCCCATCCGGCCGGCTGGACGGGCAAGCTGTTCGCGGTCTCGCAAGGCGTGGCGCGCGCGGGCGGCGAGCCGGAATACCTGCTTCTCACCGACGCGGACATCGCCCATGCGCCGGACAACCTGCGCCGCCTCGTCGCCCGCGCCGAGCAGGGCCGCTACGCGCTCGTGTCGCTGATGGCCAAGCTCCATTGCCGAAGCCTGGCCGAGAAATTCCTAATCCCCGCCTTCGTGTTCTTTTTCGACATGCTGTTCCCCTTCGGCGCCGTCAACGATCCGCGCAGCAAGACCGCGGCGGCGGCGGGCGGCTGCATGCTGGTGCGCCGGCAGGCCCTGGAAGCGGCGGGCGGCATCGAGTCCATCCGCTCGGCGATCATCGACGACTGCGCGCTGGCCCGCCGCATGAAGGAACAGGGACCGATCTGGCTGGGACTGAGCGAGCGCGCCGTGAGTTTGCGGCCGTATCCGAAGATCGCGGACGTCCGCGCGATGGTGTCGCGTTCGGCCTACGCCCAGCTCGACTACTCGCCCGTCGTGCTCGCCGGAACCGTTCTCGGCATGCTGCTCGTCTACGTCGTTCCGATCGCCGGCGTGGCGTGGGGCGGGCTTGCCGCGCTGCTCGGCACGCTGGCCTGGGCGGCGATGACGGTCGCCTTCCAGCCGATGCTGCGTTTCTACCGGCTGTCGCCGTTCTGGGGTCTGGCCTTGCCTGTCATCGGCGTGTTCTATACCGCGTTCACCATCGATTCCGCCGTCCAGCACTGGCGCGGCCGCGGCGGCATGTGGAAAGGACGCGCCCAGGCGATTCCTGCGTCATGAGCGAGGCGGCGGCGCTCGGTTCCGGCAAGGGCCATCACGACGAGAACTTTCCCGTCGCGTCGTTCGTCATCGCGCCGCGCCATCGCGCGCCGATCCTGGCCTTCTACCGCTTCGTCCGCACCGCCGACGACGTGGCCGACAACGCAGAGGCTTCGCCGGAGGAAAAGCTGCGGCTGCTGGAAGACATGCGGCTCAGCCTGTTAGGCGCCTCCGACGCCTCGCCGGAGGGCATCGCCCTGCGCACCATCCTCGCCGAGCGCGGGCTCGCCACCGACCACGCCGCCGATCTGCTGGAGGCGTTCCGCCGCGACGTCACCAAGCTGCGCTATTCCGACTGGAACGACCTCATCGACTACTGCCGCTATTCGGCGATGCCGGTGGGCCGTTTCGTGCTCGACGTGCACGGCGAGAGCCGCGAGATCTGGCCGCTCAACGATGCGCTATGCGCAGCGCTGCAGGTCATCAACCATCTGCAGGATTGCGCCAAGGACTACCGCGAACTCGATCGCGTCTATTTGCCCCTCGACGTGCTCGGGCGGCGCGGCACCGGGCCCGAGGAGCTTGCGGCGGCTCAAGCCTCGCGGGGACTGAAAGGGGCGGTCGCGGAGTTGGCGGCGCGCAACGCCGAACTTCTGGCGCGGTCCGCGCCGTTTGCGGCGCACATCAGGGATGGGCGGCTGTCGCTCGAAGTGGCGGTGATCCAGCGCTTTGCCGAGGACCTCAACGGCAAGCTGATGGTGCGCGATCCGCTTTCGGAAAAAGTGCATCACCGCAGGTCCGATCAGGCGAGGCTGATCGTGGGCGCGCTGGGACGCTTCCTCGGCGGCCGCCTGGGGCTTGGAAGCGCCCAATGAGCATCGCCAGCCCCGCCCCGGAAGTCGAAGCCGTGCGCCGCAAGGCGTCCGGGAGCTCGTTCTATGCCGCCATGCGGTTAATGGCCAAGCCTCAGCGCGAGGCCATGTTTGCGATCTACGCCTTTTGCCGCGCGGTGGACGACATCGCCGACGACGGCATCGGTTCGCGCGACGAGCGGCGGCGCCAGCTCGATCTTTGGCGGGATGATCTGGCGGCGCTGTACCGCGGCGGCGAGCCCGGCCGCGCCGCCTTCCTCACCGGCGTTGTGCGGCAATTCCATCCGCGCCTGGAAGATTTTGCGGCGGTGATCGACGGCATGCAGATGGATGTCGATGCCGACATCGTCGCCCCGCCGCTGCAAGTGCTCGACCTTTACTGCGACCGGGTGGCGAGCGCCGTGGGGCGCCTGTCGATCAAGGTGTTCGGCATGGAGGAGGAGGCGGGATTTGCGCTTTCCCGTCATCTCGGCCGCGCGCTGCAACTCACCAACATCCTGCGCGATCTGGACGAGGATGCGGCTGCGGGCCGCCTCTACCTGCCGCGGGAATATCTCGAACAGGCCGGCGTCTCGGCGATCGAACCGCACAGGGTGCTTGCCGATCCGGCGATCGGCATGGCGTGCGAGCCCATGGCAGACCTCGCTCACGGCTATTACCTGGCGGCCGAGGCCGTCATGCGCAGGAGACCGGCGGGCGATCTGCGCGCGCCGCGCCTGATGGGTGCGGTGTACCTTGAGATTCTCAAGCGCATGCAGGCCGAAGGCTGGGCACCGCCGCGCCGGCGCATCCACGTTCCCAAAGCGCAGCTCGCCTGGCTGGCGCTGCGCCACGCGATCGCCGCATGAGCACTATCGTCATCGTCGGGGCGGGGATGGCCGGGCTGTCGGCCGCAGTGCACGCGGCCGCGAACGGCGCGCGCGTGGTGTTCTACGAAGCGGCGGGGCAGGCGGGCGGACGCTGCCGCTCCTATTTCGACCAGACGCTCGACTGCGTCATCGATAACGGCAACCATCTCGTGCTGTCGGGCAATCGCAGCGTCACCGGTTACCTGCGCACGATCGGCGCCCGCAACGCGCTCACGGGGCCCGAACGGGCGGAATTCTCCTTCGTCGACATCCAAACGGACGAGCGCTGGACCATCAAGCCCAACGACGGCGCGCTGCCGTGGTGGATTTTCGTCGGCGGCCGCCGCGTACCGGGAACCAAGGCGGGCGACTACGCGCGCCTGGCCGAGCTGTTGATGGCGGGTCCGGCCGCGGCGATCGAGGACATCCTGGCTTGCGAAGGCCCCTTGTGGGAGCGCCTGATGCGGCCCTTGCTGCTCGCGGCGCTCAACACCGAGCCCGAGAAGGGTTCCGCCGTGCTCGCTGCGGCGGTGCTGCGCGAGACTCTGGCCAAGGGCGGCCTTGCCTACCGCCCGCGCATCGCGACACCCAATCTCGCCGCCGCGTTCGTCGAACCGGCACTGCGTTTCCTGGCCGACAAGTCCGCGATGGTTCATCTGGGCCAGCGCCTGCGCCGCATCGTGTTCGACGTCGGCGGCGTGATGGCGCTCGAATTCCCGGAGAACACCGTGCCGGTTTCGCCTGGAGACACGGTGGTGCTGGCTGTCCCGCCCTGGGTGGCGGGCGATCTGGTGCCGGACCTCGAAACGCCTGACGAATTCCGCGCGATCGTCAATGCGCATTTCAGGGTTAAGCCGCCTGCGGGCTCGCCGGCGATGCTGGGCGTGATCGGAGGCGCGGCGGAGTGGATTTTCGCGTTTCCCGACCGGGTTTCCGTGACCGTCAGCGCGGCCGACGCCATCGTCGACCAGGACCGCGAGAGCCTGGCGCAACTGCTGTGGGCCGACGTATGGAGGGCGCTCAAGTTGTCCCCCGTGCTGCCGGCGTGGCAGATCGTGAAGGAGAAGCGGGCGACCTTCGCCGCCACGCCAACGCAGGCCGCGCGCCGGCCGGGTGCGAAAACGCGGTGGCCCAACCTCATTCTCGCCGGCGACTGGACCGACACCGGGCTTCCCGCGACCATCGAAGGCGCCTTGCGCTCGGGCGAGAAGGCGGCCCAACTGGCGCGCGCAAACGTCACGGTGTAATCGAATGACCGACGTCTTGACAGATTCCGAACAGGCGCTCGCCCTCGACACGATCATCCGCGAGGCCACCGACGCGCTCCTCAAGCAGCAGAAGCCGGACGGCCACTGGGTCTACGAGCTGGAAGCCGACTGCACCATTCCGGCGGAATATGTGCTGCTCACCCATTACCTCGGCGAGGAACCAGACCTGGAGCTGGAAAGGAAGATCGGCGTTTATCTGCGCCGCATCCAGGGCGCGCACGGCGGCTGGCCGCTCTATCACGACGGCGCGCTCGAAATCTCGGCGACCATCAAGGCGTATTTCGCGCTCAAGATGATCGGCGACGACCCCGATGCGCCCCACATGGCGCGGGCGCGCGAGGAAATCCTCAAGCGCGGCGGCGCCGGCAAGGCCAACGTCTTCACCCGCATCCAGCTTGCGCTCTACGGCGACGTGCCGTGGAGCATCATCCCGACGGTGCCGCCCGAGCTGATCCTGCTGCCGCGCTGGTTCCCGGTCCATCTCTCCAAGATGTCGTACTGGGCGCGCACGGTGATCGTGCCGCTGCTGGTGCTGGCGGCCAAACGCCCGCTGGCCCGGAATGCGCGCGGCGTGCACGTGAAGGAACTGTTCCTGCCGGGCAAGGTCGCTTCCAAGCGCGCGGCCCATCAGAAGTGGTTCTGGTCGGCGTTCTTCGGCGGGCTCGACTGGTGCCTGAAGCGCTTCGAGCCGTTCTGGCCGAAGACGTTGCGCGCGCGCGCCATCGGCGAATGCGTGCGCTGGACCACCGAGCGCCTCAACGGCGAGGACGGCCTGGGCGCGATCTACCCGGCGATGGCCAACAGCGTGATGATGTACGACGTGATGGGGGTGGCGGCGGACGATCCGCGCCGCGCCGTTGCCCGCCGCTCGCTCGAAAAACTGCTGGTGGTGAAGGAGCACGAAGCCTACTGCCAGCCCTGCGTCTCGCCGGTGTGGGATACGGGCCTGGTCTGCCACGCGCTGATGGAAACCCACGATCCCAAGGTCGAAGCAGCCGTGGTGCGCGGCCTGGAATGGCTGAAGCCATTGCAGGTGCTGGACGTGAAAGGCGACTGGGAAGAAGAACGGCGCGGCGTGCGCCCCGGCGGCTGGGCGTTCCAGTACCGCAACGACTATTACCCCGATCTCGACGACACCGCCGTGGTCGTGATGGCGCTGGACCGCGCCAAGGAAATCGCGGGCGAAAAATCCGATTACGGCGAGGCCATCGCGCGCGGGCGCGAATGGGTGGAAGGCCTGCAGTCGAAGAACGGCGGCTGGGGCGCGTTCGACGCCGACAACGCATACTACTACCTGAACAACATCCCCTTCGCCGATCACGGCGCGCTGCTCGATCCGCCGACCGAGGACGTGACGGGGCGCTGCATCGGCATGCTGGCCCAACTCGGCGAGCCCAAAGACAGTCCGCGCATGAAGGCGGCGGTCGACTATCTCGAGCGCGTGCAGCTCGAGGACGGCAGCTTCTTCGGCCGCTGGGGCGTCAACTACATCTACGGCACCTGGTCGGTGCTGGCGGGGCTCAACGCGGCGGGCCTGGACGCCTCGACGCCGATGGTGCGGCGCGCGGCGGACTGGCTGATCGCGATCCAGAACGAAGATGGCGGCTGGGGCGAGACCTGCGACAGCTACCGGCTGGACTACAAGGGGTACGAGCGCGCGCCGTCGATCGCCTCGCAGACCGCCTGGGCGCTGCTGGGGCTGATGGCGGCGGGCGAGGTGGATCATCCGGCGGTGGCGCGCGGCATCGCGTGGCTGAAGGCGAACCAGGGCACCGACGGGCTGTGGCCGCAGGAGCATTACACCGGCGGAGGATTCCCGCGCGTGTTCTATCTGCGCTACCACGGCTACCCGAAGTTCTTCCCGCTGTGGGCGGTGGCGCGCTACCGCAACCTGAAGGCCGGTAATTCGCGGCGGGTGGCGCACGGCTTGTAGCTTTTGTTCCACAGCGGCGAGGTCGCCACGTCTCGTTTCGGCGCCTGCCGCGGCGTAATCTGGCTGCGGGTTCTGCAACGGTCTCGCAAAATGTCCGGCAAGTTATCGGGCCGCATTCTGGCGGCGCTCGCAGTTCTTCTTCTGAGCGTTTCCGCCGAAGCGCAGATTGCCTCGCCGCTTGGGCCTTCCGAGGTCGGCATCCCCCTGACGCATCGGGTGAAGTTCACCTCCGCGATCAACGGCAAGACGTACGTTCTGCGCATTCAGGTGCCGAGCTTCGCGCCCCCGCCGCCGCGCGGCTATCCTGTCGTCTACGTGCTCGACGGCGATCAGTTCTTCGGCGCCGCCACCGACATCAACTTCTCCATGTCGCAGCACGCCGTCGTGGTCGGCATCGGTTACGACCTGATCAACGAGCCGGCAGAGGTGGCCAAGATCATCGGACGCAAGCCGGACGACACGTCGCCGATCGGCGCCGCCGACATCGGCCGCGCGGGGGGCATCGAGCGTTTCGACGACCTGACGCCGCCGATCGCGCCGGAGAACCGCAAGCCCGCCTGGCAGGAGCCCGAGAAGAGCGGCAACCTCGACACCTTCCTGAAGGTGCTCGAAACCGAGATCAAGCCGAAAGCCGCTGCGGTCGCACCCATCGATGCGTCGAACGCCACGTTGTTCGGCCATTCGGCCGGCGGCTTGGCGGTGTTGCATGCCCTGTTCACGGAGCCGCAAGCGTTCCGGACTTTCGTCGCGGCAAGCCCCGCCATCTGGTGGAACGCCCGCGCCGTTCTGGCGGACGAGAAGGCGTTCTCGAAACTCGTCGAGGCGCACGGCGCGAGCCCGCGCATCCTGATCACGGTCGGCTCGCTGGAGGAGCCCAAGAACCCGCGTACGATCACCCCCGAGATACGCGCATTCCTGGACTCCCTGCCGCCCGATCGCCGGGCCGAGGTGATGGCCTACAAGAAGAAGTCGGACGCGTGGGGCGGCATGGTCACCAACGCCCGCAATTTAGGAGAGCGGCTGTGCGCCCTGCACGGCGGCAAGGACTACAAGGCGCAATTCGTGCTGTTCGAGGGAGAACACCACGAATCCTCGGCGTTCGCCGCACTTTCCAGGGGGATGCATTTTGCCCTTGAGAATTGAGCGCGCCGGGCCGCTTCGGCGTCAGCCCAGCGGCCAGAGGTGATTCACGTCCCGCTTCAGGACGCGCGCCGCCGCGGCGTGCAGCGAAGCAGGAAAAAGCAAGCCGGAATTGGCCGCATTGAACAGCCAATGCTGGATGTTTCCGCCGGTCCTGTCGCAGCCGTCCGCCTTCAGCAGCCCGTACAGTCCCGCGGCAAAAACATGCATGCCGTCGTCGGATTCATGCCAGCGCGAGGCGGGCTGGTCCGCGACGGCGAACTTCTCATTGATGATCTGCTCGAGCGCCTGGACCGTGTCTTCGTCGATCAATCCCTCGAGCGAGTTGTATCCGAAACGCGGATCGTGCTGCCTGACGATGCGGGTCAGCAGTTCGTCGCGCAACAGCACCGTGAAAACGGCCTTCATCTCGGCGCTTCCCGCCTCGAACGGGGGGTGCATGAGTTCGTGATCGGCGTTGCGGATCACGATATAGTCCGGATAGTCGACCGACGTGAGGAACCGCTGCCCCTGAATGCGGATGCCGTGGGGTTTGGAGAAATAGAGCAGGATGATCTCGATCGTGGGATCGGCGAACGTACGGCCCAGAAGCCGCTCCTGTTCCGCGATGGTGTCGAGTTGGGCAAGCCGTGCCGTCAGCTCGGGAATGCGCTTTGCGGCTTGAGCGTCGATGCAATCGCGGCGGAACTGGGAGAATCCGGCAGCCTTCATGCCAAGAAGAATCTCTCTCAGTACGGTGCGCGAGTTTGCGAATCCGCTCCACGCGGCTTCGTCCCAATAGGCGCTGGCGGCGAACGGCGGCTTCAGCACCGTCTCCATGGCGTCGAGACCGGCGATCAGGTCGCCGATGGTCTCGGTTGGGCCGCCCGAGAAGAGCAGGCAGAGCCCGGGACCCAGGAGTGCGCCCGCGGCGCGGAATTGGGCGAACAGCATCGTGGTCTTCTGCTCGATGCCGGGCGGCAGCTTATCGCGGAACGCTCTGATCTCCTGCGGGTAATAATCCGCATAGAAGGGATCGCCGGACAGCGGCCCCAGGAAACAGAGCGCGTCGAACCCTTCTGAGGTCTTGATGCGCCACCGCGTGCGGATCAGCGGAACTGCGGCGTACAGGGGACGGGCGAGACCACAGGCTTCGAGCGCGGCGGCCACGGTGGTCGTTTTCAGGAATTGGCGTCTCAGCATGCGGCCGATTATGGCGCAGTGGCGGCGCCCGTCTTGAACGGATTTGACCTGCGCCAGAAGCCCGGCGGCACCCCGGTCAGGAGCTTCACCGCTCGCGCCATGTGCGACTGGTCCGCGAATCCCTCCTCGTAGGCGATCTGCGCGAGCGCCGTCTTTTCACCGATGACCCGCCGCCAAGCTCGCCGGGCCCGGGCCTCGGCGCGATAGCCTGCGGGCGAGACACCGAACAGCTTTGCGAAGCGCCGCGAAACCGTCTCGCGGCGCAGACCATGCTCGCCGGCAAACGCACCCAGGGAACGTGCAGACTGCTGCGAGAGTTGGGCGTGCAACACGTCGGGCCAATCGGCGCATCGGCCGCGAAGCGGCCTCAGCCGCGCCAGGAGCAGGCCGGCGCAGGATTCGCGGTCCTCCTCCTGACAGCGGACAAGTTCGTCGGGATCGTTGATGCGGCCAAACGGAACGGCGGCGGCGAGTACCGGAAAGGAGAGCGCGACATTCAGAATATCGGCGCCCCGAGCCGACATCCGGTCGAGATGGGCGTCGAACGGCGAGTGGACGAGGACATCGCCTGCCGAAACTTCGATGCGTCCTTCGCTTCCCGCCTCCTCGTAGCGGCCCGCGAGCACGACTGCGGCGTAAAAGTCGCGATGGCGGTGGCGTGCGATGATCTGGCGCGCGCCGTAACGCTCGCGCCCATATCGCGCGACCACTGTCTGCGCCTCGCCGACGTTACCCGCCATCGCACCCATCCGGAAGAGGCTACCATCGGGCCGTGTCTTTCGTAAGGCACGCCGCCGATTAGAGGTTTTCCGTTAGTGCGACGCTAAGCTTTGCGCTCGATCATGAGCGCCATGCAGCGACGGGAGCACTTCGGCCGCAGGACCGCACCGCAACGGGAAATTCCCCGCGTTGCGCATGCCGTCGCGCGTGCGGAGCCGGCACCGCCTCCCAGTCCCGAGCCGGCCGAATTCCTGGCGCCCGCCGCCGAGCATCTCGAACTCTATGCCGGCGACGCCGATCTCGACCGCGAACTGGACGCGTGGAAGGTCACCCGCAAGGCGGGCAAGCGCTCGTTCCGCGAACCCTGGCGGTCGTTTTCGATCGCAGCGGGCGTGGCTTTCGCGGTTGGGCCGTTCATCCTGCCGGATTCGGTGGCCGACATCGCCAACTACGTGACGACAGGTCTTTTTGCCGCCAGCGTGATCATGGGCTGGCGCAAGCCCCGCGACTGAACGGCGAGGCATAGGGATAAGCCACGAATTCCGGTGTCGCATGCGTGCGCTATACGTTCGAGCCTGTGTTAAATTGCGTTGATTCCGCCGGATACATCGATGACCGCGTTCGTTGCCGCCGCCGTGGGCCTCGCCAAGGAGGCCCGGATCGCCAGGAAGGCCGGGCTTGTGCCGGTAATCGGCGCGGGCAACTCCAGGCTGCTGATGCGACGGTTGAAGGCCATGGCGCCGGGCGCGAAAGGGCTCGTCAGCCTCGGCATCGCCGGCGCGCTGGCGCCGCTGCCGCAGGTGGGCGACGCGGTGATCGCCAGCCATGTGGTGGCGGGTCGCGAGCATTACGCCTGCGATCCGGCGTGGTCGCGCGTGCTGCGCACCAAGCTGCCCGAGGCGCATTCGGTGGTGATGGCGGGCGTCGACGCCCCGGCCGGTCATATCGGGGTCAAGAAGGACCTGTTTCGCGAAACCGGCGGCCATGCCGTGGACATGGAATCGCATGTCGCGGCGCGGTTCGCGGCCGAGCACGGCATACCCTTCGTGGTGCTGCGCGTGATCTCGGACGACGCCCACCGCACCCTGCCGCCGGCGGCGCTGGAGCGGCTGAGCGTCAAAGGCAACCCGCGGATGTGGGCGATCACGCGCTCGATGCTGCGCGAACGCGGGCAGTTGCGCGAGCTGATCCGCACCGCGCATGAAGCGGGCGCGGCGTTCAAGACGTTATTGCGCTGCCTCGAAATTCTCGGGCCGGGGCTTGGCTGTCCGTATCTCGGCTAGCTTTGCTTCGACGTGGCGGGAGAACACGAACTCGGCCGGCCGCTGGCGGTCGAGCGGAATGTCGGGCGCCATCGGGCCTTCCGTCTTCACCCCGCGCACGGCGAGCGGCACCATCTTCCAGGGATGCTTGACGGAATCGGCGACCGCCGTGCCCTCGAAGCCGCAATGCACCATGCAGTTGGCGCACTTCTCGTAATTACCGACGCCGTACTTCTCCCACTCGGTGCCTTCGATCAGCTCCGCAAAGGTCTTCACGTAGCCTTCGCCCAACAGGTAGCAGGGCTTCTGCCAGCCGAACACGGTGCGCGCCGGCATCGACCACGGCGTGCATTCGTAGGTCTGATTGCCGGCCAGGAAATCGAGGAACAGCGGCGACTGGGTGAATTCCCACTTCTTGCCGCCGCGCCCGCGGGAGAGCACGTCGCGGAACAGGTTCTTGGTGCGCTCGCGGTTCAAGAAATGCTCCTGATCCGGCGCGCGCTCGTAAGCGTAGCCGGGCGAGATCGTGATGCCGTCGCAGCCGATCGCCGTCATCTCGTCGAAGAAGGCGGCAACGCGTCCGGGCTCGGCGCCGTTGAACAGGGTGCAGTTGATCTGGGTGCGGAAGCCCTTCGACTTGGCAAGCTTCAGCGCGGCGACCGCCTTGTCGTAGGTGCCGTCGAGGCAGACGCTCTTGTCGTGCATCGCCTTGTCGCCGTCGAGATGGATCGACCAGGTGAAGTTCTCGTGCGGGGTGTACTGGTCGATCTTCTTGGCCAGCAGAAGCGCGTTGGTGCACAGGATCACGAACTTGCCGCGCTCGATGAAGCCCTTGACGATCCTCGGCATGTCGCGGTGCAGAAGGGGCTCGCCGCCGGCGATCGAAACGCAGGGCGCGCCGCACTCGTCGATCGCCTGCATGCAGTCGTCATAGGACAGCCTGAGGTTCAGGATGTCGTCGGGATAATCGATCTTGCCGCAGCCCGCGCACGACAGATTGCAGCGGAACAACGGTTCGAGCATGAGCACGAGCGGATAGCGCTTCCGCCCGCTCAAATGCTGCTTCAAGACATAGGCCCCGATGCGGGCCGCCTGTTTTGCCGGAATCGCCAACGCGCACTCCTTCTGTCGTCTCCTCACCCGTTTACAGGGGGAGAAAAATCAAGCTCTCAACTCCGGCGGAAGCCGGAATTCGATGTGTTCCTTCTTGCCTTCCATCTGCTCGACCTCGAGGTCCGGGTTGATGGCTCTCAGCGCCGCGATGACGTTCTCGACCAGCGCTTCGGGAGCGGACGCGCCCGCGGTGAGGCCGATGGTCTTCTTGCCGGCGACCCAGCTCGCGTCGAGTTCGCTGCCGTCGTTGATGAGGTAGCTCGGAACGCCTTCCTCCTTGCCGATTTCGCGCAGGCGGTTCGAGTTCGAGCTGTTCTTGGCGCCGACCACCAGGATGATGTCGGCGACGCGGCAAAGTTCCCGTACCGCCTGCTGGCGGTTCTGGGTGGCGTAGCAGATGTCGGTGGTCTCCGGCCCCACGATGTCGTCGAACCGCCGCTTCAGGGCGGCGATCACGTTGCGCGTATCGTCGATCGAAAGCGTGGTCTGGGTGACGTAGGCGACCGGCACTTCGCGCGGAACCGGCAGCGCCTCCACGTCCGCCTCGGATTGGACGAGATGCACCGGTGCGCCGACCTGGCCCATCGTGCCTTCCACTTCGGGATGGCCCGCGTGGCCGACCAGGATCAGAGTGCGGCCGGTGGCGACATAGCGCTTGCCCTGACTGTGCACCTTGGAGACGAGCGGGCAGGTGGCGTCGAGGACCGAAAGGCCGCGGCCCTGGGCTTCCTGCACTACGGTTTGCGATACGCCGTGGGCGCTGAAGATCGTCAGGGCGCCGTCGGGCACCTCGTCCAGTTCCTCGACGAAGCGGGCGCCCTTGTTCTTCAGGGACTCGACCACATGGCGGTTATGGACGATCTCGTGGCGCACATAGACCGGATGGCCGTACTTCTCGAGCGCCCGCTCGACGATGTCGATGGCTCGCACGACGCCCGCGCAAAAACCGCGCGGCTGGGCCAGAACGACACGCATTGAACCAATCTCCTGCGGTGGCCGGACCGCTCTAGCACGCTAAATCCCTAAATAAGAAGGGGAATCTAGTGCAACCCCACGTCCCGCAGTTTCCCGAAAGCTCGCGCCCCACGCAATCACTTTCTTAGGGGACCAGTTGCGCCGTCTCCGGGATGCTTTAGTAGGAACCCGAAAGGGACCGTTTCAGATGAACAGTTCGGACACCGTCGCGCCGGAAAACGGCCTGCGCGAGGCCCTGGCGGACGCCGCCAGGCGCGTGGAGCAAACGCTGGATGACGTGTTGCCGAAACCACACGGCCTGCACGGCCGCGTGCACGAAGCCATGCGTTACGCAACCTTCGCGGGCGGCAAGCGGTTGAGGCCGTTTCTGGTGCTGGAAAGCGCCAAGCTGTTCGGCGTGACGGGAACGGTCGCGCTGCGCACGGCTGCGGCGATCGAGGTGCTGCACACCTACTCGCTGGTTCACGATGATCTTCCCTGCATGGATGACGACGATTTAAGGCGCGGCCGGCCCACCGCCCACAAGGCATTCGACGAGGCCACGGCCGTGCTCGCCGGCGACGGACTCTTGACCATCGCCTTCGAGATCCTGGCCCGGCCCGAAACCCATCCTTCCGCCGAGGTGCGCTGCCTGCTGGCGCAAAGACTCGCCGAAGCCGCCGGCTCCAACGGCATGATCGGCGGCCAGATGATCGACATGCGCGCGCCCGACAGCGCCTTCGGCGCCGGCGAGGTCGTGCTGCTTCAACGGCTAAAAACCGGACAGCTTTTCGAATTCGCCTGCGAGGCGGGCCCGATCCTGGCGCAAGCCGGAAGCGAGCATCAGGAGCGGTTACGCAGCTACGCCCGCGACATGGGGCTGGTGTTCCAGATCACCGACGACCTGCTCGACGTCACCTCCACGGCCGAGAAGACCGGCAAGGCGGTGGGCAAGGACGAAGAGGCGGGCAAGGCCACGCTGGTGTCGATCCTGGGTGTCGAGGGGGCAAGGTCGGAAGCCGCGACAGTCGCCGGGCGGGCAATTTCGGCTTTGGCGCCATATGGTTCGAAAGCCGCGGCCCTCAAGGACTTGCTGCCGTTCATGCTGACCCGCGATTCCTGAGGAAAAGTTCCCATATTTCCGCCAAGATGGCCGCCGACACTGATGTGCCGGGGCAAGCAAAGAGGTTCGTTATGATCAAGGCTTGGATGCGCGTTGTCTGCCTTGCCGCCGCCGTGCTGGCCGGCGTCGCGGGCCTGTCCGCGCCCTCCCGGGCTGAGGCCACCGATCCCGCCGTGAAGCCGGTACAGCAGCTTTGCGATGCACTCATCGACGTGATGAAGAACGCCAAGACGCTCGGCATGCAGGGACGCTACGACAAGCTCAAGCCGGTGATCGAGCAGACCTTCGATCTTGCCGACATGACGAAATACTCGGTCGGTCCAGTGTGGATGACGATGTCGCCCCAGGATCACGAGTCGCTCGAGGCCGCGATCGAGCGCTACACGCTCGCCAATTATGCTTCGAATTTCGACGGCTACGACGGCGAGAAGTTCGTGGTCGATCCCACCGTGCAAGTGCGCGGCAGCGACAGGATCGTCTCGACCAAGCTCGTCACCAAGACCGAGACCCATCCGCTCGCCTACAAGATGCGGCAGATCGGCGGCAACTGGAGGGTTCTCGACGTCTATTACGAGAACTCGATCAGCCAGCTTGCCAAGCAGCGTTCCGATTTCGGCGCCACCGTCCAGTCCGGCGGGGCGCCCGCGCTGGTGAAGAAGCTCAACGCCCTCAGCGACAAGCTGATGAAGGGGTGAGAAGGACGGCCGGTTGGCGAGGCTGAGGTCGCCAAGGCCGTTCGGGTTTACGCCGGCATCTGTGCTCGCGACACCGATCGAAGACGGGCGTTGCCCGAAGCGCCGTGCGCCAAAGCGGCGTGCTTCGCGCCGATGCGTGATCGGTCGCTTCCGTTACGGAGGCTTAAAAAGCCTCGAGTTTGACGCGCGGGAACGCGATCGCAAGTTCCATCGGTTGTGTAGAGTGGAACGGCCGAACTAGCAGCCGCAGAAGAAATGCGCGACATGAAGACCCGCGCGCCTTCGCTGCAACTGCCGGCGGCAGTGTCGGAAACGCCGCTCACGCAAACGAGGGAATCCCATGACGACGATTGACACCGGCCAGCCCTATTACCTGGAGTCCCAGGTCGGAACGAGCGTGACCGCCGACTTTCAGGGCGGCACGCTGCGGGACGATCGGAACGGCGCCACGGATTCGAACAACTACACGGTCGAAAACTACGCGACCAACACCGTCGACACGTTCGGCAACACCACAACCTTCACAGGGAACTTCTCAGGCGCAGGGCCGCTCACGATAACCGACAGCGCCGGCGGCGGCACGTTCGTCGTGACCAGCGGGAGCGCGGTGAGCGGAGCGGTGACGATCGACACCGGCGCGACGATGCAATGGGGCGCGGGGTCTGCGGCTTTCCTGGTGGGTGCCTCCAATGCGGTGGCCGACAACGGCTCACTGGTGCTGGACTTCGGCGGAGGCGGCATAGCCGGCTCGGTGCCGATCTCCGGATCTGGCAACATGGAGATCGAGTCCGGTTCATTCAACGATTCCGGCGCCTGCACCTACACGGGAGCGACCGTCCTCGACGTCGGAGGGAAGCTGATTTTGACGGGATCGGGCTCGATAGGCGGCTCTTCGGATGTTTCCGACAACGGGACTTTCGACATCTCGGGAACTCCTGCGGGCACTTCCATCGTCTCTCTCTCGGGGGCTGGCGAGGTGGATCTGGGCGCCCGTACGCTGACGCTGACGAACGCCTCGAAAACTTTCTCGGGGATTTTGGCGGACGGCGGAGACTTCGGCGGAACAGGCGGCAGTCTCACGATTGCCGGCGGCAGCCAGACGTTGACCGGGACGAACACCTTCACGGGGACCACCACCATCAATTCGGGCGGGCTGCTGTGGCTCGGCGACGGCGGCACGACGGGGTCGGTTGCCGGAAACATCATCGACAATGGTCAGTTGTGGTTCAATCACTCGGGCTCCGTGACGGTGGCAAAAACGATCTCGGGCACGGGCTCGATCACGATTGTCGGCGGCACGGTCGTCATGGCCGATTCGGGCACGGCGGGGGCGGTGACGATCGACAGCGGCGCAACGCTGCAGTGGGGCAACGGCGACCCGGAGTACCTGCTTGGTGGAAACAACAGCGTGATCGACAACGGCTCTCTCGTGCTGAACTTAGGTAACGGCGGGGGCTTGTCCGGCTCGATTCCGATCCAGGGGTTGGGCAGCGTGACGATCGAGGAAGGTACGTTCACTGATTCGACGGCGAGCGGCTACAAAGGTGCGACCACCATCGCCTCCGGAGGGGAACTGGTGCTTTATCTGACGGGGTCGATTGGCGCCTCTTCCGGAGTTTCCAACGACGGGATATTCGACATTTCCGGCGCCACGACCGGCACTTCCATCACTACGCTGTTGGGGTCGGGCCAGATCAGGCTGGGCGCCAAGGCACTGACGCTGACCAAGGCCTCGGGGACCTTCGCGGGGCTCTTGGCCGACGGAGGATTAGTCACCGGAACGGGCGGCGGCCTCACCATCGCCGGCGGGACCGAGATCCTGACCGGAGACAGCACCTACACGGGAACGACCACCGTCAACGCGGACGCAACCCTGCAGTTGGGAAATGGCGGCACGACGGGATCGGTGGCGGGAAAGATCGCCGACAAGGGCCAGTTGCAGTTCGATTATTCGGGAACCAGGACGGTCGCCAACTCAATCGCGGGTCCGGGATCGGTTGAGGTCCTCGGAGGTACGGTCATCTTGACCGGGTCGAGCTTTGTGAGCGGCATGGCGAGCGTGCAGAGCGGGACGCTGGAATTCAAGAACGGGGGCGCGGCGTCGGCAAGCGAATTCGCGGTGGCGAGCGGAGCCACCCTTCAATTTGGCGGCGGCAGCTTCACGATGAACGGCGGTACCTACGACGTAGCCGGCGCGACCCGGGTCTCGGCCGGCACGCTCACCATCGACGGCGGCATGACGGGTAGCGGCTATGTCGTGGTGAACGGCGGTGCGGATTTCGTGGTCGATGCGTCGGCGACGACCGCGGCCAATAATGTCTATGTTTCCGGCGGCTCGGGCGCCGTCACGCTGACCGGGGGATCGGGCAACGATCAGTTCAGGTTCGGCAGCAATTTCTCGGCCTCAGACGAGGTAAACGGCGGCAGCGGCGCCGACACGCTTACCCTGGTGGGTGATTATTCCGGCGGACTGACCTTCGGCGCATCGACGGTTCTGAGCATCGAAAAACTCGTCGTGCTGGGCGGGCACAGCTACAAGCTCACCACCAACGAAGCGACGGTGGCATCGGGCAAGACGCTCACGGTCGACGCATCGGCGCTCGAAGCCCCGAATTGGCTCTACTTCGACGGCAGCGCGGAAACCAACGGCAAATTTGCCATCACCGGCGGCCCCGGAAAGGACACACTCATCGGCGGCACAGGCAACGACACGCTGACGGGTGGCGGGGGAGCGGATTTGCTCACCGGCGGCGCGGGCGCCGACGCCTACGCCTACTCTCAGGCGTCGGATTCGACGGGCGCCAACTTCGACACCATCACCGGCTTCAACGCCGCGGCGGACAAGATCGACTTGTGGACGAAGGTCTACGGCACCGACGCGGCGGTCACCACGGGAAAGCTGTGGAATTCGACGTTCGACGCCAATCTGACGTCGATCCTGAGCGGCAAGCTGAAGGCGCATCATGCCGTGCTGGTGACGCCGGACGGCGGCACCTATGCCGGTAAGCAGTTCCTGGTGGTCGACACCAACGGCGTTGCCGGATACCAGGCCGGCGCCGATCTGGTGATCAGGCTCAACGCGCCCGTGAATCTGTCGAGCTTCAACTCGGGGACGTTCGGCTGAATTCACGCGTGCGCGCGGCGCCGGATTGCGCGGGGAACGCCGGTCGCGGCACCCCGTGGCCTGAAGTTACAAACGGCGATCGCCCGAACCGGCGCTGCGAGTTCGGCGCAACCGTCCGGTCCGGCGGGGTGCCCGCTCGCTCCGCGTGACGACGGCGCACTTTCATTCGACAGCGCATCATGGTCTCGTGCGGTTCGGCGCCGGCGCCATCGGGTTGCAGAGGCAGCTGAAGCAGAACGCGCAATGGGATGCTGACATGGCCGATAGAGGGCAAAGCGCGATCAATCGCCGGCTGCTGCTGGCGGGCGCATCGGGTGCTTTAGGCGCCGGCGCCGCGGAAGCGCGCGCCGCCCGGAGCCGCAGGAAGCGCATGCGCCAGCCCCTCATCGTCGACGCGCTCGGCGGCATCGACGATCCCAATCTCTCGCTCACGCGCCCGATGGATTCTCCGGTCGACACCAGCCAGCCCGACGTCGACCGCCGCTCGGTGAGCGATGCACTGGCTTCGGGCCTTGCCGCAGTGAACGTCACGCTGGGCTACGTGGCCGGTCCCGACGAGCCGTTCGAATACTCGATCAAGACGATCGCGGCATGGGAGCGCGTTGTCGGGGATCATTCCGGCGCATTGATGAAAGTCCTGCGCGCCGGCGACATCCTGAAGGCGAAGGCCGCGGGCAAGGTGGGAATCATCTACGGCTTCCAGAATGCGGTTCAGGTCGCCGACAAGCCCGAACGCATCGAGATATTCCGCGACCTCGGCGTGCGCGTCATCCAGCTCACCTACAATCCGGCCAACGCGCTCGGCGACGGCTCGATGGCGCCGCTCAACCGAGGCCTTACGCCGCTCGGCCGCGAAGTGGTGGAACGCCTCAACGCCAGCCGCATCATGGTCGATCTTTCGCACAGCGGCGAACGCACCTGCCTCGATGCCGTCGCGGCGTCCGCCCAGCCCGTCTCGATCAACCACACCGGCTGCCGCGCGCTCGTCGATCTGCCGCGCAACAAGACCGATGCCGAATTGCGCGGAGTGGCGGAGAAGGGCGGGTTCGTCGGCATCTACTTCATGCCGTATCTTAACGCTTCGGGCCACGCCACGGCCGGGGACGTCGTCGCCCACATCGAGCATGCCGTGAACGTCTGCGGCGAGGACCACGTCGGAATCGGCACGGACGGCAGCGCCACGGCGATCGACGATCTTGAGGCCTATCGCGCCCGCCTGGCGCAAGAAGTGGCCGAGCGCGCGAAGGCCGGCATCGGCGCCAGCGGCGAGCGCGCCGACACCTATCCCTTCGTGCTCGATCTGCGGGGCGTGGATCAGTTCAGGAAGCTGATGCGGCTGCTGGCGGCCAAGGGCTGGCCGGAAGGGCGCATCGAGAAGATCATGGGACTGAACTTTCTGAGCTACGCCCGCTCGGTGTGGGGCGCCTGAAGTCCTGTCAGATCGTCCTCTGCCCGCGCACCACTTCCGGCGCGTCCTCTTTCGGCGGCGGCGGGCCCAGCAGCGCCGGCAGGAAGAACAGCGTCGTGAACAGCGTCCAGGCAAGCGAGATGATCAGCATCTCGCCCATGCTTGCCGTTCCCGGATGGCTCGAAATCCACAGCGAGCCGAAGCCGGAAGCCGTCGTCAACGCGCTGAACAGGATGGCGCGCGTGAGACTCGAAGTGAGCAGGTTCTTGGCTCCGGCGCGCCAGGCCACCACGAAGTAGATATTGAACGCCACGCCGATGCCGAACAGCAGCGGCAATGCGATGATATTGGCGAAGTTGAGTTGCAGCCCGACCACGGCGCAGGTCGCCAGCGTCAGGATCGCCGTCAGCACAAGGGGCAGGATGGTCATGATCACGTCGCGCTCGCGGCGCAGCACCAGCGCGAGCAGGATCGAGATGGCGATGAACGACCACACGCCGGCCTCGACGAAGGCGCGCACTATGGTCTGGCCCGACTCCTGAATGGTGATCGGCGTGCCGGTGGCGTCGGGCGTTACGCTCAACACGTCCTTGGAGAACTTCTTGAGCGACTTGTTGTCGTTGGCGTTGTACTTCGGGAACACCTGGACGCGCGCCGTGCCGTCCTTGGCGATCCACTCGGCGACAAGCTCCGCCGGCATGGTCTTGACGTTGACGGGACCGGCCTGCAGCGCGTTGTGCAGTTCGTCCAGCAGCGTATCCAATCCGGGGATGAGCGCGTTCGATGCGGCGGTGCGCAACGACTTGGGTCCCGTCGCCAGCGCGTCGAACGCCCTGGCCAGGCGCAAGGCGTCGGCCCGCGCCTTCTTCTCGATCGCCGGCAGCTTCCTCGGCGCCTTCATCGTGGCCGCCTGGCGCAGCCCGCTGGCGGCCGCCTTGATGCTGGCGACCGTCTCGGCATCCGTCGGCGGCGCCTTGACCGCGATCGGATTGAGCGTCGTGTCGAGCAGGAAAGCCGTGTCCTGGATATAGGCGAGCTTCTTGTCCTGATCGGGCGGGATGAAGGTGGTGAGCGTCAGGACCTGCCCGATCAGCGGCTGCTTCGACAGCCTGCCGGCGAGCTTGTCGGCGGCCGAGAGGTTGGGGGCGAGGACGTCGATGGTGTTGGGCGAGGTGTCCGGGTCCTTCATGAGGTCGTTGAGCGTCGACAGCGCCTCGGATTTCGGATTGCTGAGGTCGAGCGGGTTGAAATCGAAGGTGAGCAGGCGGAACACGCTGAGCACGACGATCGAGACGACGCCGGCGATCGCGCCCCACCAGATCACGCGCTTGCGGCGCTCGACGAGGAAGCGGTCGATGGGGGCGAAGAACGCATAGCCCACGCGCTCGGCTTCGCCCGGCGGCTTCACCAGCATTATGAGGGCAGGCAAGAGGGTGATCGCCAGGACGAAGGCGGTGATCATGCCGATGCCGGCGATGAGCCCGAGCTCGGCCACGCCGAGATAGGCCGTCGGCAGGAACGAGAAGAACCCCGCGGCAGTCGCCGCCGCCGCCAGCGCCAGGGGAACGCCGACGCCGCGCCCGGCGCAGGTCAGGGCCTTGGCGAGGTCGCCCACGGCGTGCCGTTCCGCCCGGTATCGCACCGAGAACTGGATGGCGAAGTCGACCCCCAGCCCGACGAACAGCGCGATGAAGGCGATCGAGATGATGTTGAACACGCCGACCGACAACAGGCCCAGCGCCGTCGTCACCAGAAGGCCGGTCCCCAGCGTGACCAGGATGCAGAAGATGATGCGGATCGAACGCACCGCCAGCCACAGCGAGAAGGTCACCGCCAGGAGCATGGCTATGCCCATGATGTCCGCGCGGTCGGCGAGCGAGGAGAAGTTCTCGTCGGACAGCGGCACCGGACCCGTCAGGCGCACGCGCACGCCGTTTTCGGGCGTCAGCTTGAGCTGTCTGGCGGTATCGCGGATCGCCTGCTCGGCGTCGGCGCCGGGCATCAGCGCATTGTAGTTCAATGCCGGCTGCACTTCGACGAAGGTGCGCGGCCGGGTGAACGAGCACTCCTCGCCCTGGCTGGCGAACAGTTCGCGCCAGTTGAGGTAGGCCTTATCGCCGGCGTTCGTCTTCTCGATGGTCGCCGCGAACGCCGTCATCGGTGCGTCGATTTCGGAGAGCTTGGCCTGGCCGTGCGCCACTCCGGTGAGCGCAACCGAGAGACTGTCCATCACGCCGCGCAGCGAGGCATCGGCCGCCAGCGCGCCCAGGAACGGCTGCGCCTGGACCAGCTTGTCCATCATGTCCTTGACGCAGGTTTCGGGCAGGAACAAGAGACCGTTCTTCTCGAAGAACGGGCCGCCGTCGGGCCGCCGCACCGCGGGGAACTGCCTCGGGTTCTGCGCGAGCTTGTCCATCAGCGCGTCGGCCGCCGCATTGGCGCGCTCGGCCGTCGTGCCGTCGATCACGACGAGGATGAGGTTGTTCCTCTGCGGGAACAGCGCATCGAAGCGCGCCATCGTCTTTCGCCAGGGCAGGTCCGGCGAAATCAGCGTGCTCGAATCCGTGTTCATCGCGAAGTGCGTCGCCGTGTACAGGAAGCCGAGAATGGCGGCGGCGAACCCGGCGGTCACGACCACGCGCGCGTGCCGGCAGCAATAGGCTACGATCTGCTCAATGATCCACATCGGGATTGGGGCCCGTACAAAGCGAAGGCGGGGAGGGTTCTACTTCGTTAGGGTTTGCGGCGCGAGAGTTGTGTTTTGAATAGCTGAATCGCGCTTCTGGAGGTAGATGCTGCGGACCGCCGCGTAATAGTCGACGCTGGTGCGCTCGACGTTGGAAAGGGCGCTGATGCTGCGCGAGCGCTGGTCCACCATCTTGAGGACGTTGGTGCTCATGGAAACATAGTACTTGCCGCTGTAGCTCACGTAACCCAATGGATTGAAATAGTGATCGACGAGCAGCTTGCCCGCCAAGTCGCGCGGCAGGGTCGAGCCCAGGAGTGGCAGGACAAGGTAGGGTCCGGGCGGCATGCCGTAGACCGCCAGCGTCTGGCCGAAGTCTTCGTCGTTTTCAGGGCACCCCCAGCCGGTCGCGGGATCCATCACCCCAAGCACGCCGGCCGTGGTGTTGACGCCCAGCCGGCAGACCGCAATCCCCGCCTGCGTGAACTGTCCCTGAAGCACATCATTCGCAAGCGTGACCGGGATGCTCAGATTCGAGAAGAAGTTGTGGACGCCGTCGCGCATGCCGTCCGGCACGTTGGACTTGTAGTAGCTCGCGGCGGGCAGGGCGGCGTTCTTGTCGAGCGAGTGGTTGAACGCGAACACCTTGCGGTTGACCGATTCGAACGGATCATACACGCCGGAATCGTCGTGATGCGCGCAGCCGGTCAACACAAGACAGACAACGATCCACGCCCTCATCGCGAGCGTTCCACCCCAAGCCGTCGCTGTAACGTTACCGAGAGTCGCGGGCCTGAGTCCACGCCGGGACCGCCGAAAATGGCGTTGATGACGGCACGAACACGTTCGCACAGTCATTCGCAAGTGGCGGCGGGCGGTCCCCGCCCGGCGCCGGTCCGGCACCCGGGCCGTTGTTTCCCCTGGCGCCAGGTTTGGGCTGTGGCGACGGCTGCGCGGCACGCAGCTTGATCCGTATGCGGATGAACATTCCGCAGGGAGCCGCGGCTTGCCGGCCACGCATGAGATTTTTTTCATTTCCGGGCGACGCAGCGTTGTCTTGTCGCAGATTTCCGAGGGTTGCACCAGAATCGGTGGGTCTGCCGGGAAAACCACAACATGTTGAATCAAATCGCGTCTGTTTCGCACTAAAAAGAATCGGCGGTTGTTGCCGCGGTGCCACGAAAAATTCGAGGAATCCTTTGAGATTCCAAGGGTCCATCTGGTAAAATTACCACTCGATACGAGGGAGAGTAGGCACCGAAGGTCATGAGGGGCAGGCTGAACCGCGCGATGTCAGCCGTCGCGGGCGTTGCCGCCATCTGGGCGGCCGCCGCGGCGTCGTACGCGGCTGCGCCGGACGGTCTTTCCGCCCCCGAGGCGCGCTTTGCGGGCAGCTTCGCTCTGGACGTGCCGGTCGTCGTCGCGGCGCCCACGACAGGTCCTGAGGATCTCTTGCGCAATCCTCTCCGGGAGATTTCCGGCTCCCTTTATCTGGGTGACGGCATTACGCTCGAAAGCGGCCTGAATGTCGATGTGGGGCGCGCGCTCGACCGCTTCGCGCCTTCATCCGACGCTTATGACGGACTGTTCTATTCGCAATCCGCCCTCGGGTCTCCTTATCTGTCGCTGTCGAGCGGCGGATCGTGGATCGGCCTCAACCTGTCGCTTACGGACAACCTCAACGTCACGTTCGGACATGCCGCATCGTCGCCGGGAATGAATCCCTACTTGGTGACGCCGCGCTCGGCCTACGAAGTCTTCTCCGGCATGCTGCCCTACGATTCCCGCAGTACGGATTCCGTTCTGGCGGGGATGACGTGGAATTTCTCGAAGTGGGGCGGCCTCAACCTCACCGGTTCCCAGACGCTGGAGCGCGGCGGCGCTTTCGGGCTCAGCAATCCGGGCATCAACACGGCGCGGACTTCGGCCCTCGGGATGTCCGCCCATGTCGGCTTCGGAGGCGGGTGGGTGACCACGGTGTCCTACAGCGAAGCCCTGACGCAGCTCGAGCTGAAACCGACCGCCTTCACGCCCGACACGACCCTGCTGACGGAGTCCTACGGCGTGGCGGTCGCCAAGCGCGCCGTGTTCTCGAAGAACGACTCGTTGGGTGTGGCCTTTGCGCGGCCGGGCGCGGACTTGCAGACCTTCACGACCGACACCTCCAACGAGCTGCAGTTCTTTGGCCACGACAAGCTGATGCGCGCCACCGCACAGGAGACTGATTTCGAACTCGGCTACAAGACCGAGTTCTTCGGCAACTCCCTCGCGCTTCAGGCCAATGCGGCCTACCAGATGAACTTCGGCGGCCAGACCGGCAACAACTCGGTCTCGGTCCTGTCCCGCGCCAAAATAAAATTTTGACGACCTGAAATGGCCGTGAGCGGCGCGGTTGCGATGCCGCGCCCGGTTCGGTACAAGGCGGCCGCCTCACCACATCCCCGAAAGGAAGAGCCGATGGCCGGCCCGCAGTTCGTTTTCTACATGAAGGGCATGTCCAAGACCTATCCCGGCGGGAAGCAGGTCCTCAAGGACATCTGGCTGTCGTTCTATCCCGGCGCCAAGATCGGCATCGTCGGCGTCAACGGCTCCGGCAAATCGACCCTGATGCGCATCATGGCCGGCCTCGACAAAGAGTTCACCGGCGAGGCCTGGGCGGCCGACGGCATCCGCGTCGGCTATCTGCCGCAGGAGCCGCAACTCAATTCCTCAAAGGACATGCGCGGCAACGTCATGGAGGGCGTCGCCGCCAAGAAGGCCCTGGTCGACCGCTTCAACGAGATCGCGGCGAACTACTCGGACGAAACCGCCGACGAGATGGCGCGGCTGCAGGACGAGATCGAGGCCAAGGGCCTCTGGGACCTTGACAGCCAAATCGACCAGGCGATGGACTCCCTTGGTTGCCCCGACGGCGAGGCCGACGTGTCGACGCTCTCGGGCGGCGAGCGGCGCCGCGTGGCACTCTGCCGTCTCTTGCTCGACGCGCCCGACATCCTCCTGCTCGACGAACCGACCAACCATCTCGACGCGGAGACCGTGGGCTGGCTGGAGCGGACGCTGCGCGAGTATGCCGGCTGCGTGATCCTGGTCACCCACGACCGCTATTTCCTCGACAACGTCACGGGCTGGATTCTGGAGCTCGACCGCGGCCGCGGCATCCCGCACGAGGGCAACTACACCAGGTTCCTCATCGAGCAGGAGGAGCGCTTCCTCAAGGAGAGCCAGGAGGAAGCCGCCTTGCAGCGTTCAATTGCGCGCGAACGCGAGTGGATCCAGCAGAGCCCGAAAGCCCGCCAGGCCAAATCCAAGGCCCGCATCAACGCCTACGACGAGCTGGTCTCGAAATCGAGCGAGCAGCGCGGCGGCCCGGCGCAGATCGTCATTCCGGTGGCCGAACGCCTCGGCAACGTGGTGGTGGAGGCCGACGGCCTCGCCAAAGCCTATGACGACCGGCTGTTGTTCGAGAACGTGGCGTTCAGCCTGCCGCCGGGCGGCATCGTCGGCGTCATCGGTCCCAACGGCGCCGGCAAGACGACGCTGTTCCGCCTGATCACGGGGCAGGACAATCCGGACGCCGGTACGCTGCGCATCGGGCCGACCGTGAAGCTCGGTTATGTGGACCAGTCGCGGGACGACCTCGATCCCAACAAGACGGTATGGCAGGAGATTTCCGGCGGGCTCGACGTGCTGGAACTGGGCAAGCGCACGATGCAAAGCCGCGCCTATGTCGGCGCCTTCAATTTCAAGGGCGGCGACCAGCAGAAGAAGGTGGGCCAGCTTTCGGGCGGCGAGCGCAACCGCGTGCATCTGGCCAAGATGCTGAAGTCCGGCGCCAACCTGCTCCTGCTCGACGAGCCGACCAACGATCTCGACGTCGAAACCCTGCGGGCGCTGGAAATGGCACTGGAGGAATTCGCGGGCTGCGCCATGATCATCAGCCACGACCGCTGGTTCCTCGACCGCATCGCCACCCACATGCTCGCCTTCGAGGGGGACAGCCACGTCGAGTGGTTCGAAGGCAATTTCCAGGACTACGAGGCTGACAAGAAGCGCAGGCTCGGCATCGACGCCGACCAGCCGCACAAGATCAAGTACAAGCGGTTTGCGCGGTGACGACTCATTCCGGCGCGATCAGTTTCACCTTGGGAAAGTAAGTCCGGTATCGGCCAACGTCGCGGGTCAGAAGCGGCAATCCCGCCACTTGGGCATGCGCGCCGATGAAAAAGTCGGGCAGATTGCTGGCGCGCCGTCCACCAGCGGCGCGATAACGCTCGAAAATCTTGCCCGCGAGAAAAAGTGCGGTCCTGGAAATCGGACTGAACTCGGCTCCGACGATCCGAAGCGCTTCATCTAGGGCGATTTCGCTTTCGCTTTTTACCGCCAGTTCGGAATAGACGATCTCGTCATAGTAGAGAGGCCCGACCGCGGCGCGCCGGTCCAGCTGTTCGATTGACCAGGAAAGCCACTTGGGGTCTTTGGCGATGACGTCGACCAGAACGTTGCTGTCGACCAGGGTCACTTCTTGCCCCGGGGGCGGTCGTCGCTGTAGCCGCGCGTCATCTCCATCAGCTCGTCCGTCGTAATGCCTCGAATGATCCGGCGCTGCGCCAGCGCAAGAAGCCGGTTTCTGTAATCGTTCGCAACGCCAGGCTTCTCAATGATAACACCGCCATTCGCTGCGGCGCGCACTTCCACCCGGTCGCCGGGATGAATCCCGGCAGCCTCTCGCACCTTTTTTGGCAACGTAACTTGGCCCTTCACTGTGACTGTTGTCGCCATGACCGCCTCGTATTACTTCTCAGAAAAGTAATACCGCCATGACAAGAAGTCAATTCGCCGCCATGATCATCAGCCACGACCGCTGGTTCCTGGGCCGCATCGCCACCCACATGCTGGCCTTCGAGGGGACAGCCACGTCGAGTGGTTCGAGGGCAATTTCCAGGACTACGAGGCCGACAAGAAGCGCAGGCTCGGCATCGACGCCGACCAGCCGCACAAGAGCAAGTACAAGCGATTTGCGCGACAGGGGCGTGCGCTACTTCATTTGCGCCGATTTCTTCTTCAGGTTTGCGGTCAGCAACGCCACGTTGCCGCCGTTCTGGCCCAGGAAGGACGTGAAGTCGTTGCGCTCCAGCTCGCGCACCCACACCCCTTCGGCCGAAAAATCGATGACCACGTAGCGCGGTCCCTGCTGCAGCACGCGGAAATCGACCTCGTACGGCTTCTGCGAGCGATCCTTGGGATCGAGCAGAAGCGTCTTCACCACGGTTTCGTCCGGAGCGAGGGCATAGGAGCCGGTCACCTGCAGGGTCTGACCGGAATACTTGTTGAAATAGGACTGGTAGACGCTGAGGCCGTAGTCCTTGAATGCGGCTTCGTAAGCGGCGAGTTCGTCGGGCGTGGCGGTGCGCCGGTACTGCCCGAGCGTGTAGTCCGCGATCAGCTTGATGTCGGTCAGCGACAGCAGAAAGTTGCGGAACTGGTCGCGCCGCTGGTCCTTCGAGAGCTGCGGATTGTTCAGGATCAGAAGTCCTCTCTGGACCTCGGACGCTATGTACTGTTCAGCCGGAGTGGCGGCCAGCGCCGGACGCGCCGTTCCGCCGAGCGCCACGATGAACGCCAGTGCGAAAGCGAATGCGAAAACAGCCTTGCGCATCGAGAACACCTCAGGCATCGGCAAGTCTCTTGACCGTGACCACACGTAATGCTCGTTCGGAGATATGGCAAGTTCGTGGCGCGAATTTGACCCGGCATCCGGCTTGCCGTGGCCGTGCCCCGCCGGACCTGGTGACCAAAACGGCACTAGGACTCAATGAGTTGCCGGCGTCCCGCCCGAGCCGCAATGCGATGAAATCCGGCACGCGGGTGTGACCGTTTCCGGTTCGACAGGTCAGGGCGGCGGCGTTCCGTTACGTATCTGATTTTGACGATATTGCCGGTAGAGGCTCCTGGTCGTGGCGTAGTAGTCGATCGAGTCGCGCTCGATTTCGTCGAGCACGTCGAGGCTGCGCGCGCGTCCGTCCACGATCGTCACGTACCGGCGGCCGATGAACCAGAAGACGCGGCCTTTGATCGGCAGATACCAGATGGGGTCCATCGCGTAATCGACCACCTGCCCGGCGCCGTCGCGCGGATTGACCGGCCCCAACAGCGGCGCCATCAGGTAGGGCCCCTGGCCCACGCCCCACACGGCAAGTGTCTGTCCGAAATCTTCGCGGTGCTCGGCAATGCCGACACGGCTGCCGACATCGAACACTCCGGCGACGCCGAAGGTGGTGTTCAGGATGAAACGTCCGGCGGTTTCGCCGGCCTCTTGCGGGTTGCCCTGCAGCAGTTCGTTGGCAAAGATCGAGGGCCCGTCCAGG
Organism: Rhizomicrobium sp.; assembly: GCA_035524815.1. GTDB lineage: Bacteria > Pseudomonadota > Alphaproteobacteria > Micropepsales > Micropepsaceae > Rhizomicrobium. Next base: position 31,982 of record DATKOE010000057.1, read on the forward strand.
TTGTCGAGCGCGTTGTGAATCGCGTTCCGCACGCCCTCGGGAACGTACTTCACATAGCGCTCCGCGGTGGGTTTGAGCGCGTAGCTGTCGAGCTTCTGGTTGAAAGTGAAGATGCGGCGGTTGGTCTGCTCGTAGGGGTCGTTGTCGGACCCGACGGCAGTCGAGCCCACACACCCGCCAAGGCAGAGCCCGGCGGCCAGCACAACGGCCAGCTTGAACATGTTCTTCCCCGCGGAGTCCGACCCGCTCCGCATCCCACTCTTTGCCCACGTTTTCGCAGGTTTTGCCGGGCTTGCACAGAGGATGAAGGGAAGCATATAAAGATATGCGCATATGTAATCCGAATGGGGACGGACATGGAGAAGCTGGTTCTGATGCTGCGCGCCGCGGGCGACCCCACGCGCTTGCGTTTGCTTCTACTTCTCAGACAGGCAGAGCTCACGGTCAGTGAGCTGATCGAGATCATCGGCCAGAGCCAGCCGCGGGTGTCGCGCCACCTGAAGCTGCTTTGCGGCGCAGGGCTGATCGAGCGCTTCAAGGAGGGCAGCTGGGTGTTCTACCGGGCTACGGAAGAGGGCCGGGCCGCGATGCTGGGCGCCGCGCTGTCCTCGCTTCTGGAAGGCCCGCCGGAAGACGATCTCAAGCGGCTGGCCGCTGTGCGCGAAAATCGGGCGGCCGAAGCGGCTGCCTATTTCAAGGCCAATGCCTCGGAATGGGGACGCATCCGCAGCCTCTATGCGCCCGAGCGCGAGGTGGAAGCCGCCATCGTGAAGCATCTGGCGGCCGAGCCGATCCAGCAGCTTCTCGATGCCGGGACCGGCACGGGGCGCATGCTCGAACTGCTCGCGCCTCACGCCAAGCGCGCAGTCGGCGTCGATGTCAGCCAGGAAATGCTGACGATTGCGCGCGACAAGCTGATGCGCGGAAACCTCGCTCACTGCCAAGTGCGGCTGGCCGACACCTATCGCCTGCCGTTCGACAGCGGCGGGGCGCTTGCCGGCTTCGACGCGGTGGTGTTCCACCAGGTGCTGCACTATCTCGACGACCCCGCGGCGGCGGTGCTCGAAGCGGCCCGCGTGATGCGCGCCGGCGGGCGCATGCTGATCGCCGATTTCGCGCCGCACGAACTCGAATTCCTGCGCGATGACTTTGCGCACCGCCGTCTCGGGTTCTCCGACAAGGAAGTGACGGGCTGGTTCCACGCCGCGGGGCTGAAACCCGTCGCGGGCGAAGCCATCGCGCCCCATCCGGGATCGAAAGAGAAGCTGACCGTGAAAGTCTGGGTGGCCGAAAGCCATGCCAAATCGCGCGCCGAGGCCGCATGAGCCTGAAAGACCTGGCTGCGAACCAGCGCCCCATCGCCGTGTCGTTCGAATTCTTCCCGCCGCGGACGGAGGAGATGGAACGCCAGCTCTGGACCGCGATCAAACGGCTGGAACCGCTGGCGCCCGCCTTCGTGTCGGTGACCTATGGCGCGGGAGGCTCGACCCGCGACCGCACGCACGCCACCATCCAATGGATGCTCGCAGAAACCTCGCTCAAGCCGGCCGCGCACCTGACCTGCGTGGGCTCGCCGAAAAGCGAGATCGAAGACATCGTGCGCCGCTATTGGGCGGCGGGCGTGCGTCATATCGTGGCCCTGCGCGGAGACATGCCGGAAGCGGGCGCGGCGTACGAGCCTCATCCCCAGGGCTACGCGTCGACGCCCGACCTCATAGCGGGCATCCGCGCGCTCGGCGATTTCCAGGTCAGCGTCTCCTGCTACCCCGAAAAGCACCCGGAATCGCCGTCCTACGAGCACGATCTCGATCTCTTGAAGCGCAAAGTCGAGGCGGGAGCCGGCCGCGCCATCACCCAGTTTTGTTTTTCCACCGATGCGGTGGCGCGCTATCGCGACCGCGCCGACCGCTGGGGAATCTCGGTGCCGATCGTGCCCGGACTGATGCCGGCCACGAACTTCGCGGGCATAGCGCGCATGGCGGCGCGTTGCGGCGCCGTCATCCCGGGCTGGCTTTCGGCGCTTTTCGAAGGACTGGATCACGATCTCGAAAGCCGGCGCATCGTCGCCGCCGCGGTCCTGGCCGAGCAGGTCGGCGAGTTGCACGCGCGCGGCTTCGAGCAGTTCCACTTCTACACCCTCAACCAGGCGGACCTGACCTATGCCGCGTGCCGGATTTTGGGGATCGCACCGAAGGACATTTCATGAGCTTCGACCGCGCCGCACGCATCCGCTGGCTGAAGCAGGAAGCCAGAAAGCGCATCCTGCTGCTCGACGGCTCGTGGGGCGTGATGATCCAGGGCTATGGCCTCAAGGAGGCCGATTTCCGGGGCCGCCGCTTCTGCAACCACGATCACGATCTCAAAGGCGACATCGACGTCCTGACCCTGACGCGGCCGGAGATCATCCGCGAAGTGGGTCATGCCTATCTCGCGGCGGGCGCCGACATCATCGAGACCAACACCTTCACCACCGCGGCCTCGTCGCAGGCCGATTACGGGCTATCGGGTCTGGTCGGGGAAATGACGCTGGAAAGCGCCAAACTGGCGCGCCAGATCTGCGACGAGGCCGCGACCTCGGACCGCCCGCGGCTGGTGGCCGGCATTCTCTCGCCCACCAATCGCACCGCGTCCATCTCTCCCGACGTGAACGACCCGGCGTACCGTAACATCACCTTCGACGAGCTTCGGGCGACCTATCGCGACGCGGCCCGCGGGTTGATCCGGGGGGGCGCCGATGTTCTGATGATCGAAACCATCTTCGACACGCTGAACGCCAAGGCGGCGATCTACGCGATCGAGGAGGTGTTCGAGGAACTGGGCGAGCGGCTGCCGGTGTGGATTTCCGGCACGATCACCGACCGTTCCGGCCGCACGCTCACCGGCCAGACGCCGGAGGCGTTCTGGCATTCGGTGCGCCACGCGAACGCGTTCGCCGTCGGCTTCAACTGCGCGCTCGGCGCCAAGGAGCTTCGCCCGTATCTTGCCGAACTGGCGCGGGTTGCCGACACGCTCGTCAGCGTGCATCCCAACGCTGGACTGCCCAACGAGTTCGGCGGCTACGACGACACGCCGGCCGAGATGGCCGCCCAGATCGGCGAGTTCGCGCGTTCGGGACTCGTCAACATCGTCGGCGGCTGCTGCGGCACGCGGCCCGAGCACATCAAGGCGTTCGCCGAAGCGATCGCGGGTGTTCCGCCCCGCAATATTCCGGAGAAACCGAAGTACCTTCGCCTGTCCGGGCTCGAGCCGTTCACGCTCACGCCCGACACCAATTTCGTCAACATCGGCGAGCGCACCAACATCACGGGTTCGGCCAAGTTCAGGAAGCTGATCGCCGCGAACGACTACGAAGCCGCGCTCGACGTCGCGCGCCAGCAGGTGGACAGCGGCGCCCAGATCATCGACATCAACATGGACGAGGGCCTCATCGATTCCGAGGCCGCCATGGCGCGCTTCCTGAACCTGATCGCGGGCGAGCCCGACATCGCCAAGGTGCCGGTGATGATCGATTCCTCCAAATGGAGCGTGATCGAGGCGGGCCTGAAATGCGTGCAAGGCAAGTCGATCGTCAATTCGATCTCGCTCAAGGAGGGCGAAGGGCCGTTCATCGAGCATGCCAAACAGGTTCGCCGCTTCGGCGCCGCCGTTGTGGTGATGGCCTTCGACGAGCGGGGCCAGGCCGACACCGCCGAGCGCAAGATCGCGATCTGCAAACGTGCCTACGATATCCTGGTGAACAAGGTCGGCTTTCCTCCCGAGGACATCATTTTCGACCCCAACATCTTCGCGGTCGCCACCGGCATCGAGGAGCATAACGGCTACGCCAAGGCGTTCATCGAGGCGGTGGCGCGCATCAAGGCGGAGCTGCCGCTCGTTCATGTCTCCGGCGGCGTTTCCAACATCTCATTCTCGTTTCGCGGCAACGAGCCCGTGCGCCAGGCGATGCATTCGGCGTTCCTGTTCCACGCCATCAAGGCCGGCATGGACATGGGCATCGTCAATGCCGGCCAGCTGACCGTCTATCAGGACATTCCCACGCCCTTGCGCGAAGCGGTGGAAGACGTGCTGCTCAACCGCCGAGCCGACGCCACCGAGCGGCTTCTCGAAATCGCGCGGAATTACAGAGGCGGCGGCGACGCGGCGCAGGCCGAAAGCGCCGAGTGGCGCGCGTTGCCGGTGGAGGAGCGGCTTACGCACGCGCTGGTGCACGGCATCGACGCTTTCGTTGTCGAAGACACCGAGGAAGCCCGGGCCAAGGCGTCGCGGCCCCTCGACGTGATCGAAGGCCCGCTGATGACCGGCATGAACGTGGTCGGCGACTTGTTCGGTTCGGGCAAGATGTTCCTGCCCCAAGTGGTGAAGTCCGCGCGCGTGATGAAGAAGGCGGTCGCCTATCTGCTGCCCTACATGGAATCCGAATCCGGCACGGCCAAGGAGCCCGCCGGGCGCATCGTCATGGCGACGGTGAAGGGCGACGTGCACGACATCGGCAAGAACATTGTGGGCGTCGTGCTTCAATGCAACGGCTACGAGGTGATCGACCTCGGCGTCATGACCCCGGCGCAGAAGATTCTCGACACCGCGCGCGAGAAGAACTGCAACCTGATCGGTCTTTCCGGCCTCATCACGCCGTCGCTCGACGAGATGGTGCACGTCGCCTCCGAGATGGAGCGCCAGGGCTTCGATCTGCCGCTGTTGATCGGCGGGGCCACCACATCCCGCGTCCACACTGCGGTGAAGATCGATCCCAACTACCGGCGCGGCCAGACCGTCTATGTGCCCGATGCCTCGCGCGCGGTGGGCGTAGCGTCCAGTCTGCTGAGCAAGGAAGCCAGGCGCGATTACTCCGCCGGCGTGCGCAGGGAGTACGAGGAAATCGCGCGCCTGCATGCGGCCCAGCGGGCGCCGGGGCGGCGGCTGTCGCTTGCCGAGGCGCGCGCCAACAAACTGAGGCTCGATTGGCCGGACTACGCCCCGCCGGTGCCGACCTTCCTCGGAACGCGCAGCTACGACGCCTACGATCTCGGCGAACTCGCCAGGTACATCGACTGGACGCCGTTCTTCCAGACCTGGGAGTTGACGGGCAAGTATCCGTCCATCTTGGAGGACGACAAGCAAGGCAAGGCCGCGCGCGGCCTGTTCCACGACGCCCAGGCGATGCTGGCAAAAATCGTCGAAGAAAAGTGGCTGACGGCGCGCGCTTCGTTCGGGTTTTTCCCGGCCAACGCCGCGGGCGACGACGACATCGCCGTATTTGGCGACAAGGCGCGCAAGTTTCCCATCGCCACGCTCCATACCCTGCGCCAGCAGATGTCGCGCGAGAGCGGCAGGGCGAATCTGGCGCTGGCCGATTTCATCGCGCCGAAGGGCGTCGACGACTTCATCGGCGCGTTCGTGGTCACGGCCGGCCACGGCGAGCAAGCGCGCGTCAAGGCGTTCGAGGCGGCGAAGGACGACTACTCCGCGATCCTCCTGCGGGCGCTGGCCGACCGGCTGGCCGAAGCTTTCGCCGAACGCCTGCACGAGCGCGTGCGCCGCGAGTTCTGGGCCTACGCGAAGGACGAGCATCTCTCGAACGACGAACTCATCGCCGAAGATTATCGCGGCATCCGTCCGGCGCCCGGTTATCCGGCGCAGCCCGACCACACCGAGAAGGGTACGCTGTTCAAGCTGATCGACGGCGAGGCGCGCGCGGGCGTCAATCTCACCGAGAGCTTCGCCATGTGGCCGGGCTCGTCGGTGTCCGGCTTCTATTTCTCGCATCCCGAAGCCCGCTACTTCGGCGTCGGCAAGATCGAGAAGGATCAGGTCGAAGACTACGCACGCCGCAAGGGCTGGAGCATTAACGATACGGAGCGCTGGCTGGCGCCGATCCTCAACTATGACCCGCGCGCGGCGGCGAGGGTTTGATTGTTGCGCGGCGTTGCAGCGGATTGCGGACGCGATCCCGCCCCGATTATTCTGGCGCGCAGAGCGGGGGGTGTCATGCGCGCGCGTTTGCTGGCAGCGGCTCTGACCTTGGCGGCGGGATGTGCGTTCGCTTCGGGATATGACGATTTCAGCGCCGGGGTAACAGCGAACGCGCGCGGCGAAGCCGACAGGGCGATCGCGTCGTTCACATCGGCGCTTGCGAGCGGCGATCTTGCATCAGGCTACCTACCGAGCGCGCGCCTCGGGCGTGCCCGCGCCTATCTCGCAAAGGGTGATTGCACCCGCGCGCTGGCCGATCTCGACGAGGCGGTCAAATTGCGGCCGAACAGCGTCAGCGGCCGCGTGATGCGGGCTGCGGCCTACTCCTGCTTGAAGAATGCGGACGCCGCCACGGCGGACTTCAACGCGGCGCTCAATCTGCGCCCCACGGCCCGCGTGTACGAGAACTATGGGCGGTTCCAGTGGAACCAGGGCCTGTTCGCCGAGGCTGCGGCGAACTACGCGCAGACCTCGCAAATGTCGGCGGGAAGCGATCCGCATCTACCTTACAAGGTCCTGTGGTATGCGATGTCCGCCGAACGTGCGGGTACGCTCGATCAGGCGAAGCTGAACGACCTTGTGTCGAATATCGATCAAAGCGGCTGGCCGCGACCAATCCTCGACTACTATCGCAACAGGCTCACCGAAAGCCGTGTTTACGAGAAGGCGGCCGACAGCGACGCCACAATCGCCAATCAGCAGAAGTGCGAAGCCGACTTCTACGTCGGCGAATGGCACCTGGCCCGCAAGGAGCCGGATGCCGGCATGAAACTGATCCATGCGGCGTTCGGGGAGTGTCCGCACAACTTCATGGAATACTATGCGGCAGACAGGGAGTTGAAGCGGCAACCGTGAGCCGCCGGAGAAGATGGTGAGACCGAAGCTTCTCGCAATAGCACTCCTGGCTGCCGCGGCGATCCCGGCGGTCGGTGCTGCGGCGGCGGATGCGCCGGCCTGCCACTTAGGCCGCTATGCGAGTCTTCCCATGACGATCGACGAAGCCGGCCTGGTGACGGTCCCCATCAAGATCGGCGGCGAGGAAGAAAACCTCTTGGTCGACACGGGCGGCGTCTTCTCGATGCTGACGAGCGCGACCGCCGCGCGGCTGAACCTGAAGCCCGTGTCTCTCGACTTCGGTGCGGCGATGTACGGCTGGGGCGGCAGGAGGATGAACCACTATGTCGAGGCCGAGCAGATCGAGATCGCCGGAGCCACGATAAAGAGAAGGCAGTTCATGGTGATGCCGGACGATTTCCTGCCGTTGGACGACGACGGCATCCTGGCACCCGATATCCTGTCCGTATTCGAGGTCGATTTCGATTTCGCCAAGAGCCAGATGGGTTTGTTCTCGAAAGACCACTGCGAAGGAAAAGTCGTCTACTGGACCCACGACGACTACGCGGCGATTCCGTTCGATCTCGACTCGAACCGGCATATGAAAATCACCATCACGCTCGACGGCAAAGAAGTGCATGCGATCCTGGACACGGGAGCGTCGGATTCCGTCATGAGCCTGGAAACGGCGCGATCGATGTTCGGATTCAAGCCGTCGGCAATTGCGGAGACCGGGCGGTATCCGTTCAAATCGCTGACGATTCAGGGCGTGACGGTGAACAATCCCGTCATCGATCTGGTGCCGGACGACAAGAGCAAGATGCTCGGAAACTACGGCGAACCGGACATGATCCTGGGCATGGGCATCCTGCGTCAGCTCCACCTGTTCATCTCGTTCAAGGAGCACACGGTATACGTCACGCCGGCCAGCGCACACTGAGCGGGTTCACCGCCGTTCGGTCACTGCCAGCCGCACCGCCAGTCCCAGCATCACGCTGGCCGAGATCATGCCCATGATCCTGCCGATCAGCGGGTTCGATTTGAGGCGCGCCGACAGCCTGCCGCTGCCGAGGGCCACGAGCGAATTCACCAGCGTGCCGCCGATGTCGAAGCAGATGCCCAGGATCAGGATTTGAAGCCATGCCGGTCCCGCATCCCGGTTCACGAACTGGGGCAGGAAGGCGATGAAGAAGATCGCCACCTTGGGGTTCAGGATGTTGGTGACGATGCCCTGCCTGAAGGCGGAGCTGACTGAGGATTGCTCGTCCGCGGCCGCCGCCAGATGCGGCGGGTGCCGGATGAGGCTCACGGCAATCCAGACGAGATACGCCGCACCGGCATAGCGTACGATGTCGAACGCCAGCGGATAGACCTTGAACAGCGCCGCCAGCCCGAATGCGGCCAGCGTCATATGGAAGAAGGTGCCCGTGCCGATGCCCAACGCCGCCGCCACGCCGGCGCGGGGACCGCGCGAGGCCGACTGCGCCAGCACGAAGGTCATGTCGGGACCGGGCGTGATGTTCAGGGCCAGCGCGCCGGCCATGAAGACGAGGAACAGGTTCGGATCGATCATGCGCTGGAATCTACAGGCTTGTGTCTGCCGCACCAGCCCATTGTGGGAAAGTGGCGAGCTGCAGCAAGCACAGCCGCGTTAACCGCAACTTCGCGCGCGCCTGACAGCCAGCCGCAAAGGGACCACGGACGCGGCACTCTTGAACGGCTTTCGCTTGAGATTTAGCATTCGCCCGGGGTGTACCGGCGCGAACCGGGAGGGGGACATGCGAACACTGGCAACGGCCCTTGCGGTGGCGTGCGCCGTGTGCTGTGCGGCGGCAGCCGACGCGCCGGCGGCAAACGCCAATTGCCAGTTGAGGCGCTTCGCGACGCTGCCGATCACGGTCGCGCGAACGGGCTTGATCACCGTTCCCATCAAGGTCGAAGGGCAGACCCTGAGCCTCTTGGTCGACACCGGCAGTTACGCGACCGCGCTCTCGGAAGCGGCCGCTACCCGTCTGAAGCTTGAAAAGCAGCCCATCCGGGCCAGCGACTGGCTCTACGGTTTTGGCGGCGGGGGGTCGAGGTTCGGTGCCTCCGCCAACATGGAGATCGCGGGGGTCCCGATTACGGGCAAGGCCTTCAACCTAATTCCCGCCATGGAGTACGGCGTCGACGGCATATTGGGCGCGGACATCCTCAGTGTCTTCGACATCGATATCGACTATGCCGCCGGCAAGCTGGGCCTCTATTCGCCTCAGCACTGCCCCGGCAAGGTCGTCTATTGGACCCACGATCCCTATGCGGTGGTGCCGTTTGATTTCTCGGAGACGCATCGCAAAATGCGTCTGAGCGTCGATCTAGACGGCCACAGCATGTCCGCCTATCTCGATACCGGCGCCAGCACCTCGGTTCTGGTTTATGAGGAAGCACTGGCCCATTTCGACGTCAACGAGTCTATGCTCGCCAAAGACCGCCGCTTCCCCTTCAAAGCCTTGACCTTCGAAGGCGGCGTCGCGGTCGCCAATCCCGACATCCTGCTGTTCCGCCGCCACGAAGCGCTCCTCCTCGGCAGCGGGAGCGACCCAGACATGCTGATAGGGGCCGACATTCTGCGCCAGCTCCATGTCTACATCTCATTCAAGGAGCAAAAGCTGTACGCGACCGGATTCCCGGGGAGCAACGTCGCCTATGCGCATTTCGTGCAAGGCATGGACGCCAAGTCGCGCGGCGACACGCAGCGCGAAATAGCGGAATTTTCCGCGGCGCTGGATGCGTCGGGGCTGATCGCGGATCAGCGCCGCCGCGCCCTGTTGGATCGAGCCGGAGCCTATTATGACGGCGACGACTGCAAGAAGGCGCTTGCCGATTTCGACAGCGGGCTTACATCGGTTCCGGACGATGCAGGGGGGCGCATGGGGCGCGCTCTGGCGAAGGTGTGCGTTGGCGACAAGAGCGCACTCACAGACGTCGATTTCGTCGTGGACCGCGAACCCGGCCGCGCCAGCTATTTCAACCGCGGACTCATGAAGTGGGAATTGGGAGACTTTCCCGCCGCCGCGGAGGATTTCTCGCAGGCGTACGAATACGAGCATTATTTCAACGACAGCCTGGTGTGGTTTGCGATCTCGGAAGCCAGGGCCGGCACGCTCGATCGCAAGGCTTTCGCGGAAAGGGCGGCGAGGGACGAGTTCAGTGCGTGGCCGACTGGTTGGATGTCGACGCGAATTCTCCGCGTGTTCCTGGGTAGGGATGGCGCAGAAGCCGATTTGCACGAGCTGCTCGCGAAGGACAAGGACCCAAACCACGAGTCGCAATGCCGGGCGGATTTTTATCTCGGCGAGTGGCAACTAGCCCAACAGCAGGCAGCCGGCGCCAAGGCGCTGCTGCAAAAAGCGGCCGAGGAATGTCCTGCGCGATTCATCGAACGCCGCGCGGCAAAGATGGACTTGGCACGTCTGCCCTGAGCGGCGCTCAACGGCCGAACTTCGCGGTGATCGACGCCTGGCCGATGGCGTGGCGGCGAATTTCTTCGTCGACCTTGGCCGGAACATCCTTGGCCGAAAGCTCCAGCCTGCCCACGCTGAGGGCGTAGACCGTGAAGATGTAGCGGTGCGGCTTGCCGGGCGGCGGGCAGGGGCCGCCGTAACCGGTCGTCCGGAAATCCGTCATGCTCTGCACGGCGCCCGCCGGCAGGCCCGTTCCGTTGCCGGCATCTTCCGGCAGGCCGTCCGCGCCGGCCGGGATGTCGAACACGAGCCAATGCCGCCAGCCGCCCGCATGCGGGGCGTCGGGGTCGTAGACGGTCACGGCGAAGCTCTTGGTGCCCGGCGGCGCGCCGGTCCAGGAAAGCTGGGGCGAGCGATTCGCGCCGTGATAGCCATAGCCGTTGTAGATGTGCGCGTTGGGCACGATGCCGCCTTCGATGATCGAAGGACTCGACAGCACGAACTTCGCCGCCCGCGCGGCTACCGTCATCGCGAGCGTGAGCGCGGCGGCGAACGTAAGCAAACCGAAGAATTTGCGCATGAGCGGCCTCGTCGAACCGGCCCGCGGTGCCCTAGAAACTCATGAGGCGGCCGGCGCGCTTGCGCGCCGTAGCCGCCTCATGCTGCCCCCTTCAATGCGGACCCATAACCGCGGAGCTTAAGCCCCTGTGCCGTTATTTTTCCGCGGCGGCGGGAGTAGTCCAAAACTCGGGGTTCCGCGCAACGGCCGTACCGTCTCAGGCATCCACTTTCGCGCGTGATGTGGATTCGCGGCAACAATAAGACAGGGTTAATCGGCAAAGTGTTTGGAGAGTTTCAGACCCTGCCGCTGGTAGTGCGACCCTATGCCCTCCCCGTAGGCTTCTGCCGGGACTTCCGTGAGGCGTTCGAACACCAGTCGGCCGATGATCTGTCCGTGTTCCAGGATGAAGGGCACCTCGCGCGAGCGCACCTCCAGAACCGCGCGCGCCGCCGGGGGCTGACCAGCGGCATAGCCGAATCCGGGGTCGAAAAAGCCCGCATAATGCACGCGGAACTCGCCGACGAGCGGGTTGAACGGCACCATTTCGGCGGCGAATTCGGGCGGGATCGCCACCGCCTCACGCGAGGCGAGGATATAGAACTCGTCGGGATCGAGCACGATGTTGCCACTGCGGCTCGGCTCGATCGGGTCCCAGAAGTCGAGCGGATCGAGCAGCCCGCGCTGGTCGACGTCGATGATGTTGGTGTGCCGCTTGGCGCGCCAGCCGACGGGGCGCGTGCCCGTATCTCCCTTGAGATCGACGCTGAGAGCCAGCCCGTTGTCGATGTCCGCTTCGCCGTCGACCAGAGGCGTTTCGCTGTGAAGCCGGCGCAACTGGGTGTCCGTGAACTGGGGCGAGCCGCGGCGCACGCGCAACTGGTTGAGGCGCGAACCCTTGCGCACGAGGATCGGGAAGGTGCGGGGCGAGATTTCGGCATGGAGCGGTCCGCGATAGCCGGATTCGATGCGGTCGAAGCTCTGGGCGCGATCGGTGATCAGCCGCGTGAAGACGTCGAGGCGGCCGGTCGAGCTCTTGGGGTTGGCGATGGCCGATACGCGAAACGAGAATTCGGCGCTTTCGAGCAGCGGCACGACATAGACGCATCCGGTCTCCAGCACGGCGCCGCCTTCGAGGTCGATCTCGTGCAACGTGGCGCTCGCCAGCTTTTCCTTCACGGTCGCCTGCGGTCCGGGAAGGAAGCTCGCACGCACCCGCCAGGCCACCGGCCCCAGGCGCAAGTCTATGCTCGCGGGTTGGATCTGGGCGTCGTCGAAGTCGTCGGTGGAAACCACTTCGCGTCGGGCGCGGATCAGCCGCTTCAGCACGTGGCCGGGCAGGATCCCGGTGCTATAGCGGCCATAGCTTTCCGGCTCGTCGCCGACGAACAGGTTGTCTTCGGAAGTCATGGGTGGAGGTTATCGCGGCCCGAACCCGCCCGTCACCGGCTGCCGGCGAGAAACCCACGGGTTTTGCGGGGAATTCAGTCGGCTTTAGGCGCACTATGCGTGCGGATCAGGACGCCGGTCTTGTCGAAGACGTAGCTGGTGTAATCGCCCGTCGGCATCAGGTAGGTGCAGACGAAGCTGCCGTCCCGATTGCGGTTTTCGATCAGCGGCGCGCCGAGCCTGGCCTTAACCTCGTCGGCCGTGGCCTTTCCCACGACGAACTGGCCGGTTGGATCGCGCTCTTCGATCTGGTCATAAACCTGCGGCGGTGCAGCTCCTGCACCCG
>DATKOE010000058.1:0-2150 GCA_035524815.1 Rhizomicrobium sp.
TGACGGTGAAGCTACCGAAGGAGTAGCGCCAGGCGCTTCACGCCATCCGCGCAGAGAACGGCCGCGTGCTTCGACTCGTTCCGCAGGCCGCCGAGCGCCTCGTCGATCACGGCCGGGCGGAAGGCGGCGAGGTCTTCGCGCCGCTTGCCTACGAGCCACTCCGTCAGCGCGGAGCCGGCAGCAATCGAAGCCGTGCACCCGCGAACTTTGTACCGCGCCTGGACGATCGCTCCGTCCTCGATGCGCGCCGAAAGCCGCAGAATGTCCCCACACGCCGGGTTCGCAACCTCGATCGTCACCGCCGGCGGCGCAAGCTCGCCGACGTTGCGCGGATTCCGGAAGTGATCGAGCAGCGGTTCCGGGTACATCGTATGTTCCAATATTGGCATGCTCGAAGTGGTGGCGGCGATCCTCGAACGCGACGGCCGCATTCTCATCTGCCAGCGCACGGCGCGGCAGTCCCACGCCCTGAAGTGGGAGTTTCCCGGCGGCAAGGTCGAGCCCGGCGAAACGCCCGCCCAGGCGCTGGCGCGCGAACTGGAGGAGGAACTCGGCATCCGCGGCGCGCGCGGCGAGGAGATCATGCGCTACGCGTACACGTATCCCGGCAAGCCCGCGGTCCTGCTGATCTTCCTGCGCGTGACGCATTTCGAGGGCGAGCCGCGCAACCTCATCTTCGAAGACATGCGTTGGGAGGCGCCGAAGCGACTGGCCGAATTCGATCTTCTGGAAGGCGACCGCGATTTCGTCCGCGCCCTGGCCGGTGGGTCCGTATACTGGTCTTGATGCCAACTGCGATCAAGACCGTCGAACCCGCCGCTAACGAGTTTCTCGCCGCGCTCGAAGCCAAGGCCAAAAAGCCCAGTCCTTTTTACCGCGCGATGGCGCACCGGCCCGAAGTCCTCAAGAGCTTCGTACCGTTTTACGGCGCCATCATGGGCCCGGGCGCCGTGGATCGGCGCATCAAGGAGTTGGTCTACCTCACTTGCTCCTACGCCAACCAGTGCGCCTTCTGTACCGCCGCGCACCAGGCGACCGGTCGCAAGGGCGGAATTACGGAGGACGGAATGCGCGCTCTCCAGACCGCGCAGGACCACGGCTTCTCCGATGCCGAGCGCGCCGCCATCCGGTACGCACGTGATTTGACGCAGCGGGCGGCAGCCGACGATGCGCGCGAGAAGCTGTTCGAACACTTCAACGACGAGCAGGTGGTGGAGATCACGCTGGTCGCGGCGATGGCGAATTTCACTAACCGATTCAACAACGGATTGGGGGTTATGCCGGAGGAGTAGCGGCGCGCGACATGGCTATCCTGAGCGGCATTCATCCCGTCGCCGAGGCGCTTCGCGGCAAGCGGCCGCTGGAACGCATCCTGATCGCCAAGGGCGCAGGCGGTCCGCGCCTTCAGGAGATTATCGACCTCGCCCGCCAGTCCTCGATCCCGGTCCGCTTCGAGCCGCGCAACGGGCTCGACCGGCTGGCGGGGAGCCCGGCGCATCAGGGCGTCGTGGCGCTTGGCGCCACCCAACGCTACGCGGATCTCGACCGGGCCGCGGAAGGCAACATGGTAGTAGTCCTCGATGGCGTGGAAGACCCGCATAACCTCGGAGCGATCATCCGCACGGCGCACGCGGCCGGGGCGGCTTCCGTGATCATTCCCGAACGGCGCGCGGCCAGCGTGAGCGACGTCGTCGCCAAGGCGGCGGCCGGCGCACTGGAGCATCTACCGATAGCGCGCGTGACGAACGTCAACCGCACGCTGGAAGACCTGAAAGAGCGGGGGTTTCAGATCTACGGCCTCGACGAGCGTGGCAGCCAGGACTACGACCGCGTCGAATATGCGGAGCCCGCCGCTTTCGTCCTCGGTGGCGAGGGCAAGGGGCTGCACGAGCAGGTACGGAAGCATTGCGACGTGCTGCTGCGGATTCCGATGGCGGGGAAGATTTCGTCGTTGAACGTATCGGTGGCGGCGGGCGTGGTGCTGTTCGAGTGGGCGCGGCGGCGGCGGGCGGCCACAGGCTAGCGGACTTCGGGTGGCCCAGAGTTGAGCGCTGATGCGGATATGATCGAGCCGCGCGGTGATTCGGTCTGATGCCGCACCCGACGCCCTGCAATTCAGCACGAGGCCTCTTGCGCTTTGTCGGTTGGCC
>DATKOE010000059.1:0-5025 GCA_035524815.1 Rhizomicrobium sp.
CGTTCCAGACCCTCAGCACAAACCAGCCTCGCGCCTTCATGTATGCGTTCCGCCGCCGGTCGTATTCGACGCCCTCATCCGAACCATGCGAATCGCCGTCGACCTCGACGACGAGCTTTGCTCGAACACAGACGAAATCGGCGATGTACGGCCCGATCGGATGCTGCCTCCGGAACCGGAATCCGTCGGCCGCATCCCGGCGCAACCGTGACCACAGGATCGTCTCCGCATCCGTCATGCGCTTGCTCAGATCGCGCGCACGGCAAACCGTCTTCGGCTCACTATCCCGCATGAAGGCCCCCTTCGGCTCGCTCCGCTCGCCACTTCCCCCCGCAAGCGGGGGGAAGAAACATGGTACGATACTGGTTCGGCCTTTTCTGCCCCGCGAAGCGGTGACGGAAATCCCCTATTCGCTATTCGCTATTCGCCATTCGCCCTAATATGCGACCGATGCTGGCCTTCTCCGCCTCCGCTCTTCCCGCCCCCTTCGATCGCGCCCGTGCCGCGCGCACCTTCGAGCGGCTGGCCGAACTCGGCTACGCGCCCGAAGGCGACGCCCGCGTGCTTCTCGAATCCGCGTTCGGCAACTCGGGTTATCTCTGCCGGCTGGCCGTTCGTGAAAGCGCGATCCTGCCCGAGTTCTTCGCCGAGGGCCCTGCGCGCCTGCTCGAGGATGCCGCGAGCCTCGCACTCGCCGCCGCCGCCTTCGAAAAGGAAAAGGACGCGCTTGCCGCGCTGCGCCGGGCCAAGCGGCAGACCGCTCTCGTCGTGGCGCTGGCCGACATCGCGGGCGTCTTCACCCTCGAGGACGTGACCGGCGCGCTCACGCGTTTCGCCGACGCCGCGGTGAAATCGGCCCTTCGTTTCGCCCTGCGCGCTGCCGCGTTCAATACGCCGTTTGCGGATCTCGACGGCGCGACGCTGGAGAACTCCACCGGCCTCGTCGTGCTGGCGATGGGAAAATACGGCGCCTTCGAGCTCAACTACTCGAGCGACATCGACCTCGTCGTATTCTACGACGCGGCGAAGTTTCCCTTCCGCAAGCGCGACGATGCCCGCGGCGCCGCGGTCGATATCGTCAAGCACGTGGTCAAGCTCGTCGCCGACGTCACCGGCGACGGCTACGTCTTCCGCACCGACCTGCGGCTTCGACCCGATGCCGGCGCCACCCAGATCGCCATCTCAACCGAGGCGGCCCAGGATTATTACGAGGGCATGGGCCAGAACTGGGAGCGCGCCGCCTTCGTCAAGGCGCGGCCGTGCGCGGGCGATCCGGCATCGGGTGCCCAGTTCGTCAAGTCCACGCTCGAGCCCTTCGTCTGGCGGCGGAACCTCGACTTCGCGGCGATCGAGGACATCCATTCCATCAAGCGCCAGATCCACGCCCATCACGGCCATTCGCAGATCGCCGTGCCCGGCCACAACATCAAGCTCGGCCGCGGCGGCATCCGCGAGATCGAGTTCTTCGTGCAGACCCAGCAGCTCATCCTGGGCGGCCGCGATCCGTCGTTGCGCGCGCCCGCGACCCTTGCGGCGCTTCAGGTGCTGCACGCCGCGGGCCATGTCGGCGATGCGCCGGCGCGCGAACTGGCGCAGGCCTACCGCTTCCTGCGCATCCTCGAACACCGTCTTCAGATGATCGAGGACGAGCAGACCCACAGCCTGCCCAAGACCGGGGCCGAGCTGGCGCACGTGGCCTGCTTCACGGGCCATGCGGATGCGAAGGCGTTCGGCGCGGCGCTGACCGCACATCTGACCGCGGTCCAGGGCCACTACGCCCGCCTGTTCGAACGTTCCGCCCCGCTCGGCGGCGAAACCGGAAGCCTGGTCTTCACCGGCGTGGAGGACGACGCCGAAACGATCGGAACCCTGCAGCGCATCGGGTTCCGCGATGCGAGCCACGTTTCGGGGGCGGTTCGCGCCTGGCATCACGGCCGCGTCCGCGCCACCCGCAGCGCCCGCGCCCGCGAGCTTCTCACCGAGCTGATTCCGGCGCTGCTCTCGGCGCTGGGCGCCACCGCCGACCCCGACACCGCCTTTGCCCAGTTCGACCGGTTTCTCACCAACCTGCCGTCCGGCGTTCAGTTGTTCTCGCTGCTCAACGCGCATTCGGAGCTGCTGCGCCTGATCGCCGAGATCATGGGCTCCGCGCCGCGCCTGGCGCAGCATCTATCGCGCGCCCCGGCCACGCTCGATGCGCTGTTCGACCGCGATTTCCTTCAGGCATTGCCCGATCGCGCCGCGCTCGACCGCACGCTCGGCGACCTGATCGCACGTTCGGAAACCTACGAGCGGGCGCTGGATGCGGCGCGCCGGTTTGCCAAGGAGCAGATCTTCCGCGTCGGCGTGCAGGTGATCGAAGGGCTGGCCAGTCCCGGCGAGGCGGGCCCCGCCTTCGCGCGCATCGCCGAGTGCATCATCGCCGTACTTCTGGCGCGCACCGCCGCCGAACTGGCGGCGACGGCCGGCCGCATGCAGGGCGGAGAATTCGTGGTCGTGGCGATGGGCAAGCTCGGCGGACTCGAGATGACCGCGGGCAGCGACCTCGATCTCATCTTCGTCTACGATGTGCCGCCGGATGTGGAGGCTTCGGACGGCGGCAAGCCGCTGCCGCCGCTGCTCTATTATGCGCGTCTGGCCCAGCGCTTCATCGCCGCGCTCACCGTGCCGACCGCGGAAGGCACGCTTTACGAAGTGGACATGCAGCTTAGGCCCACGGGCAACAAGGGGCCCGTCGCGGTCAGCCTGGAATCCTTCACGCGCTATCACGCGGACCAGTCCTGGACGTGGGAACGTCTGGCGCTGGCCCGCGCGCGGGTGGTCGCGGGGCCGGGGGCGCTGGCCCGCAAGGTCGAAGCGGTGATCCAAAGAACCCTCTGCCGCCGCGACGATGCGGCGAAGATCCGCCAGGACGTTACCGGGATGCGCCGCAAGGTGGCGGTGCAGTTTCCGGGCAAGAGCATCTGGGACTTGAAGTATGCGCCGGGCGGCCTGATGGACATCGACTTCACGGCGCAGGTGCTGCAGCTCCTGCATGCGCCCGGCGACGCCTCGGTTCTGGCGCCGGGAACGGTGGAAGCGCTGCGGCGGTTGCGCGCCGCGGGCGTGCTCGGCGCGGACGAGGCGGATACGCTGATCGCCGCCGCCGACTTTCAGCTCGCGCTCATCCAGGCGCTGCGCATCACCCTCGACGGTCCGCTCGATGCCGAAGCCGCCACGCCCGGCCTCAAGGCGCTGCTGGCGCGGGTCGCGGGCGCCTCGGATTTCGAAGCGCTTGAAGGCCGGCTTTGCGATCTCCAGCGCCGCGCCCATGCGATGTTCGAAGCGGTCGTGGCCGGTTGAACGGCGCAAGGCCTGCCGGCGCTCGCGGGCATCGATTGCGAGGCCGCGGCCGTTCCGCATGGGCCGGGGCCGGCAGGGCCGCCCGCCCGGCCGGACGCGGCGGTTCGCCGCGAAAATACGCCGGTTTACCGCACCCGGCGGAACCCCCTTGAACGGGGGGCGGGGACGGGCGATAACCCGCGTCCCACTTGGAAGCGCGGGCGTAGCTCAGGGGTAGAGCATAACCTTGCCAAGGTTAGGGTCGGGCGTTCGATTCGCCTCGCCCGCTCCAAGTGTCCCAACGAAATCAATAGCTTGGGAGGTGCCTGCCATCATGAAGCCGGTTGGTGGTGCTGTCGGGTAAGCAGCAGGTAAGCAGTGGGATGGATTTCGACGCTGCTTCGATTGCCATAGTGCGTACCTACAAGAAGCGGCGGCAGGGCAGGGGGAGGGCGATTATCCCTGCTGAGGCCACACGTAGTAGCCGTCCCTGTTTTTCGGGGGCGTGATTCCCTTGGCGTTCAGGTGTGCCTCAAGCCTCGGATAGCTGCCGGGTACAATGCCGTCGTGGTTTGCACTGGCGCAGTTCCTACAGGCGACCATATCCCAGACGCGATAGTAGTCTGCCTCCCAGAAATTTCCGCCCATCCTACAGGTCGCGCCGCAAAGTAGGCACGTTCCCCGCGGGATGTCCTTGTCATCAATTCCTTGATTCCGTCGCACGACCGCGCACTCGGCTGCTACGGCGGTAAGATTACGCGATTCGAGGCAACGTGCATCACCTCGTGAAACCGCCAATAGTGGGCACTCGTGGCTTTTGCGCTGGAGATCAATATGGCGTTCTGCTTTCGGCTTCGCACGCGCATGGCAAGCTCGCTTGAACTCGCGGGCAACCAAACAGTGCTTGCCGCAGGCCCATTGCCACCCGTTACGGTCACGGCGCCTGATGCCGCCGATCCAATTGGGCGATGGACAATCTTCAAGAGTTGCGAGTTTCCGTCGGACGCGGAAGCCAAAACCGCAGGGCAGCGGCTTAGCGAGGTGCTCCTAATTGTCGGGGCCGTCAATCGCCTGGGAATAGACATAGGCGGCGCTGCTGCACCCGCGGAGAAGTTTAGCAGGGCCGCTCGTGACGAATTCGAAAAAGTGAGCGGCCAACGTCTCATCAGCGAATACCACGGACTAACCACCTACGAAGATGGCACAGCAGCTATTGTAGGCATCACCGCAAGTGGAAAGGTCGTAGTTTCCCTTCGCGATTTTGAAGGTCTGCTAGCACCATGGCTCAAGAGCCCGCCTGCACTAACCGTGCGTCAGCGCAACAGCGCGACATTGCTCAACGATTCCTTCTTTTTGCCCTCCTCCGAAGGGCAGTTCATCCTGCGCATTTCCGCTGTTGAGGCCCTTTGCGATCAGACTTTAGCCAATCCCGAGCGTCAGGCTGTTGTCGATCAGCTGCAACACGTTCTAGGAACAATCGCGTGTTCTGGTGATACGCGACTCGTCGTGGAAGAGAGATTGCGGGATTTGTCTAGAAAGTCTGTGACGCAAGCATATCTCACCAAATTCCGATCCCTACTAGGCAACGCCGAAGCAGATGCGTTCAAAAAACTCTATGATCTTAGGAGCAAGTTCGTCCATGACGGCTCGGGGAGGGGGCAACTTGGCGGCCCTGCTGCGGAGGCGCTTGAATTAGCCGTGGCA
>DATKOE010000060.1:0-2418 GCA_035524815.1 Rhizomicrobium sp.
TCGATCGGCACGTTGGCGACATGGATGCCTTGCGGCATGAGTTCACGCGCCATGCTTTCGGCGAGGCCGCGCTTCGCCTGGCACGCCATCGCGAAGGCGCCGCTGTTGGGGAAGCCTTTGATCCCGGCGCTGGCGTTCGTACAGATGATCGTGCCTTTCGCGCCGTTGGCGTCCGGCGTGTTCTTCAGCATCAGGCGCGCGGCGTGCTGGCCGGTGAGGAAGGCGCTGTGCGTGGCATTGCGTAGCGTGTCGAACGCCGCCTGCGGATCGGCCTCGGTAATCGACTTGCGGAAGATGGCGGGAACGCGTCCGTCGATGTTGTGCACCACCAGTGTCGGCGCACCAAGATCGTGCACAACATCAGCGAACAGTCCGTCCATGTCGGCGGGATCGGCGGCATCTGCGGCGTAGATATGGACGCCGTGATCTTCCTTCAGCTTGAGCAGCACGGGTTTGTCGGGCGTACGCGCGGCAATCGACACGCGCATTCCGTTTTTCGCAAACAGCCGGGCGCAACTGGCGCTGATTCCCGGGCCACCACCGACAATGAGAGCTGTGTCGTTCGACATGGGCAACTCCGCTAGCGCAGGTCGACGCGGACGTCGGCGGAGAGGCCGGGACGCAGGCGTGCGACGTCGGGCTGGTTGGTGTCGAGTCGGATGCGCACAGGAACTCGCTGAACGATGCGGGTGAAGTTGCCGGTGGCGGGCTCGAACGGGAGCAAAGAGAACTCACTGCCGGAGCCAGGGGCGAAGCTTTCAACCTCGCCCGTCAGCGTTTTGCCGTTCAGCGCATCGACGGTGATATGCGCCTTCTGGCCGATCAGCATGCGCGCGGTCTGGGTCTCCTTAAAGTTGGCGACGACGTAGAGGGTGTGCATCGGCACTACGGTAAGGAGCTGCGTGCCGGGCTGGACGTATTCTCCGATCTGGACTTGGCGGTCGCCAATGATCCCGTCTACCGGAGCGCGGACGACGGTGTGGGTCTCGTTCTGGCGCGCAAGGATGAGTGCCGCGTTGGCGCGGGCGAGTGCGGCGAGAAGCTGGCCGCGGGTTTGATCGACGACCGCTACTTGCTGGTTTGCCGCGGCGTAGGCGGCGCGCATCTTGTCAGCGTCAGCGGCGGCGCTGAGCGCTGCGGCGCGGGCCGAGTCGCCTTGGCTGCGCGAGATGTCGCCGGTGGCGGCAAGCTTCTCAAAGCGGGCACGATCGGCAGCGGCACGGACGCTCTGTGCATCGGCGGCGCGGATCGACGCGGCGGCTGCGGCTGCATTGGCGACGGCGAGGCTGCGTTGGGCGGCGAATTGGTCGAGCGCGGCCTGCGCGGTCTGCACGTCGGCTTCGGCTGCCGTGACCGCCTGTCGGTAGTCGTCGTCATCGATTCGAATTAGCGGCTGCCCGGCGCGCACGGCCTGATTGTCGCGCACCAGCACCTCGGCGACGAGGCCGTGAACCTTGGGCGCAACGATGGTGGAGTCTGCCTTCAAGTAGGCGTCGTCGGTGTTGACGCTCGAAGCCGGCGTGGCGATCCACCACGCGCCGACTGCGGCAAGGACGATCGCCGCGCCCGCCACCATCAGCGCACGTTTTGGGAGCGCGCGGTTTGGCTTGAGAGCGACGGGCGTCGTGATCGTTTCTTCGAACGTGACGGAGGACATGGGAAGACCTTCAGTTAGTTTGGTTCTTCACTCGCGAGTGCCGCGTCGGTCAGGCCGAGACGGGTCTTGATATTCGTGCGGGTGTTCGAAAGAAATTCATCGGACAGCGTCTGGTCGGAGATGGTGCGCGACAACGACACAGCGCCTGCCATGGTGGCGAAGATCGATGGCGCCAAGTGTTCGGAATCGGCAATGCCGGCTTCGCGCATCAGGCGCTCGATCAAAGCGATGATGTGTTTCACGCCGGCTTCGAACGCTGCTTTGAACTTCTTCGACTGGCGCGGCGTGTCGGAGTTGAGCGAGGTAATCGGGCAGCCGGTCTCCGGGTGATCGCGGTGGGTTTCGGCGACATAGAAGTCGATGTAGGTGGCGAGCGCGTGTTTGGGAGGCAGGCCCTCGAGCAGTTTCGCCACGCGGCGGCGGGAACGTTCGAACGTATCGTGCAGCGCAGCGATCAGAAGCGCGTCCTTGGACTTGAAGTGAGCGTAGAAGCCGCCATGGGTGAGGCCGGCGGCTTGCATCACGCTGCCGACGCTCAAGCGGTCGGGGCCGTGCTCGCGAAGCTGGGCGGCGGCGACCTTCAGGATCGCGTTGTGCGTCTCTTCCTTGTGATTTTGAGTGTAGCGCATGTTGTAAGCCTTCGATTGATCGTTATATGATGATCGTAATACAATGGTTCAAGTGGTCAAGATGAACGCCCCTGAAATTTCTGCTACCGCACCCTCGCCGATTGAAGGCTACAGCCAGGGGCGGAAGATTTT
>DATKOE010000061.1:0-2418 GCA_035524815.1 Rhizomicrobium sp.
TCGATCGGCACGTTGGCGACATGGATGCCTTGCGGCATGAGTTCACGCGCCATGCTTTCGGCGAGGCCGCGCTTCGCCTGGCACGCCATCGCGAAGGCGCCGCTGTTGGGGAAGCCTTTGATCCCGGCGCTGGCGTTCGTAAAGATGATCGTGCCTTTCGCGCCGTTGGCGTCGGGCGTGTTGTTCAGCATCAGGCGTGCGGCGTGCTGGCCGGTGAGGAAGGCGCTGTGCATGGCATTGCGTAGAGTGTCGAACGCCGCCTGCGGATCGGCCTCGGTTATCGACTTGCGGAAGATGGCGGGAACGCGTCCGTCGATGTTGTGCACCACCAGGGTCGGCGCACCAAGATCGTGCACAACATCAGCGAACAGTCCGTCCATGTCGGCGGGATCGGCGGCATCTGCGGCGTAGAGATGGACGCCGTGATCTTCCTTCAGCTTGAGCAGCACGGGTTTGTCGGGCGTACGCGCGGCAATCGCCACGCGCATGCCGTTTTTCGCAAACAGCCGGGCGCAACTGGCGCTGATTCCGGGGCCACCACCGACGATCAGAGCTGTGTCGTTCGGCATGGGCATCTCCGCTATCGCAGGTCGACGCGGACGTCGGCGGAGAGGCCGGGACGCAGGCGTGCGACGTCGGGCTGGTTGGTGTCGAGTCGGATGCGCACAGGAACTCGCTGTACGATGCGGGTGAAGTTGCCGGTGGCGGGCTCGAACGGGAGCAAAGAGAACTCACTGCCGGAGCCAGGGGCGAAGCTTTCAACCTCGCCCGTCAGCGTTTTGCCGTTTAGCGCATCGACCGTGATGTGCGCCTTCTGGCCGATCAGCATGCGCGCGGTCTGGGTCTCCTTAAAGTTGGCGACGACGTAGAGGGTGTGCATCGGCACCACAGCAAGGAGCTGCGTGCCGGGCTGGACGTATTCTCCGATCTGGACCTGGCGGTCGCCAATGACCCCGTCGACCGGGGCGCGGACGATGGTGTGGGTCTCGTTCTGGCGCGCGAGGATGAGCGCCGCGTTGGCGCGGGCGAGTGCGGCGAGAAGCTGGCCGCGGGTTTGATCGACGACCGCTACTTGCTGATTCGCGGCGGCGTAGACGGCGCGCATCTTGTCTGCGTCAGCGGCGGCGCTGAGCGCGGCGGCCCGGGCCGTGTCACCCTGGCTGCGCGAGATGTCTCCGGTCGCGGCGAGCTTGCCGAAGCGGACATTGTCTGCGGCGGCGCGGACCCTCTCTGCGTCGGCCGCTCGGACGGAGGCGGCAGCCGCAGCGGCATTGGCGGCGGCTAGGCTGCGCTGCGCTCCGAACTGGCCGAGCGCGGCCTGTGCGATTTGCACGTCGGCCTGGGCTGCCGTGATTGCCTGTCGGTAGTCGTCGTCGTCGATTCGAATTAGCGGCTGCCCGGCGCGAACCGTCTGATTGTCGTGCACCAGCACCTCGGCGACGAGGCCGTGAACCTTGGGCGCAACGATGGTGGAGTCTGTCTTCAGGTAGGCGTCGTCGGTGCTGACGCTCGAAGCCGGCGTGGCGATCCACCACGCGCCGACTGCGGCAAGGACGATCGCCGCGCCCGCCACCATCAGGGCACGTTTTGGAAGCGCGCGGTTTGGCTTGAGAGCGACGCGAGTTGTGATCGTTTCTTCGAACGTGAGGGAGGACATGGGAAGACCTTCAGTTAGTTTGGTTCTTCACTCGCGAGTGCCGTGTCGGTCAGGCCGAGACGGACCTTGATGTTCGTGCGGGTGGTCGAGAGAAATTCATCGGACAGCGCCTGGTCGGAGATGGTGCGCGACAACGACACAGCGCCCGCCATCGTGGCGAAGATCGACGGCGCCAAATGTTCGGGATCGGCAACGCCAGCTTCGCGCATCAGGCGCTCGATCAAACCGACGATGCTTTTGATGCCTGCTTCGAACGCTGCTTTGAATTTCTTCGATTGGCGCGGCGTGTCAGAGTTGAGCGCGGTGATTGGGCAGCCAGTCTCCGGGTGATCGCGGTGGGTTTCGGCGACATAGAAGTCGATGTAGGTGGCGAGCGCGTTTTTGGGGGGCAGGCCCTCGAGCAGTTTCACCACGCGGCGGCGGGAACGTTCGAACGTATCGTGCAGCGCAGCGATCAGCAGCGCGTCCTTGGACTTGAAGTGAGCGTAGAAGCCGCCATGGGTGAGGCCGGCGGCTTGCATCACGCTGCCGACGCTCAAGCGGTCGGGGCCGTGCTCTCGAAGCTCGGCGGCGGCGGCCTTTAGGATCGCCTTGTGCGTCTCTACCTTGTGATTTTCAGCGTAGCGCATGTTGTAAGCCTTCGATTGATCGTTATATGATGATCGTAATACAATGGTTCAAGTGGTCAAGATGAACGCCCCTGAAATTTCTGCTACCGCACCCTCGCCGATTGAAGGCTACAGCCAGGGGCGGAAGATTTT
>DATKOE010000062.1:0-7193 GCA_035524815.1 Rhizomicrobium sp.
TGCGGACGCTTTACCAACCAATACTCCTGGCGCGAGCTCTACGAGCTCTACAGCCTCACCGACCAGGACATGATCCCCTCCAACTTCCAGCCGCGCTACAACATCGCCCCCACGCAATCCGTGCCCGTCGTGCGGCTCAAGAACGGCGGCCGCGATCTCGTCATGATGCGGTGGGGTCTGGTGCCGTCGTTCGCCAAGGACCTCTCTGGCGGGGCGAAGTCCATCAACGCTCGCGGCGAGACCGTGGCCGACAAGCCGATGTTCAAGAGCGCCTTCCTGCGCCGGCGTTGTCTCGTGCCGGCGGACGGATTCTATGAGTGGAAGAAAGAGGGCAATGCCAAGCAGCCGTATTTCATCACCCTCAGGCAAAAAGCGCCCTTCGCCTTCGCCGGGCTGTGGGAATGGTGGCGGCCAAGAGACGGCAGCGCTGAAATATTGACGTTCACGATCATCACCACCGCCGCGAACGCACTGGTGGCTCCGTTGCACGACCGCATGCCCGTCATTCTCGCGCCCGATGCATGGCCGCTATGGCTTGCCGAGAAACCCGTATCGCCCGGTCAGCTTCAAGGCCTGCTGAAGGCCTTCGCGCCGGAAAAGATGGAGTCCTGGCCGGTCAGCACGAAGGTCAACAAACCCGAGAACGACGACCCGGGGCTGGTGCAAAAGCCCGGCTGATAGGCAGACAGTCCCAACGCGTGTACGATCTGCTTTACCGACGGTTAACCGCCCCGTTCGGATTGACCTGTCCGCTTCAACCGCCCATCAACGGGCGCCGCCCATACTGGAACCGATCGCATGCCGCAGAAGGTTGTTCTCGTCGCCGCCTGCGCGCTGATCGATCCCGACGGAAGGGTGCTGATCGCCCAGCGCCCAGCCGGCAAACAGATGGGTGGGCTGTGGGAATTTCCGGGTGGCAAGCTGGAGCCGGGCGAACGTCCGGAGCAGGCCTTGATCCGAGAGCTCTCGGAGGAGCTGGGGATCGCGGTCAAAGAGCAGTGTCTGGCGCCGTTCAGCTTTGCGTCGCACAGCTACGCGGACTTTCATTTGCTCATGCCGCTTTACATCTGCCGCCGCTGGGAAGGGGTGCCGCAGCCGAAGGAGCATCCGCAGCTCAAATGGGTTCGCCCGAAGGACCTGACGGATTATCCGATGCCGCCCGCCGACCTGCCGCTGGTGCCGATGCTGCGCGATCTCTTGTAGGCCGCTTCGCGAACTGCAGCCGCGCTTCCGTGGCCATCGAATATGCGCTCATCGCCGCGCTGATGAGCATCGTGCTCATAGGCATCATCCAGAACATCGGCACCGAAGTTAAGGCGATGCTCGACAAGATCGTTTTCTGATCCCCCTTTGCGCCGCCGCCGTCCGCCGCTAAGTTCGCGGCATGGGAACGCGCATTCAGGCCGTCTATCGCGTCGAATCCGACGCCAAGAGCATCGAGGCCCGCGCCCGCGGCATTGCCGTGGAGCAGAGCGTCGAGATGCCCGTCGCGGCCATCGTGAGCCGCTACGTGCTCGACGAGGTGCTGGGGCGCCTCGAATCGGTCGAGGACCTGGGCGGCGGCGAATACGAAGTGCGCATCGCTCTGGCTTCCGCAACGACCGGTTATGAAGCGGGCCAGCTCGCGAACATGCTGTTCGGCAATACCTCGCTCAAGGTCGGCATCACGCTTTCGGATGCAGTTTTCCCCGACGACATCGTGAGCGCTTTTGGCGGCCCGAACCACGGGCTCGGGGGGTTACGCGACCGCGTCAAGGCGGGCGGGGCGCTCTGCGCCACCGCGCTTAAGCCGCAGGGCTCATCGCCTGCGGAGCTTGCCGGGCTTGCCTCCGCCATCGCGCTCGGCGGAATCGATTACATCAAGGACGATCACGGAATCGCCGATCAGCCTTACAGCCCGTTCGCGATGCGCGTTCCCGTCATTGCCGAGGCCGTGGCGAAGGCGGCTGCGCACACCGGTGTTCCCACGCGCTATCTGCCGAGCCTCAACGGCAATCTCGACGCCATGCGCGCCCAGATTGTGCTTTGCCGGTCGAGCGGCCTCGATACCGTGCTCGTCACGCCGATGCTTTCGGGGCTGTCGGCGTTCCACACGCTCAAGCGCGAGAACCCGGACATGGCCTTTGTCGCGCATCCTAGCTTCGGCGGCCTGTCGGTGGCGCCGTCGCTTCTGTTCGGCAAGCTCTTCCGGCTTCTCGGCGCGGACGCGACGATCTTTCCCAATCACGGCGGCCGCTTCGGCTACAGCGAAGACGAATGCCGCCGCATCGCGCACTGCGCTCTGCACGATTGGCCGGGTGTCAGGCCCTGCGTTCCGGTTCCGGCCGGAGGCATGACGCTGGAGCGCGTCCCCGAGATACTCCACTTTTTCGGCCGCGACGTCATGTTGCTGATCGGCGGTAGCCTGTTGTCAGCCGGCGAGAACATCACCAGGGAGACCGCGCGCTTCTGCGAGGCGGTGCGGGCGCACGAATGAGCACGAAGAATCCTGTGCGCCGTTTCAGGGCTTTCCGCTGGGAAGACACCGACCTGCTCGCCTACAAGGAAGAAGGCTCCGCGCCATTCAAGGCGATCACGCGCCAGACGCTGTTTCGCGATCCCGCGCTCAAGGGCGAGTTGCGCTATTTCGAGATGGCAACGGGCGGTTACTCCACGCTCGAGCGCCACGAGCATATGCATGCGGTGCTGATCCTGCGCGGGGCGGGCGAGTGCCTGGTGGGCGATGAGGTGTTCGAGATCGCCACCAACGACCTCGTCACGATCGAAGCCAACACCTGGCACCAGTTCCGCGCCAACGCCGGCCAGCCGTTGGGCTTTCTCTGCATGGTCAACGCCGAGCGCGACAAGCCGCAACTGCCGAGCGAGGAAGAGCGAAAGGCGATGGAAGCGAATCCTCGGGTCGCGAAGTTTCTCGCAAGCTAGCTCGGATTCGCCTTGTCTCCCGCCGGCTGCTCCACCGTGCCGAGTGCATCCGCCAGCCGCGTCGTCGCGCTGCCGGGCCGGAGCGGCTTGGGCTGGCTGGCGTCCGGCGCCCAGCCGGTGAGATAGACGATGTCGAACGTCGCCCGCAGCCGTCCGTCCGGATCGGCATGCCTGGCTTGGTAGTGGGCGAGCGCTGCCGCCAGCGTCGCCCGCGGCAGATACCTCCGCCGTCCGGCGAGCGTGTTGGTTTCGCCGATGAGGCGCAGATCGGTCACCAGGCTGGAGAATTTGCGATAGCGCACCGTCGTGCGCTCGACGTCGGCCACGGGCATCGCGAATCCGGCGCGCTGCAACAGCGAGCCCAATTCGCGCACGTCGGCCATCGGCGCCACGCGCGGCGTGACTCCGCCGATGGTGGCGATCTCGCCCGCGGCCATCGCCTCGCGCAGTTCGGCCAGCGTCGCTCCGCCGAACAGGGCCGCCAGAAAGAGCCCGTCCGGTTTGAGCGCGCGGCGTATCTGCACCAGCGCCCCCGGCAGATCGTTGAGCGCATGCAGGCTCAGCAGGCCCACGGCGAGATCGTAGCCGCTGCCTTCCGCTTCCAGCCGCTCGCCGGGCCCGAATGCGGCCGTCTGCCACCCCCCCGCCACATCTTGAAGCGCCTCGGCGCCATGCCCATCTAATGATAGCGCGGTGGCGAACGTGCGGTTCACCGGTGCGAGGCGCGCCCTGATCCCCTCCACCGCTTCGCGCAGGAGAAATCGCTCGCCCGCCATCCGCGCCGCGCGGGCCTTCCGCATCGCCCGGGCATGGGTATCGAAAATCCGCGGCGGACCTTCGGTCATCGCAAACCACTCGTCATCGCGCTACACTAGCAAAATGCGCGGGGCGGTGCAGAAGGGTTTCAAGCGAGCGGGGCGCGCGGTCCTCGATCTCGTGTTTCCGCCGCTTTGCATCGTCTGCCGCGAGCCGGTGACCGATCCCGACAGCCTGTGCCCGGCCTGCTGGCAGTCGCTGCATTTCCTCGACGGACCCTGCTGCGTCAGTTGCGGCCTGCCGTTCGAGCTCGACCCCGGCGAGGACACGCAGTGCGCTGCGTGCGTCGCGCATCCGCCGGCTTTCGACAAGGCGCGCGCGATCCTGCGCTACGACGACGCCAGCAAGAAGCCGGTGCTGGCGCTCAAGCACGCCGACCGCCTCGACCTCGCGCCCGCTTTCGGCCGCTGGCTCGACCGTTCGGGGCGCGCGCTTCTTTCCGAGTCCGACATGGTCGTGCCCGTACCGCTGCATCGCATGCGACTGTGGAAGCGGCGCTACAACCAGTCGGCGGAAATCGCCCGTGTCATGGCCCGCCTCGGCGGCGTTCCGATGGAGCCGCTGGTGCTTGCCCGCACGCGCCCGACCCCCAGCCAGGGGGTGATGCCCTCGGCCAGCGCGCGGCGACGCAACGTCCGCGGCGCTTTCGCGGTTCCCGCAACCGAACGCGCCAAGGTGAACGGCAAGCGCGTGCTCCTGGTGGACGACGTCCTCACTACCGGCGCCACAGCCAACGCCTGCGCCCGGGCGCTGAAGCGCGCCGGTGCCGCATCGGTATTCGTCCTGGCCCTGGCACGCGTTGTCCGCCCGCTGGCAGAGCCTGTATAAGAGGGCTCATGCCCAAGGTCCGCATCTACACGACCCCCTTCTGCCCTTACTGCTCGCGGGCGAAATCCCTGCTCAGGCAAAAGGGCATCGAGTTCGAGGAAATCGACGTCTACATGGACTCGGGCGCACGCGACGAGATGGTGGAAAAGTCCGGCGGCGGGCGCACGGTGCCGCAGATCTTCATCGGCGACCGGTCCATCGGCGGCTGCGACGAGCTTCACGAACTCGACGAGGCGGGCGAGCTCGACCCGCTGCTCGCCGGATGAGTGCGTTGCGCGCCGCCTGCATTCAGCTCCGCTCGTCGGACGACGTTGCGCAGAGCATCCGCTTTGCGTCGGCGCTGATCCGCGAGGCGCACGGCAAAGGCGCACAGTTCATCGCTACGCCCGAAAACACGTCTTTCATGGCCGCGAGTGACGACAAGCTGAAGCTTGCAGTTGCCGAAGACCGCGATGCGGCGTTGCCGGCCTTCCGCGCGCTTGCCGCCGAACTCGGAACCTGGCTTCTGGTCGGCTCGCTCGCGATCAAGGTGGGCGAGACCAAGACGGCCAACCGTTCCTTCCTGATCGATCCCGCAGGCGCCGTCGCCGCGAAGTACGACAAGCTGCATCTCTTCGATGTCGATCTGCCCTCGGGCGAGAGCCATCGCGAATCGAGCACCGTCGCGCCGGGCGGGGAGGCGGTGACCGCCGATCTGCCGTGGGGCCGCATCGGGCTTTCGGTCTGCTACGACCTGCGCTTCCCGCAGCTCTATCGCGCGCTGGCGCATGCGGGCGCGTTCCTTTTCACGATCCCGTCGGCCTTCACGGTGGAAACGGGGCGGGCGCACTGGCATGTCCTGTTGCGCGCCCGAGCCATCGAGAACGCCGCCTTCGTGCTCGCGCCTGCGCAGGGCGGCGAGCACGCCAGCGGCCGCACCACTTACGGCCATTCGCTGATCGTCTCGCCCTGGGGCGAAGTGCTGGCCGAGGCGGGCGAGGAGCCTTGCGTGATTGTCGCGGACATTGATCCGGCGCAGTCGGCGGAGGCGCGAGCGCGGATTCCCGCGCTTCGCCACGACCGCCCCTTCAAGCTGCGGGACAGTTGATCGCTTGCGGAATTGTGCGTTTGGGCCGATCCTTTGCGGTGGAAGAGAGTCAACCGTGATCGTCTACAGTCTCAAGTGCGAGAACAACCACGAGTTCGAGGGTTGGTTCCGTTCGGGCGCGGCGTTCGAAACAGAGATCGCCGCGGGTGAGCATGTCTGCCCCACCTGCGGCTCCACGAAAATCGAGAAGGCGCCCATGGCGCCCGCCGTTGCGGGGACCAAGGCGCCGGCGCTTCCGGCCGGATGCCCGGCGGCGGGCCACGGCGAATTGCCGCCCTGCGCCGGTTCGTGCGGGTGTTTCCCGGGATGAGGATCAGGGCGTGATCGTCTTCAACCTCAAATGCCACGACGGCCACGAGTTCGAAGGCTGGTTCGCGTCGAGCGCGGCCTTCGACGAACAGGCCGCGACGGGCAAGCTCGTCTGTCCGATGTGCGGTTCGCACCGGGTGGGAAAAGGGATCATGGCGCCCGCCGTCAGCGGCACCAAGAAGACCACGCTCGCCGCCGACGAAGTGAAGAAGATGCGCCAGTTCATGACCGGCGTGCGCAAATACGTCAAGGAGAACGCGGACTACGTCGGCCGGAAATTTCCCGAAGAGGCGCGCAAGATCCACTACGGCGAAACCGAAGAACGCCAGATCTACGGCGAAGCCACGCTCCAGGAAGCCAAGGAACTGGTCGAGGAGGGCGTGGACGTCGCGCCGCTGCCGCCCGATCTCGACGAAGAAGCGAATTAGCCGTGCGAACGCGCGCGCTCGTCACCGGCCTTGTTTCCGCCGTCGCGCTGGCGGCCAATGCCGCCGCCTCAACCGACACGCTGAGCGATGCCGAACTCGTGGCGCGCGTGAACGCGGTGTTTTCGGTGAAAGAAACGACCGCCGACCGCATCCTGGGTGTCCATCGCGGCCTGCCGGTGATCGTGGACGTACGCTGCGGCGACGTCTGCCCCAACTACACGGTGCGGATTATCCACTATGGTCTCGATGCCGGGGCGGTGTGCACACGGATGGGCGGGGACAACGCCTCCATCGCCGTTCCGGCGGGTATCGCCGTGACGATGCAGCCGTTCTGCATCCCGCACGTGCTGTTTCAGCGCAAGCTGTACGTGGACCATCCGTATCAGGCAAAGTGACTCCCCGCGCCCCCGAGAAGCGGAGAAGAGGGTCAGGGTGAGGGGGTGTGCGTAACGAGCGCGCGCTTCACGGTTTGCGCTCTGCCACCACCATGTAATTTACGTCGGTATCCCCGGAGAGCTTCCATCCCCAGTTCAGCGGATCGAAACTCACGCCCTGGGTCTTCACCACGTGCAGTCCCGCTTCCTTCAACATTGCTTCCAGCCGCGCCGGCGCCACGAAGCGGTTCCAGTCGTGCGTGCCGGGCGGCAGCCAGCGCAGCACGTACTCGGCTCCGATCTTGGCCAGGGCCAGCGACTTAAGCGTCTTGTTCAAGGTCGCCACGAACATCACCCCGCCGGGTTTGACCAGCCTGCCGCAGGCCATGAGATAGCCGGACAGGTCGGCGACGTGCTCGACCACTTCCA
>DATKOE010000063.1:0-11936 GCA_035524815.1 Rhizomicrobium sp.
CGCGTCATTTGTTTCTGGAACGATGAATTGGTCGAAAACTTTGACGGTGTGTTGGAGGCGATTGCTCGGGCGCTTGCGATAGCCCCCCTCACCTGAAAAATCATCGGAGTTAGCGGCGCGCACTCATCATGCTCCAGCGTATTGCCAGGATCGCGCCGCTAACCCCGTGATTTTTCTTCCTCTCCCACAAGGGAAGAGGGGATTACTCCGCGGCGTCCTTCGGCAGATAGATTTCGCCGCCGTGGTCGCGGAATTCCTGCGCCTTCTTCTCCATCGCGGCGCGGATTTCGGCGGTGGACAGGCCTTGGTCGGGTGACCAGTCGTTGCGGCCTTTGGCGGCGTCGCGCACCTCCTGGCTGATCTTCATCGAGCAGAATTTCGGCCCGCACATGGAGCAGAAGTGCGCCACCTTGGCGCCTTCGGCCGGCAGCGTCTCGTCGTGGAAAGCTTCGGCGGTTTCCGGGTCCATCGCCAGGGCGAACTGGTCGCGCCAGCGGAACTCGAAGCGCGCCTTGCTCATGGCGTCGTCCCAGAGGCGCGCGGCCGGATGGCCCTTGGCGAGATCGGCCGCGTGCGCGGCGATGCGGTAGGCGATCACGCCCGCTTTCACGTCGTCGCGATCCGGCAGGCCGAGATGCTCCTTCGGCGTGACGTAGCAGAGCATCGCCGTACCGAACCAGCCGATCATCGCCGCGCCGATGGCCGACGTGATGTGATCGTAGCCGGGGGCGACGTCGGTGGTGAGAGGTCCAAGCGTGTAGAAGGGCGCCTCGTCGCAGGCCGCGAGCTGGCGGTCCATGTTTTCCTTGATCTTGTGCATCGGCACGTGGCCGGGGCCTTCGATCATCACCTGCACGTCGTGCTTCTGCGCGATGCGGTTCAATTCGCCCAACGTTTCCAGCTCCGCGAATTGCGCCGCGTCGTTGGCATCGGCAATCGAACCGGGGCGCAAGCCGTCGCCCAGCGAGAACGCGACGTCGTATTGCTTGAGCAGCTCGCAGATTTCCTCGAAGTGCGTGTAGAGGAAATTCTCCTGGTGATGCGCGAGGCACCACTTGGCGAGGATCGAACCGCCGCGGGACACGATGCCGGTGACGCGATCCGCCGTCAGCGGAATGTGCGGCAGGCGCAGGCCGGCATGCACCGTGAAATAATCCACGCCCTGCTCGCACTGCTCCACCAGCGTGTCGCGGTAGATTTCCCAGGTGAGCTCCTCGGCCACGCCGCCTACTTTCTCCAGCGCCTGATAGATCGGCACCGTGCCCACCGGCACCGGCGAATTGCGGATGATCCACTCGCGGATGGTGTGGATGTGGCGGCCGGTGGAAAGGTCCATCACGGTGTCGGCGCCCCAGCGGATCGACCACACCATCTTTTCCACTTCCTCGGCCACGCCCGAGGTGACGATGGAATTGCCGATGTTGGCGTTGACCTTGGTGAGGAAGTTGCGGCCGATGATCATCGGCTCGCTTTCGGGATGGTTGATGTTGGAGGGGATGATGGCGCGGCCGCGGGCGACCTCGTCGCGGACGAATTCGGGCGTGATCTCGGCGGGGATGGACGCGCCAAAGGAATTGCCGCCGGCCTTGGGCGAACGGCCCAGATCCTCGCGCGCGGCGACGAACTTCATCTCCTCAGTGACGATGCCGGCCCGCGCGTAGTGAAGCTGCGTGACGTTCCTGCCCGCCTTCGCGCGCAGCACCTTGCGCCCGGCGCGGTCGAACTGCGGCACGGAGACAAGCTCGCCCTCCTTGAGGCCGTCATCCTGGGGCTTGCGGCTGCGGCCGGCATATTCCTCGACGTCGCCGCGGGCCAGAATCCAGCCGCGTCGGCGGGAGGCGAGGCCCTTCTCGATGTCGATGGCCGCTGCCTCGTCCGTGTACGGACCGGATGTGTCGTAAAGGCGCATCGCGGGCTCGCCGCCCGACAGCGCCACTTCGCGGAACGGCACGCCGTCCACCGCCACCTTGCGCGAGCCGGGCAAGGGACCGCGCGTGACGGACACGGGTTTCGCTACGATCGGCTGGTTCATAACGCCTCTCCCTACGCCGGTATTGACCGGATCAGGTTCGAAGGGACCCGCGGTATTGCGATCTCAGCCCACCTTCGCCAAGGCATCGGCGGGCGCCCCTGGGTATGGCCGGATCATCGGCGGAACCGGAGCCGTGTCAAGGTGCCCGGCCGAACCCGCACCCGTTGTGCTATGGAACCGGCCGAAAGGGCGTGCATGAGCGAAAAAGCAGAATGGGAGGCGAAGGACGAGCTGCGGGGCATCCGCGGCTGGCTGTTGCTGCCGCTCGCCCATCTCGTCGTGACGATGCTGTGTCTTGCCTGGATATCCGTGCGGCTCGCGTTCACGCCGCTCGGATGGGCGACGCTGTCGTTCTTCGTCTATGCTGTCTTCTGCCTCACGCGATTCATGCACGAGCGGCGCGAGACGCCGATGCTGATGACCGCGTTCTACGCCATGAACATCGCGGCGGCGATCGCAATGGCCGCGCTGCGCGCATTCGGTTTGGCGTCGAACCTCATTCCGCTCGCGATCCAGGCGGCGGCGTGCGCCGCGATGGCGGCCTACTTTCATCTTTCCCTCAGGGTCAAGAACACGTTCTTCCGCGGGCCGCGCGGCTGAAGCTTGTTGTACCGCCATGCATCTGGTAGCTGACTGTCCACTGGGCTGAAGGTGGGCAATCATGACGTTACGCCGTGAAATCCTGGGCGGAGCCAATCGCGTGCTGGGAAAGTTCGGCGTTCAGCTTCTTCCGTACCGCGAATACGAAATGATGCGGAAGAGCTACGAGGGACCGGATTGGGAAAGCCCGCCCGCTCCGCCCGAAGCGCAAGCGGTGCTGCGGTGGGACAATCCCGATCTGGCGGCGCTCGAAGCGCGCTATGCCGGTCATCCGGCCGCCGCGCACACGCAATGGGGCAAGGGACAACTCCGCTCGACGATAGATCTCACGCGCTTTCGCGGCGACAATCATTACGTCCATCAGGTCCGCTTCAATCCGGGCGAAGCGGTCTATTTCATGACCGCCTATTACGTGCGGGACATCGACCGGCTGGGGTTGTTCGGCACGCTCAAGGAGGACGGGCTTTTCGGCGCCTATACGGTACGCTTCCAGGACGGTTCTCTGATCAGCCGCGACCTGCTCGATTCGATCAACCAGGCCAACATGATCGCGCGGGTGCTCGGCACCACGAGCGGCTGGCGCGTGCTCGACATCGGCGCCGGATACGGCCGGCTGGCGCACCGCCTCGCCGAAGGCGTTGCCGGCGCGCACGTCACCTGCACCGACGCCGTCGCGCTCTCCACCTTCCTGTCGCGTTTCTATCTGAAGTTCCGCGGCGTGGACGACCGTGCCGACGTCGTCGCCCTCGACGAAGCCGCCACGACCCTCCCGCAGCAACCGTTCGACATCGTCACCAACATCCACAGCTTTCCCGAATGCCCCAAGGCCGCGATCGGCTGGTGGCTCGATCGGCTGGACGCGATCGCGGTGAAGAAACTCCTCATCGTCCCCAACCGGGCGGACCAGTTCCTGTCGACCGAAGCCGACGGCAGCCATCTCGATTTCATGCACCTGTTCGAAGACCACGGCTGGCGGCACGCCCACAGCGAACCGATCTATGCGCAATCCGAAGTCGCCCAGCGTTGCGCGCTGTACCGGCACTTCAAGTTCCATGTGTTCGAACGCTGAGGCGCGATCAGCCACCTCCCCACCAGGGGGGCGACCGCTAGCCCGCTGCGAACTGGCGGAAATCGGCGATCACCGCGCGCACGGCGGCGTCGACGAGCTTCTCTCCCGCATCCGCATCGGCCTGCGACGGATCGGAGCCGATGCGCCCGTCAGGATAGCGGCGGCGGAAATCGCCGGCATCGAAGATCGGCCCCGTGGGCGCAATGCGCGGATGGAGGTCGGCGCGCTTGACGACGTCGGGATACATGTAGCGCGTGATCGAAATCTCGGACGGCGTGGCGTGGCTGCCCTCGCCGACCGGAAACAGCTCGCGGCAGAGATCGCCCTCGCCCTGAAGGTCCCACCAGTTGCGCACCATGCAGCGCAGGCCCGAGGCGTTGGCGTCGATCCCGGCGAAGGTGAGCGAATGGTAGATCGCCGTGATCGCGGTGTTGATGGTGGCGAGATTGCCGCCGTGGCCGTTCAGCCAGTAGATGCGCTCGAAACCGTGCCGGCGCAGCGAATCCGCCCAGTCGGTCATGGCCGCGATCATGGTGGAGGGCCTGAGCGTGATCGTGCCCGCGAACGCCATGTGATGCTGCGACTGGCCGACGTTGAACGTCGGCGCCACGAGAAATCCCGCCTCGTCGCCCGCGCGCTGCGCAATCAGCTCGGGGCACAAGGAGTCGGTGCCCAACAGGCCGGTCGGCCCGTGCTGCTCGGTCGAGCCGATGGGGATGAGGATGGCCTTCGAGGTCTTGAGATAAGCGTCGATCTCGGGCCAGGAGGAAAGCTGAAGCTGCATCGAAGCGATACCGGAAAGATGACGGCCGCGCTTATCGCATCCCGACTGCCTTGCGAGAAGTACGGGGTTCTACACCGCCGGCCGCGCGCGGCCCGATCGCCCGGCCAAAACTGGCGTCCAGCCTCAACAGCGCCCGCCTCCAATCGGAGCGTTCGCGCTCGACGTCCTCCTGACGCGGCAGACGGTTCACCTCCACCACGATCTGCGCCCTGCCCTCCGGCCGCTCGTAATAGTTGATCTCCAGACGCGCTTCGCCGTTCCACGCGCCCCGGAACGACTTGTTCTCGACGTGGGAGGAGAGCTTGAACGTGCCCTTCGGAAACCACCTGCGGCGCCGGCGCAGTTGCGATGTCGCGCCGTAGAGTGCGGCGACGTCCGTCCTCATCGTACGCGAGACGCTCACGGAGTAACCGATCGCCGTTTGATGGCCGGTGCGCAGCCCCCGCGCGCGCTCGTATTCCAGGGTAACCATCCGCCGCCACCACGGGCCGATATCGTGCCGCGTCCGAAGCAGCTTGACGATCGCCGTGTGGTCCAGCCGGGTGGCGCCCGCCCGATCCAGGATGCGGAACCACTGTTGCCAGCTCTTGCCGGTCTTCGCGATCACGGCCAAATCGGACATCGACGGCTGGTAAATCCGCTGGTCCATGCTTGCTTCCCTTGCGCGCCGCCTTGCAGGCGGAACCGGGCTCCGTCACAATAGAATTATACCAAATCAAACAAAAGACCCAGGAAACTTCCAGGACTACCGCCATGCACGATACGCTTTTTCCGGTTTCGCAAGGTTGGCGCGAACGGGCCTTCATCGACGCGGCGAAATACGAGCAGATGTGCGCCCGTTCGATTGCGGACCCGGAAGGGTTCTGGCGCGAGGCCGCCGCGCGGCTCGACTGGATCAAGCCCTTCACCAAGGTCAAGAACGTCTCCTGGGACCCCGACAATTTCTTCATCAAGTGGTTCGAAGACGGCTCGCTGAACGTCTCGGTCAACTGCATCGACCGGCATCTGCCCGCCCACGCGGCACGCACCGCGATCATCTGGGAAGGCGACGATCCGAAGGACTCGCGCGCCATCACCTATCAGGAACTGCATGACGAGGTCTGCCGCTTCGCCAACGTCCTTATCGCCCACGGCGTCAGGAAGGGCGACCGGGTCACCATCTACCTGCCAATGATCCCGGA
The DNA here is from genome assembly GCA_035524815.1 of Rhizomicrobium sp. Classification (GTDB taxonomy): domain Bacteria; phylum Pseudomonadota; class Alphaproteobacteria; order Micropepsales; family Micropepsaceae; genus Rhizomicrobium. The sequence goes on from DATKOE010000063.1 coordinate 5,667, forward strand.
AGCGGCGTTCGCGATGCTCGCCTGCGCCCGCATCGGCGCGGTGCATTCCGTGGTGTTCGCCGGATTCTCGCCCGACAGCCTGGCGGGGCGCATGCTCGACTGCGATTCCACCGTCGTCATCACGGCCGACGAAGGCCTGCGCGGCGGCAAGCCAGTGACGCTCAAGGCCAACACCGACAAGGCGCTGATGCAGTGCCCGAAGGTGCGCCACGCCATCGTCGTGCGGCGCACCGGCGCGCCGGTCGAGATGATCCCGGGCCGCGATGTCTGGTATCACGAAGCCGCCGCCGGTGTGACCGCGAACTGCGAACCCGTGGAGATGAGCGCGGAAGACCCACTCTTCATCCTCTACACTTCGGGCTCGACGGGTAAACCCAAGGGCGTGCTGCACACGACGGGCGGCTACCTGCTCTACGCCGCTTTCACCCACCAGATCGTGTTCGATTACCACCCCGGCGAAATCTTCTGGTGCACGGCCGACGTCGGCTGGGTCACCGGCCACAGCTACATCGTCTACGGGCCGCTGGCCAACGCCGCCACCACGCTGATGTTCGAAGGCGTGCCCAACTTCCCGTCGGCCTCGCGTTTCTGGGAAGTGATCGACAAGCACAAGGTGAACATCTTCTACACCGCGCCCACCGCAATCCGCGCGCTGATGCGCGAAGGCGAGGCACCGGTGAAGAAGACCTCGCGCGCATCCTTGCGCCTGCTGGGAAGCGTCGGCGAACCGATCAATCCGGAGGCATGGCTATGGTACCACCGCGTGGTCGGCGACGGGCGCTGCCCGGTGGTCGACACCTGGTGGCAGACCGAGACCGGCGGTATCCTGATTTCGCCCCTGCCCGGCGCCACCGACCTGAAGCCCGGTTCTGCCACGCGGCCGCTGTTCGGCATCCGCCCCGAGATCGTGGATGCCGAAGGAAGGACCATCGACGGCCCCGGAAGCGGCAATCTCGTGCTCCTGGATTCCTGGCCCGGCCAGATGCGCACCGTCTACGGCGACCACCGGCGCTTCGTGGATACCTATTTCCGCACCTATCGCGGCAAGTACTTCACCGGCGACGGCTGCCGCAGGGACGAGGACGGCTATTACTGGATCACCGGCCGCGTGGACGACGTCATCAACGTCTCGGGCCACAGGCTGGGCACGGCGGAGGTGGAATCCGCCCTGGTCGAGAACACCCTGGTCGCCGAGGCCGCCGTCGTGGGCTGCCCGCACAACCTCAAGGGCCAGGGCATCTACGCCTTCGTGACCCTCAAGGCCGGGCAGGCGCCGACCACCAAGCTCAACGAGGACCTCAAGAAATTCGTGGCCGAGCACCTCTCGCCGATCGCCAAGCCGGACTTCATCCAGTTCGCGCCGTCGCTGCCCAAGACGCGATCGGGCAAGATCATGCGCCGGATCCTGCGCAAGATCGCCGAGGGCGACACTTCGAACCTCGGCGACACCTCCACCCTGGCCGACCCTTCCGTCGTCGGCGACCTGATCCGGCGCGCCAAGCGCGGCGAGTGACCGGCCCGCGCTCCGTAGCGATCCGGTGGGGGAAAGTCCTTACTCGCAAACGCCGGAAATGGCCGTAGATTCGCTCAGCCTCTGTCGCGGAGCGAGTCATGTCGATCATGAGCGGACTGGTCGGTCACGAAGCCGAAGGGCTGGCACCCTCGCGGCGCGACGTTTTCGGCGAATGGGCGATGCGCAACGCCTGGGGACTCATTCTCGCGGGCAGCCTCGGCTTCTGGATCGTGCTCGGCGGCATCCTCATCTTCGGCTGAAGATTTCGGACAATTAATCCGCCTACTTACTTTGCGCCAATCGGACGCGACTCCGTTCGTAGCGGCAACCTGCGAATGTTCACATCGAATACACTTTTGCGGGAACCGGGGTTGCGTCAATCTTGCGGCGTCGGTTCGAGACACATAGGCGATGACGAGTCTGGTCTTTGCGGTTCCCGCCAAGCAGCGATCCCTTCAGGGCTTCGTGCAGAACGCGCTTTGCCATCACGGCATCAAGGTGGCGCTCGGCGGAGTGGCGGCATTCTGGGCCGCAGTCTCCATCAGCGCCTATTTTCTGATCTGAACCAGCCCTCCATCGCTTTGGCCATCGCGACGTCCTTCTCCGTCACGCCCGCCTCGTCGTGGGTGGACAGCGTGACCTCCAGCTTGTTGTAGACGTTGAACCATTCGGGATGGTGGTCGAGCTTCTCGGCCAAGAGCGCGACGCGGGTCATGAACGCGAACGCGTCGCTGAAGTCCTTGAAAACGAACGACCGGGCGATGGCGTCGCGGCCCTCGACCTCGCGCCAGGCGGGAAATTCCCGTAAGAAGGCGGCACGGGCGGCGGGATCAAGCTTGGGCATGGGTCGTCTCCTGATGCCCGCCGATCTTTCCCGGAAGCGGGCGCGAAGGGAACAGGCAAATGGCGCAATTGCCGGAGTGGGCGAACGCCGAGGCGCCGTCCATCGACGACTTCGAACGCATGGCGCACAAGGCCTTTGCTGGCCTTCCCGAGAAGTTCCGCGCCCTTTGCGGCGACGTTCCGTTCGTCGTCCAGGAATTTCCCGACGAAGACGTGATCGACGACATGAATCTCGAAAGCGACTTCGACATCCTGGGCCTGTTCCAGGGCGATGACCTGGCGGCGCGCGAAGGTCACGGCGGACGCCCCGAGCCTACCATGATCTTCCTCTATCGCCGCCCGATCCTCGACTATTGGGCCGAGAACGGCGGCACGCTGGGCGACATCGTCCGCCATGTCATCATCCACGAGATCGGCCATCACTTCGGGCTGTCGGACGACGACATGGAGGAGATCGAGGGACGAGCGTAGGTCGCGCCGCTCTTGGCTTTAGGATCATCTACCCCTTCGCCAGCCCATACGCCTTTTCCGCCCGGTAGATGCTGCCGTCGGACGTCGTCTTGCTGGAATAGAGTATGAAGCGCTCGACCGGAAACTCGCCGCTGGCGTAGAGCGAATGGTGCGCGAGGAACTCCATCACGCGGCCGTTCTGCGATCCCTTGAGACGCGCCAGCGTGACGTGGGGCGTGTACTTTCGCGTCTCGGCCGGCAAGCCGATGCGTTGCAGCGCGCTTTCGGTCTTGCGCTGAAGGTGGCCCAGAGCCTCGTTCGACCTGACGCCGGCCCACAGGTCGCGCGGCGTCCTGCCGCCGAAGGAACCGACGCCTTTCAACTCCAGGCCAAACGGCGGCGCCGAAATCGCCGACAGGGCGTCGTCGATGGCCGCCATCTGCTTGCCGTCCGCCTCGCCGATGAAGCGCAGCGTCAAATGAAGCTGCTCGCGCGTCTGCCAGCGCGCGCCGGGCACGCCGCCCTGCAGCGCCAGAAGCGATTGGGTCACCTGATCGGGCAACGCCAGGGCAACGAACAGACGCATCAGCGCTTTCCAAACATCCCCGCGACGGGAAGGCGACGGCGGAACGCAAGGGCTACGATGCCGTACCCCGCACCGGCAAGCGCGATGGCCAGCGCCAATGCCGTCACACGCTGCCACAAGCCCGGCGCGGGCACCAGCGCAGCCGCCCAGTACACGCCCGTCACGGCCAGCGCAGCCGTGGCCGCACCGCCGACGACGCTCGGCAGCAGGGCGCGGCGCAGCGTATCGTCGATGTCGATCAGCTTGCGCCGCCGGCCGTACCAGAACAGAACGCTGACGTTGGCCCACGAACCGAACGAAGTTCCCAAAGCCACGCCCAGCGCGCCGAGGTTCAGCCCGAACACCAGCAACAGCTTGAACGAGACGTTGACCACCACCGCCGTGAGCGTCGCCCGCACCGGGGTCGCCGTATCGTGCCGCGAGTAGAAGGTCGAGGTGAGCACGCGCACCAGCACGAAAGCCGGCAGCCCCACCCCGTAGCCCGCCAGCGCCAGGGCCGATACGTCCGCCGCCGCGAGGCTGAAATGGCCGTGCGCGAAAATCGCACGCATGATGGTCTGCGGCACGGCCAGGAAGGCCCCGACGAACGGCAAGGAGAGGAACAGCGCGATCGCCATGCTGCGGTTCTGCGCCGAGCGCGCGCCCGCTTCGTCGCCCTGCGCGATGCGCCGCGACATTTCTGGAAGCAGCACGGTCGCCAGCGCCAGGCCGAGCACTCCGAGCGGCAACTGGTCGATACGGTCGGCATAGTTGATCGAGGTCAGAACGCCCGCGGGCAGCACGCTCGAGATCATCGTGTCGATGAAAAGGGCGATCTGCACGCTCGCCGTTCCCACGGTCGCAGTTCCTAGCGCAACCAGGAAGGACTTCATTTCCGGCGTCCAGCGCGGCCACCGGATCTTCAGGCGCAGACTGCTCCGGGCGGCGGCCCAGGAGATGAAGCCGAGCTGTGCCACGCCGCCCAGGAAAACGCCGCACGCCGCCGCGTAGCCGGCATTCGGGAACCAGCGCGCCGCAAACAACGCGGCGATCATCGTCAGGTTGAGCAGGATCGACCACGCAGCGCCCGCCGCGAACCGCTGGATGGCGTTCAGCATGGCGGTGAGCTGCACCGACGACACCGTCATGATGAGGTAGGGAAACTCGATGCGCGCCAGGGCGGTCGCCAGTTCGAGTTGTCCGGGATGATCGCCGAAGCCGGGCGCCAGCGCGATCATGACGTAGCGCATCGCGGCGAGCGCCACGACAAGCAGCACGAGTTGCGCGGCGATCTGCCACGAATAGACTTCGTCGGCAAAACGCGAGGCGGCTTCCGGCCCTTCCTGGGTGTGCAGCCTGGTGAAGCGCGGAAGGAACGCCGCGTTGAAGGCGCCTTCGCCGAAGATGCCGCGGAAGCTGTTGGGCAGGCGGAACGCCGCCCAGAAGGCATCGGAAATCAGCCCGTCGCCCAGCACGGCCGCGGCCACGATGTTGCTGAGGAATCCCGTCACCCGCGAGATCGCGGTGAAGAAGGCGACGGTGAACAGGCGTTTGAACATGAATTCCCGTTAAGGAATCGCAGCCGGAATTGGAACTCCTAATTACCTCCCCCTTGTGGGGAGGTCGATCCGGCGAATTGGAGCCATGCAAAACGAATTCGGATCAGGTGGGAGCTCGCCCCCACCCGGAGAATTTGCCGCTACGCTCGAAATCTCCGGCCTCGCCACCAGGGGGAGGCTACTTGTCCTTGAACCGCTTAGGCGAAGACCCGATATTACGGGCGAACCGGGTCCAAATCGGACCAAAGGAAGGATTACCTATGGCGGACTATGACTCCAATCGACTGATTCGCGGCCAGGCGGCCGAAGCGGGCGTCATGGACGCCGGCCTGCGCGCCTACATGCTGCGGGTCTACAACTACATGCTCGTGGGTCTGGGGCTGACCGCCGGCGCGTCCTGGCTGACGGCCTCCTCGCCCGAACTGCTTCGCCTGTTCTTCCAGGTGGGCGCCCATGGCACGGTCAGCCTTTCGATGCTGGGCTGGGTGGTGCTCCTGGCGCCGTTCGCACTGGTCCTGCTGCTGTCGTTCCGTCTCGACCGCATGAGCCTCGGCACCGCTCAAGCGGTGTTCTGGGTCTATGCAGGCCTGACGGGAGTGTCGCTGGCGCCGATCTTTCTCATCTACACGGGCGCGGCCATCGCACAGACGTTCTTCGTGACCGCCGCCACCTTCGGCGCGATGAGCCTGTGGGGCTACACGACGAAGCGCGACCTCACCGGCTTCGGCTCGTTCCTGTTCATGGGGCTGATCGGCATCGTGATCGCGTGGCTGGTGAACTTCTTCCTCCAGTCCAGCATGATGAGCTGGATCATCTCGATGGTGGGCGTCCTCGTCTTCACCGGACTGACCGCCTACGACACGCAGTGGATCAAGAACAGCTACTCGGTGAACGACGACGGCTCGATCGCCGGACGCAAGGCGATCTTCGGTGCGTTGAAATTGTATCTGGATTTCCTCAATCTGTTTCTGATGCTGCTGCGCCTGTTCGGCGATCGCCGCTGAACTCCGGCTCATGAATCGTGCAAAGCCCCGGATGGATTCCGGGGCTTTGTTTTTGTGCGAATGCGGCACACATTTGTGTGAGTAATGGACTGCATCGCGCGCATCCTGTCGCAGACGCGCAATTCCTACATGATCTTCATCCAATGCCTTGGAATGGACACATTCGGACCACGCTGAGGCCTTCATGCGTGGACATAACCCCGCCTGTCGGCTGGCTTGAGTGCTCTGCGACTTTCAAGCCCCCCAGCCCCCCAGTCCGGGGCGCACAGCCAGCCGACCTCTCCATTCAATCTTGGAGGCCCCAACTTGGCCCGCCCCGGCGGGCCAATTGCTTTT
>DATKOE010000064.1:0-16771 GCA_035524815.1 Rhizomicrobium sp.
CAGCGTTTCCCAGCCGTTGCGGATCAGCTCCACGAGGCCGCCGCAGAGCACGACCTGTTCGCCGAACAGATCGGTCTCGCATTCCTCGCGGAACGTGGTTTCGATGATGCCCGAACGGCCGCCGCCGATGGCCGAGGCATAGGCCAGGCCCAGCTCGTGGGCGTTGCCGGATGCGTCCTGCGCCACCGCGATCAGGCAGGGCACGCCGCCGCCCTTCTGGTATTCGCTCCTCACCGTGTGGCCGGGGCCCTTGGGCGCCACCATGACGATGTCGAGATCGGGCCGCGCCTCGATCAGGCGAAAATGCACGTTGAAGCCGTGGGCGAAGAACAGCGCCGCGCCCTGCTTCATGTTGGGGGCAAGGTCGGCCTTGTAGATGTCGGATTGCAGCTCGTCGGGCGTCGTCATCATCATGACGTCGGCCCATTTGGCGGCCTCGGCGTTGGTCATGACCTTGAAGCCGGCGGCTTCCGCCTTCTTCCACGAGGCGCCGGGACGCGCCGCGATCACGACCTCCTTCACGCCCGAATCGCGCATGTTCTGCGCGTGGGCGTGGCCTTGCGAGCCGAAGCCGATGACGGCCACCTTCTTGTTGGTGATGAATTTCAGATCGGCATCCCGATCATAATAGACGCGCATGTGGCTGGCTCCTGAATGTCGGCGAAGGGCGTGTTTTCACCATTGAATGTCCGGGTCAAGTCCGGCCCGGAGAAAACGACCAAGACTCCCTCTCCCCTTGAGGGAGAGGAAGAAAAATCACGGGGTTAGCGCAGCGCCGGCGTCTCTCTCGAAACGAACACAACGGGCGCAGCGCTAACCCCGATGATTTTTCAGGTGAGGGGTAGTGCTGCGACGGTGACCCCTCACCCGCAAAATCTCGCACTTAGCCTCGCAAGGTGCGGCGGAGACGCCGGTGCGTGCTCGGCTAAGTGCGAGATTTTGCGCCCTCTCCCTCAAGGGGAGAGGGGCAAACACTTCACATCGCCTCCGGGCCGCGCGAGATCGCCGCCACGCCGGTCCGCGAGATTTCGACCAGGCCCAGCGGCTGCATCAGGTCTACGAACTGGTTGATCTTATCGGGGCTGCCGGTGATCTCGAACACGAAGCTCGTATGCGTGGTGTCCACCGGCCGCGCCCGGAAAGCATCGGCGATGCGCAAGGCTTCCACCCGCTTCTCGCCGGTGCCGGCGACCTTCACCAGCGCCATTTCGCGGGCGATGGAGGGCATGTCGAGCGTCCAGTCCACCACGCGGTGCACCGGCACGATGCGGCCCAACTGGGCCCGGATCTGCTCCAGGATCTCGGGCGTGCCGGAGGTGACGATGGTGATACGCGAGGTGTGCGCGGCGGGGTCCACTTCGGCCACCGTCAGCGACTCGATGTTGTAGCCGCGGCCGCTGAACAGCCCGACCACGCGGGCGAGCACCCCCGCCTCGTTGTCGACCAGCACCGCGAAGGTGTGGCGCTCGATCCGCTTTCCGTTTGCTGCCGAACTCATCCTTGCCCCCGGCGTTTCATCCAAATCTTCTGGAAATCCTCGGCCGAAATCTCTTTGGGCTGGTATTCCGGCTGGGCGGCGATGTCCTTGAGCGAGGGTACGGGCATCACGCCCAGACTCGTGCCGCCGAACTCCTCGCTGGCGTCGGCAAAGCCCTTGCGGCCGTCCTTGTAGACCTCGACTTTGCGCCGCTCGTAGGAGTCGTCGCCGATCTCGCTGTAGATGTGCACCGGCGCACCCGGATCCTTGTGGACCCATTTGATGTAAAGGTATCGCATCAGACCAGCATCTTTCCGGCTTCACTGACTTCGGTGGCTTCCTCTTCGGCGTCGCACAGGATCATTTCGTTGTGGGCGGCGCCGGAGGGGATCATCGGATAGCAGTTTTCCTTCTGGTCCACCACGCAGTCGAACAGCACCGGCCGCCTGACGTCGATCATCTTCAGGATCGCCTCGTCGAGCTCCTTGGGATGCTCCGCGCGGAAGCCGACCGCGCCGAACGCCTCGGCCAGCTTGACGAAATCCGGCAGCGCCTCGGAATACGAATGCGAATAGCGCCCGCCGTGCAGGAGCTGCTGCCACTGGCGCACCATCCCGAGGTACTTGTTGTTGAGGATGAAGATCTTGATCGGCAGATTGTACTGCACCGCCGTGGCCATCTCCTGCATGGTCATCTGCACGCTGCCTTCGCCCGCGATGTCGATGACGAGGCTGTCCGGGTGCGCCATCTGCACGCCGACCGCCGCCGGCAGGCCGTAACCCATGGTGCCCAGCCCTCCGCTCGTCATCCAGCGGTTGGGCTCCTCGAACTTGAAGCGCTGCGCCGCCCACATCTGGTGCTGGCCCACTTCGGTGGTGATGTAGAGATCGCGGCCCCTGGTCAGCTCGTAGAGCCGGTCGATGGCGTATTGCGGCTTGATGAGGCCGCCGTTCTGCTTGTAGTCGAGGCATTTCTTGGCGCGCCAGCGCTCGATCTGCGCCCACCAGTCCTTCAGCGCCGCGCGGTCGGCTTCGTACTTGCGCTGCTTCCAGACCTTGACCATCGCCTTGATGGCCTGTCCGGCGTCGGCGACGATCGGCAGGTCAACGCGCACGTTCTTGTTGATCTGCGAGGCATCGATGTCGAGGTGGATTTTCTTCGACGCCGGCGAGAAGCCGTCCACCCGGCCGGTGACGCGGTCGTCGAATCGGCTGCCCAAGGCGATCATCACGTCGCAATCGTGCATGGCGTGATTGGCTTCGAAGGTGCCGTGCATGCCCAGCATGCCGAGCCAGTTCTTGCCGCTCGCGGGATAGGCGCCGAGCCCCATCAGCGTGGAGGTGATGGGAAAACCGGTGAGCTCCACCAGCTCGCGCAGCGCCTGCGACGCCGCGGGACCGGCGTTGATGATGCCGCCGCCGGTGTAGAAGACCGGCCGCTTCGCTGCCGCCATCAGCGCCACCGCCTGTTCGATCACGTCCATGTCCGGCTCGAAGGCGGGGCGATAGGTGCGGTGAGCGATGCTGTCGGGCTCCATATAGAGGCCCTTCTTGAACTGGATGTCCTTCGGGATGTCGACCACGACGGGTCCCGGGCGGCCGGTGGTGGCGATCTGGAAGGCCTCGTGCAGGATGCGCGGCAGGTCCTCGATGTCCTTCACCAGCCAGTTGTGCTTGGTGCAGGGCCGCGTGATGCCGACGGTGTCGCATTCCTGGAAGGCGTCGTTGCCGATCAGGTGGGTGGCGACCTGCCCGGACAGCACGACGATCGGGATGGAGTCCATGAGCGCGTCGGCAAGGCCGGTGACGGCGTTGGTCGCGCCCGGACCGCTGGTGACGACCGCCACGCCGACCTTGCCGGTGGAGCGTGCGTAGCCTTCGGCGGCGTGCACGGCGCCCTGCTCGTGGCGAACAAGCACGTGGACAAGATCGTTGGCGGCGAACAGCGCGTCGTAGATCGGCAGTACGGCGCCGCCGGGATAGCCGAATATGTGCTGGACGCCCTGATCCTTCAGCGCCTGAATCACCATTTCGGCGCCGGTCATTTGCTTCATCGTCGGGATCATCTTTTCTTGTCCGTGTGCTGTCCAAAAAGCGAAAGGGGCGTTGCCGCCCCTTGTTCGCAAGCCGCCTGACCGGTACGCGGGGTCAGCCCCCGCCGGGGTGCGGCTCGCTAAGTACTACGAGAATGCTCATCAAATGGTTTGCCTCTCGCGGTCGGCCGCAACCTACGGACCGCGGTGAGGCCGGTCAAGCAATTTTAGGAGAGAATTTGTCGCATCGAGGACATAAAGTTGCCGTCATCGTCAGCCGGCATCCAAGTCCAGTCTGCCATCCGGTGGCGGAACCAGGTCACCTGCCGCTTGGCGAACTGGCGAGTGGCGGTAACGGCATCGGAGACGGCCTCCGCCTCGGTCAAGGCGCGGTCCTCGAGCGCCCACAACTCGCGCAACCCCAGGATCTTGGCGGCAGGAAGCGAGGGATCGAGCCCCTTCAGCGCGGCAGCTTCCGTGCGCGCGCCGCCCTCCAGCATGGCGCGGAAGCGGACGGCGATCCGCTCGCGCAGGATCGGCCGCGGCAGATCGAGGACAAAGCGGGCCAGCCGCAGGCCCTCCAGCACGGGCCTGCCGGCCTCGTCCTGCCAGCTCGCCAGCGGCCGCCCGGTGGCTTCGAACACCTCCCAGGCGCGCAGGGTCCGCTGCGGGTCCGAGGGGCGAAGCCGGGCCGCCGTCAGGGGATCGCGCGCGGCAAGTTCGGCGTGCAGTCCTGCCGCGCCAAGCTCTTCCAGCCTGGCGCGGGCGCGGGCACGGATCTCCGCGGGGACGGGCGGGATGTCGGCCAACCCTTCCGTCAGCGCCCCGAAATACATCCCCGTGCCGCCGGCGAAGATCGGCAGGCGGTGCTGCGTGCGCGCTTCGGTCAGTGCAGCGATTGCATCCGTTTGATAGCGCCCCACCGAATAGCGCTCACGCACACTCACATGGCCGTAGAGCAGATGCGGCACACGCGCCGTGTCGGCGTCCGTCGGACGCGCCGAGAGGATGCGCACTTCGCGATAGACCTGCATGGAATCGGCATTGATCACGACGCCGTTCAGCGCCTCCGCCAGCGCCAGCGCGGCCGCCGACTTGCCGCTGGCGGTGGGGCCTGCAATAAGCACGGCATCGATCGAGGGCCGCATGCGATTCACCTATGTCCTCAACGTTATCGCACAGGATGCGGAGGAATTGGCGTCCCGTCTGCGCGTGATCGGAGAGCCGGTATGGCTGTCGCCCAGCAGGGCGTTCGACATCGGCTTCGACGGCGATCCCACAGCGGTGCTGGGCGAGATGCGCGCGACGCTGAACGACGCAGCGGCCGACATTAGCGTGGTGGCGACTCAAGGCCGGAAGAAGAAGCTACTCGTCTCCGACATGGAATCCACCATCATCGACTGCGAGTGCCTGGACGAACTCGCGGCCATCGCCGGCATCGGCCCGAAGATTGCAGCCATCACCGAACGCGCCATGCGTGGCGAGATTGCCTTCGAAGGCGCGTTGCGCCAACGTGTCGGCCTCCTGAAGGGCCTGCCGCTGACGGCGCTGGAGCAGGTTTGGCAGGAGCGCGTGCACCTGATCCCGGGCGCGAAGGAACTGGTCGCCACCATGAAGGCGAACGGCGCACATACGCTGCTGGTGTCGGGCGGGTTCACCTATTTCACGTCGCGCGTGTCGCAGGCGCTGGGCTTCGACGAATACCAGTCGAATGTCCTCAATGACGACGGCACGGCGCTCACGGGCACTGTGGGCGAGCCGATCCTGGGGCGCGAGGCGAAACTGGAGGCGCTGGCGCGCGCCTTGCGGAAGCTCGGACTGGACGCGAGCGAGGCGCTTGCGGTGGGCGACGGTGCCAACGATCTTGCCATGATCCAGCGCGCCGGAATGGGTGTGGCCTATCGCGCCAAGCCGGTGGTCGCCGCGGCGGCCGGCGCCAGCGTCGCGCACAATGACCTGAAGGCGCTGCTGTACCTGCAAGGTTATCGGGAAGAAGAGATCGTTTCCTGATTTTCACCTCCCCTTGGCGGGGAGGTCGGGACGCCTCGCCCTTCGAGACGCCCACCTTCGGTGGGCTCCTCAGGGTGAGGCGAAGTCGGATTCCAGGAATTTCCTCATCCTGAGGAGCGAGCGAAGCTCGCGTCTCGAAGGACGAGGAAATCGCCAATCCTTGATCCGTCATGGCCGCCCGTGAGGCGGCCATCCATTTCAGTTTCTGGGCGGGCTTCGACATGGACGGCCGGGTCGAGCCCGGCCATGACGGTCCTGCTTGGCGTCACCCTTCAAAACCTCAACGCCACAAACGCCGGCGCGCCGCCGCGGTTGACGAGCAGGATTTCGACCTTGCGGCCGGCCTTGAGGTCGGCGTTCACGCGCCGGGCGACATCGTCGGGCGTGCGCACCGGCTGTTTTCCCACCGCAACGATGACGTCGCCGGCGCGGACGTTCTTCTCCTCGGCGGGGCTGTCGGGCGCCACATCGGTGACGAGCACGCCGTCGACGCCGCCGGGCACGCTGTATTCGGCGCGCGCGTCGGGATCGAGCGGCGACAGCGACAGGCCGAGCTGCGTCGTCTTCTGGCGCGGCTTGGGCGGCGGTGTCCGCATGGGTTTCGTCGACGGCTCGTTGAGGCGCTGCACCGTGACCTTCACCGTCAGGCGCTGGCGGTCGCGCACCAGATCGACGGCCACCGTCTTGCCGATCGGCGCGGCGGCGGCCATGCGCGAGAGCACGCGCGAATCGGGAACCTTCTTGCCGTCGAATCCGACGATGACGTCGCCGGTGCGGATGCCGGCCCTCGCCGCCGGCCCGTTCGGCGTCACCGCGCTGACGAGCGCGCCCGTGGCGGCCGGCAGCCCCATGCCTTCGGCGATATCGTCGGTCACCTGCTGGATGTTGACGCCGACATAGCCGCGGCGCACCTGTCCGTAGCTGCGCAGCTGCTGGATGACGTCGCGCACGAGGTTCGAGGGGATCGAGAAACCGATCCCGACCGAGCCGCCCGAGGGCGAATAGATCGCCGAGTTCACGCCGACGACGTTGCCACCCATGTCGAACAGGGGGCCGCCGGAATTGCCGCGGTTGATCGGCGCGTCGGTCTGGATGAACTCGTCATAGGGGCCGGCGTCGATGTTGCGGTTGCGCGCCGAGACGATGCCCGCGGTCACGGTCGAGCCGAGCCCAAAGGGATTGCCGATGGCGATCACCCAGTCGCCGATGCGCGCCTTGTCCGAGTCGCCGAAATGGGCGGCGGGCAGCGGCTTCCTGGTGTTGATCTTGAGCAGAGCGAGATCGGTCTTCTCGTCGCGGCCGATGAGCTTGGCCGGAACCGATGACCCGTCGTTGAGGGTGACGGTGATCTGGTCCGCATCGTCGATCACGTGGTTGTTGGTGACGATGAGGCCGGAGGGATCGATGATGAAGCCGGAGCCGAGCGACGTGACGTGACGCGGCAGGTTGCTCCGGGGGCCCATGAAGTTCTTGAACAGCTCCTCCAGCGGCGAGCCCGGCGGCAGCTCCGGCACGGCGGAGCGCTGGGTAGGCTTCAGCGTCTGGCTGGTCGAGATGTTGACGACGGTCGGCAGGAGCTGCTGCGAAAGATCGGCGAACGAATCGGGCGCCGGACGCGCGGCCAGCGGCGCGCTCAGCAGCGTGCCGGAAAACGCCAATCCCACGAAAAACGAACGCCAACGCATCTCAATCTGGCCCTTGACCCTCGAAATTGGACTACAGCATAGGCAAGCGCGCTGGGAAGCAAATAGGGCGTGAATTGGGGGCGGCCGCCAACAATCCCCGCATCCGCCGCCGCCGGGCGGCCGTCATCCCGACCGGAATAGGAACATTATCCTGTGCGGTCCGGTGCGCGATTCCGGCGCACCCGGATCGGATGAAATGAGCCATCGTGCAACCCAGATTCCAGGGATCGGCAAGGGAGGCGGGAGTGGGAAGACTCTTGTGTGGTTTTCTGTTGAGCATCGCGATGCTGGCCTCGCCGTGCGCGGCGAAGAACCTGATCGTTCCCGAAACCGAAGCGCAACTCGACCAGCGCATCGCCATGTTCGAACAGGAGGCACGGCTGGCGGCCTGCGACGTGCACGACCGCCTCTGCGCGATGGGCAGGTACAAGTTCGCGCTCGCGGCGCTGGAGCTGGCGCAGGTCAATCCCGAGTGCCGCGAGCGGTCCTGTGCGGAAAGAAAATCGGCGAGGCATCGAGCCGCCAGCGCATGGTGGGATGAGGTGAGACGTCAGACTGGGCCGGCGCGCGGTGACGACCTGTATGACGATTTCCTGATGCGGCACGCCAACCCCAACCCCGCCGCGGTCGAGGCCTACAGCGCACAAGTCGAGCACGACCTCACCGCTTCGCGTTGCCCGGAGACGGAGAAGGCTTGTGCGGCGGGAAGGCTGGTCTACGTGGAAGAGATCGACCAATTGGTCCGCTTTCAGTCGTTCCCATGTGAGGCCAAACCGGCCGGTGAGCGCGAAGCCTGCATGGTGCCGGTCGGCGAACGGATGCAAGCGATCGACGCGCTGTCCCGCTCGACTCTGGACCGTATCGTCGATCGCTTCGGCTGGCCGGACGAAGTCCATTGGGGCCGGGAACTGCAGAACACGGCGTGGCTGCTCGCTCAGCACGCCGACGAGGATCAGAAGCTGCAAACCAAGTTCTACAAGCTGATCGAGGCATCGTTCGAGCAGGGATACACACCGGCGGTTTCCTACGCCTATATCGCCGACCGGCAGGCGATGCATCAGAACAAGCCGCAGCTCTACGGCACCCAGGGCCGGTGCGTTGGTGAAAGCGACACGCGTCACTGGGAACCGAACCCGATTGCTGACGAAACCCACCTCAACGCGCGCCGCGCGGCAGCGGGCATGGAGCCCTACGCCCAATACCGCAAGATCACGAACGAGATGTGCAAGGGCAAGCCGTGAAGGCCGCAACGCCGCTGTTCGAGTTCAATCCGATTCCGAATTGCGGTCGACGGGACAGGTGATCTCGTCGAATTGCGGGTTGACGACGTAACGACCCGACGCGTCGACCAAGCCCCATTTGCCGCCGATCGATACGATGGTCAGGCCCGCCGGCCCGCACCACGTCATCTCGTCGAACTGCGGATTGGCGACAAAGCCGCCCTTGGCGTCGATCAGGCCCCAGCGGGAGCCCATCTGCACTTCGGCGACACGCGCGTCGGTGAGGAAGAATCCTTCGTTGTCGAACTGGGGATTTATCGCGTAGGTGCCGTCGGTGTCGATGTATCCCCACTTGTCGCCGACGATGACCAGGGCCAGCCCTGAGTCTTCATCGAACGACTTGGCGTCGTAGAATTGGGGAGCAATCACGAACTTTCCGGTCCGGTCGATGTAGCCCCACTTCCCGTCCAGCTTGACCGGCGTCAGGCCGTAGCGCTCGTCGAGCGCATAGACCGTGGAGATGCCGCCCACGTCGTCGAACTGCGGAGAGATCACGATCTTGCCCGTGTGGTCGATGCGGCGCCGGTCTTGCGGGGCTAGCGCAGCTCGTCGCTGCGATCGAGCCACAGGCGCGCGAGCGCTTCGACGCCCTTGGCGTCCCCGGCGCCGAAGCGGTCGAACTTGGGACTGTCGAGGTCGATCACACCCACCACATAGCCGTGGCGCAGCAGCGGAACGACAAGCTCCGAATTCGAGGCTTCGTCACAGGCAACGTGCCCCTCGAACTTGTGCACGTCGGGAACGATCAGCGTCTTGGCCTGCTTGGCCGCGACGCCGCACACGCCCAGTCCCATCTGCAGGCGCGAACAGGCGGGCTTGCCCTGGAAGGGGCCGAGCACGAGCCATCCTCCCTGGCGGAAATAAAAGCCTGCCCAGTTGATGTCGGGCAGCATCTCCCAGATCAGGGCCGCGAAGTTCGCGGCATTGGCGATGGGATCGCGTTCGCCGCCCGCCAGCGCGCGTGCCTGATCCTCGAGTTGCCGGTAGAGTTCCCCCGTTTCCATGTCACTCTGTCCTAGCGCTTGCCGTTGCCGGCGGGACCGGCACCTTGCCCCAGATATTTGAAGAAATCACTCTTGGGCGACAGGATCAGCGTCGTGTTCGAACCCGACAGCGAGTCCTGATACGCCTGCATCGAGCGCCAGAAGGCGTAGAAATTCGGGTCCTGGCCATAGGCCGCCGCCGTGATCTTCGTCTTTTCCGCGTCGCCCTCGCCGCGCAGGATGGAGGATTGCCGCTGGGCTTCGGCGATGATCTCCGTGCGCTCGCGCTCGGCGCGGGCGCGGATGCGCTGGGCGATTTCGTCGCCCTGGGCGCGGTATTCGGTGGCCTGACGCTCGCGCTCCTTGGTCATGCGCTGATAGATCGCCTGGCTGTTCTGCTGCGGCAGGTCGGCGTGGCGGATGCGCACGTCGAGGATTTCGACTCCGTAGCCCCTGACGTCGCGGTTCATGTTGTCGCGGATCTGATGCATCAGGTCGGTGCGCCGGGCCGACAGCATCTCGGCGAAATCCTGCGAGCCCAGGACACGCCGGATATTGGACGACAGAATCGGCTGAAGCCGGTCCTCGTCCAGGTTCGATTGATAGAACAGCAACGGATCGAGGATGCGCCAGCGGGCAAAGGCGTCGACCAGAATGCGCTTCTTGTCGAGGGCGATCACCTCTTCGCTCGGCGCGTCGAGATTGAGCAGGCGGCGGTCGAAGAAATACACGGTCTGCCAAGGCAGCTTGGCGTGCAGGCCGGGCTCGTTGACGATCCCGACCGGAGCGCCGAACTGCACAAGCAGCACCTGCTGGGTCTGCGAAACCGTGTAGACGCACGACACGAAGATGCCGAGCAGGACCAGCACGCCGACCGCGATCGAGAGGCCGATACCGCGGTTCATTGGCCGCCCCCCTGGTCGCCCGACGTGACGACGGTTTCGTTGACCGGAGGCTGCGGCGAGCGCGCCGGCTGCTGTTGCGGACCCGACGCGGGCCTGGGCAGCGGCGGCAACTGGAAATAAGGCATCACGCCCTTGAGCGAATCGTCGACGATCACCTTGTTCATCGGCGCCAATACCTGCGACATGGTCTCCAGGTAGATGCGCTGGCGCGTGACCTGCGGCGCCTTCTTGTATTCCTGATAGACGGAATTGAAGCGCTGGGCCTCGCCCATGGCGGTGGCGATGACCTGCTGGCGGTAGGCTTCCGCGTCCTGCACGATGTGGACGGCCTCGCCGCGGGCCTGCGGGATGATTTTGTTGGCGTAAGCCTCCGCTTCGCTGCGCATGCGGTCCTGGTCAGCGAGCGCTTTCTGCACGTCGAGATAGGCGTCGCGCACCTGGCTGGGAGGCTCGGCCTTGCGCATGGCGATGTCGGTCACTTCGACGCCCGCATTGTAGAAATCGAGAGTCTGCTGCATCAGCCGCTTGACCTTGAGCTGGATCTGCTCCCGGTCGCTGGTCATGATGAGATCGAGGCGCTCCTGGCCCACCGCTTCGCGCATGGCGCTTTCGGCCACGGCCTTGACGGTGTCCTCCGGCTTGTTTCCGAAGTTGACGTTGAAGAGGAACGCGTTGGCGTCCTTGATCCGCCAGTACACCGCGAAATGCATGTTCACGATGTTCTCATCGCCGGTGAGCATGTAGCTCTCGTCGGGGACGTCGTCGTATTCGGATTGCGCGTTCTTGTCCGCCGCCGGCTTGTAGCCGACGTCGATCTCGTTCACGTTTTTGACGTTCGGCGTGTAGGCGCTCTCGATCGGCCAGGGCAGATGGTAGTGCGTGCCGGGGCCGGTATGCTCCACGAAGCGGCCGAAGCGCAGCACCACGCCCTGTTCCTTGGGATCGACGGTGTACACGCCGGCCAGCAGCCACAGCAGGGCGACGACGACCCCGATCGCCATCATGCCGCGCCGGCCGATGCCGCCCACCGGAATGTAACGGCGGACGTCGTCCCAGAATTTCCTGAGCAGCGTCTCGAAATCGGGCGGCCGCACGCCCCCCGAAGCCGGCCCCTGCCCCCAGGGACCTTTCGGCTGGCCGCCGCCGCTCTGGTTCATCCAAGGCACGGGCCTTGATTCCCTGTTTTCCGCGCCATTGCTTGTTTTCGGCGCCGGCGCGGTTATATGAGCATCTCCGACGAGGCGCAAACAATGGCAGCAACCCGCGACGACGTCCTGCGAGCGCTCGATGGGGTGATCGATCCCGTCAGCGGGCGAAGCGTCGTCCACCAGGACATGATCGAGGGGTTGGTCGTCAAGGACGGACACGTCGGATTCGCCCTGGAAGTCGCGCCCGAGCGCGGCGCGTCCGCCGAACCCCTGCGCAAGGCCTGCGAGGACGCCGTCCATGCCCTGCCGGGCGTGCTGTCGGTCACCGCGGTGTTGACCGCCCACAGCGACGGCGAAGCGCCCAAGAGGCGCGGCCCCGCGCCGCAGGCCGGACTGGAAGGTGTCGGAGCCGTGATCGCCGTGGCCAGCGGCAAAGGCGGCGTGGGAAAATCGACCGTCGCCGTCAATCTCGCGCTCGCGCTGAAGGCGCTGGGGCTCAAGGTTGGGCTGCTCGACGCCGACATCTACGGGCCGAGCGTGCCGCGCCTGATGGCGATCCAAGAACGCCCGCGCGCGCAGGACGGCAAGTTCCTGCCGATCGAGAAATACGGCATCAAGGCGATGTCGATCGGCCTGTTGCTGCGCGAGGACGAAGCCACGATCTGGCGCGGACCGATGGTGCAGAGCGCGCTCACTCAGATGCTGAATGACGGATTGTGGGCGCCGCTCGACGTTCTCGTCATCGACATGCCGCCGGGAACCGGCGACGCGCAGCTCACCATCGCGCAGCGCGTGCCGCTGAAGGGGGCGGTGATCGTCTCCACCCCGCAGGACATTGCCCTCATCGACGCGCGGCGCGGCATCGCCATGTTCCGCAAGACCCAGGTGCCGGTCCTGGGCATCGTCGAGAACATGAGCATGTTCGTCTGCCCGCATTGCGGGCACGAGAGTCCCATCTTCGGACATGGCGGGGCGCGGGCCACCGCCGAATCGCTCGGCGAGGCCTTTTTGGGCGAAATCCCCCTGAACCCCGTGATTCGCGAGACCTCGGACGCCGGGACACCGATCGTCGCAGCCGCTCCCAACGGTCCCGAAGGCCGAGCTTTCCTATTGATTGCCGAGCAGGTGGCGGCGAAAATCGCCGCGCCTCAACGGGCGGCGCCCGAAATCGTGTTCGAATAGACGGGGGACTCTCTTACCGACATGGTCGCACCCAAACCGCAAGTCCGCAGCATGTTCGCGACGCCGGTGTGCGTGCACTACCTGCCGGTCGCGCAGGAGTTCAATGCGGAGCTGCGCCCGCTGATCCTCGAGAAGGCCAAGCTGGAGGCTCTCAACGGCAACCACAGCCAGGGTTGGCGCTCCGCGCCCGACCTGGAGACGTGGGGCGGCCAGCACATGCAGACGCTGTTCCGGGTCGCGCGCGAACTGGCCGACAGCCTGACGGCCACGCGCAACGGCTCGCGGGTGACGCTCGACTGGAAGATTGCCGCCGCCGCTGCCATCCGCCAGAAGGGCGATTTCCTCGAACGTGCCGCGCGCCCGGGCTGGTACTGGTCGGGCGTCTATTACGTCGACGACGGCTATCAGAAGCTGGACGACGAGTCGCTGGGCGGCGAATGCGAGCTCGGCGATCCGCGCGGCGTGCTGCCGGCGATGGTGGCCCCGCAATACGGGTTCCGCGTGCCCAACGGCCTTACCGCGGGCCAGAACGAGACCATCCGGCCGCAGTCGGGAATGATCATCCTGCATCCGTCGTGGCAGCCGCGCGGCGAGCGGCGGTTCGACGGCGGTGCGCAGCGCGTGACGATCGAACTCGACCTGGCCGTGCCCTAGCAGGCAACAGCGAATGTCGAAACTCCCCCGGCGTCGCCGACGCCGGAGGAGCTTCTGTCAATCGTCGGATCGCCGGACCGCTATTTCACGATGCCTTTGACCAGCTCGAAATTGCGGCTGCCGAGCGTCCACTTGTCGCCGATGTTGTGATGTTCGATCTTGTCGCATTCCGGATTGGGGTGCATCGGCGGCGTCTTGTCGTAGTACAGGCAGATCTGCCCGTTCTCGATCTTCCACTTGCCGCTGACGTCCAGAATCCAGTTGCCGCCCGTGAACGTGTGATCCTGCTTGTAGTAGATATGAGACGTTCCGAGGGTCTCATGCACGAGCGTGGTGTTGCCGTAGCGCGTGTCCATGATCTCGTCGTCGGTCGCGGCATAGGCCACGCCCGCGAGCGTCAGTAGTGATACTGCGATGATGCCGAAACGCATGCGAAACCTCCCCCAGGTTCACGTTGGTTAGCAGTGGGCCGACTCGTACAACGCCGCCATGGTCCCGCCAAGACCGCAGCCGCAGCCGATGCGTCGCGATATCAGGATTCCGGCCGGATGCGCCGGAGTGTCACGTAGCTGTGAGCGGCCCCGTGCGCCTCGCGGAAGGTCTCCTGCCAGTCCTGGGGTGCGAAGACGGGCATGGACACATCGCCCGCGGGTGAGGCGTGTACCTCGGTCAGTTCGATGCGGCCGGCCTTCGGCAGAGCCGCCGCGAAGATCTCGGCGCCGCCGATGACCATGATTTCGGCCGGCGCATATTCCGCCGCCAGGACAAGTGCTTCGTCGAAGGAATGGGCCACAACGGCGCCCTCGGCGGCGAAGCCGGGCGACCGCGTGACGACGATGTTCACGCGCCCGGGCAGGGGCCTCCTCGGCAGGCTGTCCCAGGTCTTGCGCCCCATGATGCAGGGCTTCCCCAGCGTGAGCTGCTTGAAGCGGCGCAGGTCGTCGGGAAAGCGCCACGGCAGGCTGCCGCCTGCGCCGATGACGCCGTTGTCGGCACGGGCAAGGACGATCGTGATCGGAACCGCGCTCATCCTGTCAGTTTCTTCAGAGCATCGCCGGAGAGGCGGTAGACCGTCCAACCCTCGGCGGCGCGGGCGCCGAGGCTCTCGTAGAAATCGATCGACGGCTTGTTCCAGTCGAGCACCGCCCATTCGAGCCGGCCGCAATTTTCGCGCACCGCCCGCGCGGCGAGGTTCGCGAGCAGCGCCTTGCCGATGCCCTTGCTGCGGAACCGCGGGCGCACGAACAGGTCTTCGAGATAGATGCCGTGCCGCGCCAGGAAGGTGGAATAGTTATAGAACCACAGGGCGAAGCCGGCCGGCTCGCCATTGTCCTCCGCAATGTCACAGAAGACGCGCGGACTCGGGCCGAACAGCGCCTCATGCACGCTTTCTTTGGTTGCGACCACGCAGTCGAGCAGCTTTTCGTACTCCGCCAGTTCGCGGATGAACGAAAGCACCAAGGCCTCGTCGCCCGGCAACGCGGCACGGATGTTCATCTTCGCCTCCCGGCGGCAACATAGGTTTACTCCCGCACCGCAGCAAGGAACGAAGCGGCAAGCGAATCGTTTCCCTCCCGCGAAAGGAGTCCGGCCATGAAAACACTGATTGCGGCCGCGGCGGCCGCCTGCCTGATATTCGGCGCGGCGGCGGCGCTGGATCAGGAACACCACGAGAAGGGCCACGAGCACCCGGCCGCAGGCACCGGGACGGAGCACGGCGGAACTTTGGGAAACGGCACGATGCACGGCGCGGAAATGCACGGCGGCGAAATGCACGGCAACGCCATGATGCAGAGCACGCACCGGAACTACGATGTCCACCGCTATCGGCGCGCCTTCAACGCCCCCCGCCGGTTCCACGCGGGCGGCTGGCATGCGCCGGCGGGCTACGCCTATCGCCGCTGGACTTTCGGCCAGTATCTGCCGCACTTGTATTTCGAGCGCGATTATTGGCTTCCGAACTTCGCCATCTACGGCCTGATGGCCCCGCCGCCCGGCGCGGTGTGGGTGCGCTACGGACCCGATGCGCTCCTTATCGATGAGGACACCGGCGAGATCATCCAGGTGGAATACGGCGTGTTCTTCTAAACCGCCACCGGCGCCTTGATGTGCGGGTGGGAGCGGTAGTTCTCGAGCGTGAAGTCCTCGAAGCTGAAGCGGAAGATGTCGTTCACCGCGGGATTGATGCGCATCGCCGCCAGCGGATAGGGCTCGCGCGTCACCTGCTCGCGCGCCTGATCGAGATGATTGAGATAGAGATGCGCGTCGCCGAAGGTGTGCACGAACTCGCCGGGCTTCAGTCCCGTCACCTGCGCGATCATCATGGTGAGCAGCGCGTAGGACGCGATGTTGAAGGGCACGCCCAGGAAAATGTCGGCGGAGCGTTGATAGAGCTGGCAGGACAACCTGCCGTTCGCGACATAGAACTGGAACAGCAGGTGGCAGGGCGGCAGCGCCTGCATCGGCACGTCGGCGGG
Organism: Rhizomicrobium sp.; assembly: GCA_035524815.1. Taxonomy (GTDB): domain Bacteria; phylum Pseudomonadota; class Alphaproteobacteria; order Micropepsales; family Micropepsaceae; genus Rhizomicrobium. The sequence goes on from DATKOE010000064.1 coordinate 15,834, forward strand.
ATTCCACGCGGTCACGATCAACCGGCGCGAATCGGGATTGGTCCGGATGTCGGAGATGACGGCGCTGATCTGGTCGATGGTGCCCGAATGGCCGCGCGGCCAGGCGCGCCACTGGTGGCCGTAGATGGGCCCGAGTTCGCCGTTGGCATCGGCCCATTCGTCCCAGATGGTGACGCCGTGCTGGTGCAGCCACTTCACGTTGGTCTCGCCGCGCAGGAACCACAAGAGCTCGTAGATGATCGATTTGAGATGCAGCTTCTTGGTGGTGACCAGCGGAAACCCGGCCGCCAGATCGAAGCGCATCTGATGGCCGAACACTGAGCGCGTGCCGGTGCCGGTGCGGTCGTGCTTTTCGACGCCGGTCGTGAGAACGCGATCCAAAAGGTCGAGATATTGGCGCATGGGGTTGCCGCTAATACCCGATTCCGCCTGACAGTCTAGCTCCTTGCCGCCGCGCCCTTCAAAAATCGGACTGTTGCCTCTATATTATGCAGGTCGGGAAACCGACTATGGCGATAAACGGCTTCGTAATAAGCGGACCGGACCCGGGGGCGGTACCCGGCGCCTCCACCATGCGGGGGCGAAATAGGATCGACGGACGTGTAAAGGCTGTCCTTTCGCTCGGTATGGTATCCGCCGTTATCGGGCTACTCGTATAGGTGCCAACGATAATCAAATGGCCCTCGCTGCCTAACTTCTAGTTAGACAAGCGCGGCCCGAGGGGTGCCGGGCAACAGAAACCCCTCACTAATTTCCGGCCTCAACAACCGGCACCCCTCAATTTGACAATGGCACGCCGTGCAGTGGCGCGGCGCGCATGGGGTGCCGGGCAACAGAAACCCCTCACTGAATTCACCGCGCGCGACGAGATTTTCCTTCCCCTGAAAGGGGAGGGTCGAAATTCGCACCGCGAATTTCGGGGGGGTCACTCTGCCGGC
>DATKOE010000065.1:0-10167 GCA_035524815.1 Rhizomicrobium sp.
GAATATGCCCGCGGGCCCCTGGTAGTAGTGACCGAAGCCGAACAGCACCGAAGCAGCGAGCAGCGCGAGTGCGTAGGCCCAGGCGGTTCCGCCGCCGGCGTCGGCGGCACGCCCCAAGATATAGCGGCGGTAGCCGAGTTCCTCGCCGAAGGCGGCGAACGTCCACACCAGCCCCAGCGCTCTGAGCGCATTTCCGGGATTGCCGCGCATCGGGCCAAGTACCGTGGCGCCCGCGTTCGTGGCATGAAGACCAAGCTGCTTTGCCAGCGGCTCGGTCACGAATTCTCCCATCGCAATGATGGCCACTGCCGCGGCGAGGGAGATCAGAATCGTCAATGCCCACGACTTGGGCCGGCCGAGGCCAAGCCCTCTCAGCACTGCCGACGCCGGGCGCCACAGCCAAACAAGAACGTTCTGCGACCACGGCCCGGTCGAATCGGACCAGACCGCCCGCCAGGCCACGTTCCTCAGTGCGACGGAAGCGATACAAAGTCCGGTCAGGATAGGGACTTCGTTGGGCAGCGCGCCAAACACGTTGTGGGCGATGACGACTGCACCTGCCGCAACGAATTCCGCGAAAGAGAGTATCCGCGCCCCGGCACCAAGACGCGCGAATGACCTGGATGCGATCACCGTTTTCTTCTCCCTTCGTATGGAGCATAACCCTCTCGGCGGCCGGCCGCGTGGAGACAGGGCGTCACTGCCGCATAGCCTGCGACCGGGGGTGGCGTAGCGGTCGCGTTCAAAACCGCGTAGTTTCCCAAGGGTAAGCGCTGGCAAACGCCGCCACAGGGGAATCTATGACCGACCGCAAGCTCTCGGTGCTGGAAAAGCTCGGCTACGGGTTGGGCGACGGCGCCTCGAACCTGATCTGGATGTCGTTCATCTACTTCCAGAGTTACTTCTACACCGACGTCTTCGGATTGGCCGCCGGTTCGCTGGCAGTGATGCTGTCCATCACGCGCATCTGGGATATGGGGACGGACATCATCGTCGGCGTGATCGCCGACCGCACCAAGACGCGCTGGGGCAAGTTCCGCCCCTATCTGATCTGGATGGCGGTGCCTTTCAGCGTCGTGAGCGTGCTGACGTGGACTACACCCCCGCTCGCCGCCCACGGCAAGCTCATCTACGCCTATGTCACGCTCACGCTGATGATGCTGGTCTACTCCGGGATCAACATCCCATACGGCGCGCTGATGGGTGTGATCTCGCCCGATCCGCAGGAGCGCACCTCGGCGTCCTCCTGGCGCTTTTCGCTTGCGTTCGTGGGCGGCATGGTGGTCGCGGCCTTCACCCAGCCTCTCGTCGCCTTTTTCGGCAAGGGCAACCAGGTGTTGGGGTATGAAGCGACCATGGCGGTCTACGCTCTCGGCGCGCTTGTCATGTTCCTGCTCTGCTTTGCCTCGACGAAGGAGCGCGTGCAGCCGGTGAAAGAGCAGAACACCGCAATTTGGCGCGATCTTGGCGATCTGGTGCACAACTATCACTGGTTGCTGCTGTGCCTGTTGGGCATCGCACAGGTGTGCTTCGTTTCGATCCGCGGCGCGGCCATCATGTACTACTTCACGTATTACATGGGCGATCTGGTGATCGCACCGTTCGGTCACGAGCTCCACCTGGGTGGCGCGGTGGTCGGCGTCGGGCTGTTCATCCTGGTCAACACCGTCCTGTCGCTGTTTGGCACGTTCCTGATCCAGTACGTGACCCCCTTCACCGGCCGGAAGAACGCCTTCATCGGCTGTATGTTGATCGGTGCCGGGGCGCTGTTCGCCTCTTACTTCGTCCGGCCCGACCAGCTTCTGATGCTGTACGGCTACCACGTGATCTACTCGATCACGACCGGCCCGACCTCGGCGCTGCTCTGGGCGATGTTCGCCGATACCGCCGATTACTCGGAATGGAAGACGGGCCGTCGCGCCACCGGCCTGGTGTTCTCGGCCTCCGGCATGTCGAACAAATTCGGATGGGCGATCGGCGGCACGCTGGCCGCGAGCCTGCTGGCAATCTACGGCTACCAGGCTCACATGGTACAAACGGCACATGCGCAGGAGGGCATCCGCATCCTGATGGCGGTGGCGCCGGGCATCGGCACACTGGTCTGTGCGATCGGCATGATGTTCTACAGTCTCGAAGGCAAGATGTCGAAGATATCGGCGGAACTCGCCGCCAGAAGAGCCGCCAAGGGCGCGGAGGCATAACGTGCAATTTGGTTATTTCGACGACGCCGCGAGGGAATACGTCATCACGCGGCCCGATACGCCGCGTTCGTGGTCCAACTATCTGGGCTCGACCGAATACGGGGCCATCATCACCAACAACGCCGGCGGCTACAGCTTCTACAAATCCGCAGCCCAGGGCCGCTTCACGCGCCTGCGCTTCAACGCGGTGCCGCTCGACCAGCCCGGCCGCACCATCTACCTGCGCGACGAGGAGTCAGGCGATTTCTGGTCCGCCTCCTGGCAGCCGGTCGGCAAGCCGCTCAAGTCCTACAAATGCGAATGCCGGCACGGCAGCGCCTACACCGTCATCACGTCCGAATATTCCTCGATACGTTCCGAGACGACCTATTTCGTTCCGCTCGGCCGCACCTTCGAATGCTGGCGCGTCATGCTCACCAACACCGGCAAGACAGCGCGCCGGCTGTCGGCCTTCACCTACGTCGAGTACGCGGGCAACTGGAGCAGCTTCAACGATATCGTCAACCTGCAGTACTCGCAGTTCATCCTGAGGATGAGCGTCGAAGACGGAATCATCGACCACGGCACCAACGTGCACATGGGATCCGATCCGGAGAACTTCGAGAATGCGGACCAGGGACGTCACAGCTTCCTGGCGCTGGTCGGCGCGCCGGTGGAGGGTTTCGATACCGACCGCACGGCGTTTCTGGGTCCGTACGGCAGCTATGCCCGGCCGCGGGCGGTGGAAGAGGGTCGCTGCACCGGATCGCTGGCGCTTGGCGATAACGGCTGCGGCACACTGCAGACCCGCATCGAACTGAAGCCTGGCGAAACCAGGGAGTTCCTGGTGCTCATGGGCATCGGCCGCGCCGGCGTCGAGGGTCGCAAAGCCGCCGAGATGTTCCGCGATCCCGCCAAGGTCGATGAAGAGCTTGCGGCGCTGAAAGCCTATTGGCACGGGCGCATCGCGGGCTTCGAGGCCACGACGCCCGATCCCGCGTTCAACTCGATGCTGGCGATGTGGGGACCGTTCAACTGCGCCATCACCTATGCCTGGTCGCGCGCGGCGAGCCTGATCTACGCGGGCGAACGCGACGGCCTCGGCTATCGCGACACCGTGCAGGACATGCTGGGCGTGATGCACGCGATACCGGCGGAAGCCGTCAAGCGCCTAGAGCTGATGCTGACGGGCCAGGTGTCCACGGGCGGGGCCATGCCGGTGGTCAAGCAGTTCGCCCATCGGCCGGGCCGCGAAACTGCGCCGCGCGCGATGGAATACCGCTCGGACGACGCGCTGTGGCTGTTCAACGCCGTGCCGGCCTATGTAAAGGAAACGGGCGATTTCGACTTCCTGCGCAAGGTGCTCCCCTATGCAGACAAGTGCGAGGACACGGTGCTCGGTCATCTGCGCCGCGCCATCGAGTTCAATCTGACCCGCACCGGCGCGCACGGGCTGCCGTGCGGGCTCCTGGCCGACTGGAACGATTGCATCCGTCTCGGCGAGAACGGCGAAACGGTGATGGTCGGCTTCCAGCTCCGCTTCGCTCTGGCGGCATACGCCGAGATCTGCGGGCGGCTCGACCTGCCGGACGAACAGAAATGGGCCCGCGGCGAACTCGAAGGTCTGGACCGGCGACTCGCCGAGCACGCCTGGGACGGACAGTGGTATCTGCGCGCCTACGGCGGCGACGGAACGAAATTCGGCTCGCACGAGCAGGCAGAAGGCTCGATCTTCCTCAACACCCAGTCCTGGGCCGTGGTCAGCGGCCATGCCGGTGCCGCCCGCGCCGCAACCGCGATGGACAGCGTGGCAGAGCATCTCGCCACACCCTTCGGCCTTGCTCTATGCGCGCCGCCGTTCGTCGAGATCGATATGAGCGTGATGCGTGCGGTGCTGTTCAACGAAGGCATGAAGGAAAACGGCTCGGTGTTCAGCCACACACAATTTTGGGCGGTGATCGCCGAGACCATGCTGGGCCACGGCGAGCGTGCCTGGACGTGGTATCGCGCCAGTTTGCCCGCGGCCTGGAACGAGCGCGCCGAGGTCCGCGAGATCGAGCCTTACGTCTACTGCCAGTTCACGAATGCACCGCCGAGCCCGCGCGCGGGCGCCTCGCGCGTGCCCTGGCTTTCCGGTTCGGCAGCATGGTCCTATTTCGCCGCGACGCAGTACATCCTGGGCATCCGTCCCGAATTCGACGGGCTTCGCATCGATCCCTGCATCCCGAAATCGTGGAGGGGCTTCAGGGCCGTGCGACAATTCCGCGGCAAGACGGTGCGCATCTCGGTGAACAACCCTTCGGGCGCCGAGAAAGGTATCGCGCGTCTGATCCTGAACGGCGAAGTAATGCCCGGCAATCTCATTCCCGCGGACAGGCTCGCGGCCGAAAATGAGGTCCTCGCCGAAATGGGCGCGCTTTGAATGCGTGTTCGCCAGCGCGATAACAGAACGATGAAATATCTCGTTCCGGTTTTCTTCCTCGCTTCCGCTTTCGCCTCGGCTGGGGCGCCGATCGCGCTCGATCTGCCCGTGGATTGCAGGATCGGGCAGACCTGCTTCATCCAGCAGTATTTCGATCACGATCCCGGACCCGGCGCCAAGGACTACCGCTGCGGCGCGCTCAGCTATGACCGCCACGACGGTACCGATTTCCGTCTGTCCACCCTTGCAGCGCAGAAGCGCGGCGTGAACGTGCTCGCAGCCGCGGCGGGAACGGTGAAGGGCGTGCGCGACAGCATGGCCGATGCCGACGTCCGCATTGCCGGAGTTGAATCGGTGAAGGGACGCGAGTGCGGCAACGGCGTCGTGCTGGTTCACGCAAACGGCTGGGAAACGCAGTACTGCCATTTGGCGGTTGGCTCGGTGCGGGTGCGCGTGGGCGAACAGGTGAAGGCGGGCGCCGTGCTCGGCCGCATCGGCGAATCCGGCGATGCCGCGTTTCCGCATTTGCATCTGTCGGTCCGCCACGACGGTCAGAAGGTCGATCCCTTTGCCTTCGGCGCCGCGGCGTGCGGCGGCGGCACCTCGCTGTGGTCGGCGCGCGCGAAGACCATGCTCGTCTATCGCTCGCCGCAGCTCATCAATTCCGGCTTCGCCGGCGCGCCCGTGACGATGGACGATATCGAGGCCGGCGTCACACCTGCGCCGACCGCTCAAGCTCCGGCACTCGTCGCCTTCGTGCGCGCCATCGGACTCGCCGCAGGCGACATTCAGACCATCGCCGTGCGCGCGCCCGACGGATCGAACTTCGTCGACTCCCGCGCCGCGCCGCTCGACCACTACAAGGCGCAGTGGATGATGATCGCCGGCAAGAAGAACACCGGCGCGGGATTTGCGCGGGGAACCTATGCGGCGCACTACTCGGTAGAACGCTCCGGCCGCACAGTGCTCGACAAGCAGTTCAGTTTCGAGCTGCGGTAAGCCGGCGCGGCTCGCAGGCGATGCCGTCCTGATGGCGATCGAGCCATGGCCAGTAGCCCGGTTCGCCCCGGCGCGCCGGGGCCAGACCCACGGAGCGGGCGGCATCGCAGTTGAAGGCGGCCGCGAAATGGCGAAGCGCCAGCCCCACCGGCCAGCCGTTCGCAGTCATGACCAGCGAGACCGGCAAGGTGACGAACGCCAGCAAAGCCGTAACGCGGACGGCTGTCACGGCCTCGCGCCTGAGCCGGTCGCGGCGCCAGGCGTTCCTGGTGACGCGCGCGAAGCGGTTGCGCAGACACCGCCCGGTTGCGTCGGAATCGGAATAGTGCGTCGAGAGCGGCCCGGAGGCGCTCTCCAGCATGAACGCGCGCGTGCGGAAGGTCATTTCACCCATCTCCTGCCACACGCGGGTAGCATGAACGGGCAGCGTAAAACCCCGATTTTGAAAGCAAGTTGGAATTGAACAAAGTCGGCGCGATTTTCCGTGGTCCAGGCCGGTCCGATCCACCTTTGCCGGATGAAATTTCCGACAACCGCCGGGATCGGCGGCTTTCAGCGTTAATTCACCGTCGGGGTCACGATAAGCGCTTGATTTTGCCTCGCCCACGTCACGAAGTGTCGATAGCACGCATTGCCATTGCGCCACCTGGGGCCGAAAGCGGCAATCCAGGTGATTTGCGGGAGAAGCGATGACGCCGCCTCATGCCGGATCGATGTCCGCCGCTGCACCGGTTTCCCGGCGCGATGACCGCATCGATTTCCTGCGCGGCATCGCGTTGCTCGTCATTTTCATCGACCACGTGCCGAAGAACTGGTTCGAGCCGTTCACGCTGCACGCCTTTGCTTTCTCCGATGCAGCGGAAGTCTTTTTCTTCATCTCAGGCTACGTGGCGGCGATGGTCTACGGCCGCGCCATGCTGAAGAAAGGGTTCGTGCCCGCGGCGAAGAAGGTATGGCGGCGCGCCGGCGTCGTCTATGGCGCGCAATTGCTGCTGCTCGTGGCGGTGGTGATGCTCTCCGGAATTTTCCTGGCGGCGACGGGTGACGAGAACTTCCGCTGGATTTTCCGCGTTTACTGGGTGTTCGAGCATCCGCTGCCCTACATCCTTCCGGCTCTGACGCTGCACTATCAGCCCGCCTACAGCGATATCCTGCCGTGTTACGTGCTGCTGCTGGCGGTGTTTCCGCTGGTGCTCAAGGGATTCACCCGCAGCGCCTGGCTCGTGCTGGTGCCGTCTTTCGGACTGTGGCTCGCCGCCCAGTTCGGCCTCAATCTGTGGACCTCCACCGGCGACCGCTGGTTCTTCAATCCGTTTGCCTGGCAGCTCCTGTTCGTGCTCGGCGCGCTGTTCGGCCATCCTTCGCTCAAAGGCCGGCTCGCGTTCCTCGTCGATTCGCCGTGGGCATTCTGGGGCGCGGTAGCCTTTGCCGGGATGGCCGCCGTCGTTCAATTGAGTGAAACGGTGAGTCAATTCGTTCCGGCGGTCCCGTCGCTGCATCCCGCGTGGCTGCCGCTGGACAAGACGGCGCTGTCGGCCCTGCGGCTCTTGAGCTTCCTCGCACTGGCAATGGTGGTGCGCCGGATGTTGCCGCCCGTGGGGGCGCTGTCGCGCAATGCGTCTGCGCTCGCGGTGATCCGCTGCGGGCGTTCGTCGCTGCAGGTTTTCACCTTCGGCGTCCTGCTTTCGAGCGCGGCGGTCGTCAGTCTCATCCTCAGCGGCGACAACAAGCTCGTCCAGTCGATGGTCTGCGTCGCCGGCCTCGGCGCCCAGTTCGCCTACGCCGCGTGGCGCGATCAGCGCCGCGAAAATGTGGCGGCCGATCAGGCCCTTGCTCCCGTCATGGTCCGTGCCAAACCGACCGTCCGTCCACCACCCGACAACCCGCTGGACAGAAACATCTAATCTTCTCCGAAGCTTGCCCTGAGCGGCCGCGATACCCACACGAATTCAACGGTTTTGTAGGGCTCTCAAAAGGCGAGCGTGGAGGGCACCCCGATTAACCCGGCTACGGTCCTTTTGCCGGTCGCCAGTCGTGCAGGGCGAGGGAGGATACCCTGGGGGCGAGAGCCGGAGTCCGAAAACGACTTTCAACATCTCGGGGGAGCAGCCCGAAGGCCGTCTACGGGCTGAACCACCCGCGCACGACCCTCGCTATTGCCAGCGCATGGCGTGCCCGGTTATCTCAGCGCCCCGCAAATCCTCCCGCAAAAGAAGTCCCGTCATGGCCGGCCATTCCCACGCCCACAACGTGATGTTCAAGAAGACCAAGGCGAACGCCGCGCGCTCCAAGCTGTTCTCCAAGCTGGCGCGCGAAATCACGGTCGCCTCCAAGATGGGCATGCCCGATCCCGACCACAACGCGCGTCTCAGAGCGGCGGTTATCGCCGCCAAGGCGCAGTCCATGCCCAAGGACAACATCGAGCGCGCCATCAAGAAGGGCCAGGGCTCGGATGCCGAGAACTACGACGAGATCCGCTACGAGGGTTACGGCCCGGGAGGCGTGGCGCTGATCGTCGAGTGCCTCACCGACAATCGCGCCCGCACCGCCGCGGACGTGCGTGCGGCGTTCTCGAAGTTCGGCGGCGCCATGGGCGAGACGGGTTCCGTCGCCTTCATGTTCAGCCGCATCGGCTCGATCAGCTACCCGAAGGACAAGGGCAGCGAGGACCAGATGCTGGAAGCGGCGCTCGACGCCGGCGCCGACGAAGTGGTGTCGGTGGGCGACGTGCACGAATTCGTCACCAGCCCCGACAACTTCGCCGCGGTGCGCGACGCGCTGGAGGCCAAGCTCGGCGCAGCCAGCGAGTCGGGCATTTTCTTCCGGCCGCAGAACACCGTTGCGGTCAAGGACGACACCGGCGAGACGCTGATCAAGCTGCTCGAAGTCCTCGATGACCACGACGACGTCCAGCGCGTCACCGGAAACTACCAGCTGTCGGACGCACTGATGGCGAAGCTCGCGGAGTAAACTGGCAGTTGCGTTGGGTCCCGTCGATCCGCGACACTGTCGTCAGCGATTCTCGGGTGGCATATGACGGTCGTCCGCATTCTCGGGCTCGATCCCGGCCTGTCGCGCATGGGCTGGGGCGCGATCGACTGCGAGGGCACGCGCCTTGCCCATGTCGCCCACGGCGTAATCGTCACCCGCCCGGCCGAGACGCTCGGCCTGCGCCTGCTGGGACTCTACAACGAGATCGCCCGCATCATTCTCGAGATCCGGCCTCAGGCCATCGCGGTGGAACAGGCCTTCGTGCACAAGGATCCGTCGGCGGCGCTCAAGCTGGGCCATGCCCGTGCCATCGCCCTGCTCGCCGCGGCACAGGCAGGGCTCGACATCGCCGAATACGCCCCCAACCACATCAAGAAGTCGGTGGTCGGCGTTGGTCACGCCGGCAAGGAACAGGTTCAGGCGATGGTGAGGCGCCTGCTGCCGGCCTGTGGCGTCGAAGCGGCGGACGCGGCCGATGCGCTTGCGGCGGCCATCGCCCACGCCCACCTCGCTGGTACGCATGCCCGCATCTTGGCGGCGCTGGCATGATCGGCAAGCTGACAGGCACTGTCGACAGCTTCGGCGAGGATCACGTGATCCTGGATGTGATGGGCGTCGGCTATCTGGTGCACTGCCCGTCGTCGACGCTTTCGCGTCTCGAAAAGGGTGCGCAGGCCTCGCTGATGGTCGAGACCCGCCTCACCGACGAGACCATCCGCCTCTACGGCTTTTCGACGGCCGAGGAGCGCGAGTGGTTCCGCCTGCTGCAAACCGTGCAGAACGTGGGCTCGCGCGTCGCCCTCAATGTGCTGTCGGCGCTCAGCAGCCGCGACCTCGAACGCGCCATCGCCCTCGGCGACAAGGGCGTGGTCGGACGCGCGCAGGGCGTTGGGCCCAAGCTCGCCACGCGCATCGTCACGGAACTGAAGGACAAGGTGCCCTCCATGATGCTGCGCGGCCGCGAAACCGAGGGCGTTGGTGTCGCGGCCGCTCCGCGCGGGCCCGAGGCCGATGCCGTCGCCGCCCTGGTGAAGCTCGGCTATTCCCAGTCCACCGCGGTGGAATTCGTTGCCGGCGCAGTGCGGGCGCTCGGCGAGCATGCCGCCCTCGATGCGTTGATCCGGGAAGCCTTGCGGACTATGGGTCGATAGATGGTCACGCCCAAAGCCACCGACCGCTTTGTCGCCCCCGAGCACGGCGAAGACGATGTGCTGGAAGCCTCGTTGAGGCCCAAGCGTCTGGCGGAGTTCGTGGGCCAGCGGCAGGCGTGCGAGAACCTGGGCGTGTTCATTGCCGCCGCCAAGGCGCGCGGAGAAGCGCTCGACCACGTGCTGTTCTCGGGGCCGCCGGGGCTCGGCAAGACTACGCTTGCGCAGATCGTGGCGCGCGAACTCGGGGTGAACTTCCGCTCCACGGCTGGGCCCGTGTTGGCGAAGGCGGGCGACCTGGCCGCCATCCTCACCAACCTCGAACCGCGCGATGTGCTGTTCATCGACGAGATTCACCGCCTCAATCCCGCCGTCGAGGAAATTCTCTATCCCGCGATGGAGGATTTCGAGCTGGACCTCGTGATCG
>DATKOE010000066.1:0-3181 GCA_035524815.1 Rhizomicrobium sp.
GAATTCGGCGAGCGCGCCCTCGGGGCAGAGCACGCCGCACCAGACGCGGCCCATGAACATGATCGAGAGGATGACGAAGGGCCACCAGACGCCCCAGAACAGGTACTGCGCCAGCAGCACCAGGCGTTCGTACCAGGCGGCCGCCGTCGGCGTCTTGTCCTGGATCGCCATGGTGCCCGGTGTCGTGCAGTACTGCGGGTCGACGAAGCTGGCGGCGCCGAAGTCGCTCGAGAACAGGCGCGCATCGGGGTTGGGGTGCGGCAGGAAGGCGGGCAGCACCACCAGCACGGCGTAGAAGGCGACGATCGCCCACTGGATGCCGAGGATGGCGCGCCGATGCGCCGCCATCCAGTCGCCCAGGCGCGCCAGCCGCGTCCGCGGCGGGCACGGGTGACGGGGAACGAAGACCAGAGGCCGGTGCGCGGCGAGTTCAGGCGGCATGGCGGTTCCTCACTTCGCGATCAGTTGCATGCGGCCGGTGTCTTCGTGGAACTCGTCCACGAAAGTGTAGCTGCCCGGCTTCAGGGGGTGGATGACGACGAAGGAACTTGCGCCGCCTGCCAGCACCTTCTCGATGCGCAGTTCGGTGCTCTCGAATTCCACCGGCACGCGTCCCTCGTTGCGCACGTTGATCTTCAGCTTGACGCCGGCCGGCACTTCGAGGCGTTCCGGCAGCAGGCGGCCGTCGCGGGCCACGACATCGAAGGCCGGCAGCTCCGCTGCGCCCACGCCCGGCGCGTACGCGCCGCAGCCGAGCAGCAGCGCAGCCAGAGTCGCGTGGATGCCCTTCACGATCAGATCCCCACCCTGGCGCGCAGGGCGATGAGCTTGACTGTGCCGGCCGCGCCGTCGCCGGCGGGGCGCTGGATCACCTGGAAGTCGGGTGTCAGTTCCAGCTTCGGGGTTACGCGATAACGGTAATACAACTCGAGCTGCCTTTCCCAACCGCCTGCGCGGTAGCCGAAATCGGGATCGCCGTCGCCGTTGGCATCGAGGGTCGGCGAAGCGTTATGGAAGCTCCCGCTGGTGCGCAGGGCGCCGAGCGCAAGGCCCAGACCGTCGGCGCCGCGCTTCCAGCCGCTGCCGGCAAGCTCGGCGCCGAACGTGAGGGCGCGGTCGAACTTCACGTCGCCCTTCAGCTCGTGGCCGTAGCGCCCGAACAGGGTGAGGTCGTCGGTGACCTTCTGGTCGACGGAGGTGCCGATGCCGCTATGCACGCGTTCGACGCCGTCGTAGCCGGTGGCGCGGCCGTTGCGCCACAGATAGACACGATAGGTCCCCGGCAGGTAGTTGAAGCGCGCGTTGGATTCCGCCTGCGCAATCACCAGCGGTCCCGCCAGTGAGCCGCTGAAGTTGGCGCCCGGACCCGACGCGAATACGCCCAGGGAGAGCGCCCATTCGGCGCCCTTCTGCCATTCGTTGGAGTACTTGGCGATGGCACCCGGCGTGAAGCCGTGGGCGTCGCCGCCGATGTCGCGGCCCGAGTCGAGCAGCGGATTGTGCACGAAGGCGTTGTCGATGAACTTCGTCGATTCGTCGTCCGCCGCGATGTTCTGGTCGAAGAAGACGAACGGGTCGATCTTGCCCACGGTGAAATGCAGGGCCTCCTTCGATTGCGATTTGACGCCGTCGCGGGGCAGCGGCACCTTGAGCTGGTACCAGGCCTGCGCAAGGATGGCGAACGAGTCGTCCGGCCCGGCGCCGGTCTGGAAGGCCACCGTGTTGGGCGTGGCGGTATAGGTGGGCCGCAAGCCCACGCCTTCGCCCTGGCCGAAGCGGACATGCGTGAAGATCTTGCCCTCGATGTCGCCCATTGCGCCGCCAGGCAGCGTGATGGCGACGTCGCCGCGATAGTTGGCACGCGACTCCGGGGAGCCCTCCGGCGTACCACCGGAACTGACTTTCTGCACGACGCCGGTCAGGCTGGCGCCAACGTTGATGCCTTCGAGTGATTCGATCTGCCGCGCCTGCTTCTGCATCGACAGGGTCTGGAATTCGACGGCCTTGAGCCGGGTGATGACCTCGGGTTCGCTTTCGCTGACGCGCTCGCTCGCCAGCGCCTTTTCCATTTCGGCATTCTGCTTCTCCAGCGCCTCGATGCGCTCCGCCAGGCGCTTCAGTTCGGCGCGCAGCGCGGCAGTGTCGTCGGCGGCGGCCGGCAGCGCGGTGCCCGCCGCCAGCAGCGCGGCCATCAGCCTGGCGCGCATGGATCAGTACCCGCCCTTCTTTCCGATGCCGGCGTAGGTGAATTCCCACTCGACCTCGAACGGCTTGAACCAGGGCCGGACGCCGGTCGCGCGGTCGGTGTGGCGTCCGAACTGGTTGCCTTGCGGATTCTCCCTGGCGTTGGGCGGATAGACGGCGAACTTCACCTTGTACCTGCCGGGCCCGGCCAGTTTGACGTTGTCGCCGTAGTGCGGGCCGTCGGAAGCAACCATGGGCATCATGTCGCCCTTGATCGACTCTCCACCCTGTTTCGTCAGCTCGTACCTGACGAGCAGGTAGGGCATCCACACCCCTTCCGCAAAGCCGTTCGGGTTGTTGGCGAGCGCGTGGATGTCGGCCTCGAGATGGATGTCCGATTCGACCGCCTTGCGCATGTGGCCTTCGGGTTCCATGTCGATCGCCTGCAGATAGACGGCGGCGACTTCCATGCCGGCGACGTTTTGCGGCGTGCCGACCGGATATTCGAGGGCGAAGGCGGATGCCACCCACAGCGCAGTACAGGTGACGATGAACGAACGGACGAAACGCATGGCAAACCTCCCAAAGAGGAATTGAAATCGGAAATCCCTGGCTGGCTTGCCGCGCGTGGTGCCGCCGGCTGGCTGGCTACAACGGGTACTACGAGCCTGAACCTTCTCCCATCTGCGATTGCAGATAGTTCTGCTGACCGACCTTCTCGATCAATTCCAGCTGGGTTTCGAGATAGTCGATATGGTCCTCGGTGGCATTGAGGATGTCCTGCAGGATGTCGCGCGAGACGTAATCGCCCGCGCCTTCACAGTGGGCGAGTGCTGTCTTGGTGTCGGCATGGGCGCCGTGCTCCAGCTTGAGGTCGCCGGCCAGGCATTCCGGGACATGCTCGCCGATCAGCAGCTTGTTGAGCGCCTGCAGGTTGGGCAGGCCATCGAGGAACAGCACGCGCTCGATGAGTTTGTCGGCGTGGTGCATCTCCTCG
>DATKOE010000067.1:0-7143 GCA_035524815.1 Rhizomicrobium sp.
AAGTGATCTCTGAGCTTCATTTGCCTTTGACGGCTCCGCCGCCCCCCGCTAGAACGCCTCCAACTTACCCCACCCGAGGCCGTTCATGGACAAGATCAGCGTAGCAAATCCGGTCGTCGAACTCGACGGCGACGAGATGACCCGCATCATCTGGGACCTGATCAAGAAAAAGCTGATCCTGCCTTACCTCGACGTAACCCTCGACTATTACGACCTCTCGGTCGAGCACCGCGACGCGACCGGCGACCAGGTCACCATCGACGCGGCCGAAGCCATCAAGCGCCACGGTGTCGGCGTCAAATGCGCCACCATCACCCCCGACGAGGCCCGCGTGAAGGAGTTCGCCCTCAAGCAGATGTGGAAGTCGCCCAACGGCACCATCCGCAACATTCTGGGCGGGGTGATCTTCCGCGAACCCATCATCTGCAGGAACGTGCCGCGGCTGGTGCCCGGCTGGACCAAGCCTATCGTCATCGGCCGCCACGCCTATGGCGACCAGTATCGCGCCACCGATTTCCGCTATCCCGATGCCGGCACGCTCAGTCTCAAATGGGTCGGCAAGGACGGCAAGACGATCGAGCACGAGGTGTTCAAGGCGCCGGGCTCGGGCGTTGTCATGGCAATGTACAATCTCGATGCGTCGATCCGCGATTTCGCGCGGGCCTCGATGAACTACGCGCTGGCGCGGGGCTACCCGCTCTATCTCTCCACCAAGAACACCATCCTCAAAGCCTATGACGGCCGCTTCAAGGACCTGTTCCAGGAGGTGTTCGACGCCGAGTTCGCGGCAGCCTTCAAGGTGAAGGGTCTGACCTACGAGCACCGGCTGATCGACGACATGGTGGCGAGCGCGCTCAAATGGTCGGGCGGCTACGTCTGGGCCTGCAAGAACTACGACGGCGACGTGCAGTCCGACACCGTGGCGCAAGGCTTCGGCTCGCTGGGGCTGATGACGAGCGTGCTGATGACCCCCGACGGCAAAACGGTGGAAGCGGAAGCCGCGCACGGCACGGTCACGCGCCACTTTCGCCAGCATCAGAAGGGCGAAGCGACATCTACCAATTCCATCGCCTCGATCTTCGCCTGGACGCGCGGACTGGCGCACCGCGCCAAGCTCGACGGCAATCAGCGCCTCGCGCAGTTCGCCGAAACTCTCGAGAAAGTCTCGGTCGATACCGTGGAGAGCGGCTTCATGACCAAGGACCTCGCGCTCCTCGTCGGCCCCGAGCAGAAATGGCTGACCACCGAAGGCTTCCTCGACAAGGTCGACGCGAACTTGAAGAAGGCGATGACATGAACTCGCTCGAAGACCCGAAGTTCCGGTCGCTGCTCGCGCGCCTCCACACCGAGAGCGAGGCGCAAAGGCCGGCGCTGATGGCGTTCTTCGAGCAGCACGGCCCGGCAAGCCTCGCCGGAACGGAGGAAGAGGTCCAGGCCGGCCGGCCGTTCTGGCGCGACAAGCTGGTGGCGTTCGACCGCGACAAGGCGGAGTTCTGTTACCTGCTGTGCCGCGCGATGAACGCAAAACGCGTGGTGGAGGCGGGAACATCGTATGGCGTGTCGACGCTCTATCTCGCCGCGGCGGTGCGCGACAACGGCGGCGGCGTGGTGATCGGCACGGAATACGAGCCGGAGAAGGCGAAGGCCGCCCGCGCCCATTTTGCGGAAAGCGGCCTGGCCGATCTCATCGAGCTTCGCGAAGGCGATCTGCGCCAAACTCTCAAGCAGCTCCAAGGGCCCATCGATTTCATGCTGCTCGATATCTGGACGCCCATGGTGCGTCCGGCAGCCGAACTGGTGGCGCCGCACCTGCGCCCCGGCGCGGTGCTGATCGCCGACAACACGGCGAGCTTCCGCGATGCCTATGCCGACTACTTCGCGTTTCTTTCGGCACACGGTTTCATCACGCGAACGCTGCCGTTCGAGGGCGGATTGGAGATGTCTGTGAAGATTTAGTGTCGTGGTTTCGAAGTTCGCCTCTTTGCCGATATCAGCGATTTGGCGAGCTTCGAAACCGGAACGACACTAGGATTCAATGGTCTGCTAGTGTCCTTTCGATTCCGAAATTCGCCAGACGCCGATATAGGGATGCGGCGAATTTCGGAATCGGGACACTAGCGCCGGCACGCGCATCGCGACTACCGGTACGGCACACAGACATGGAGAAGGTCATGGCATTCGGCGCCGAATCCACCACCGACGAGGTGCTTGACGGTGTGAATCTCTCGGGCAAACGCGCGCTGGTGACGGGCGTTTCGGCGGGATTGGGCGTGGAAACGGCGCGCACGCTGGCGGCCCATGGCGCAACCGTCATCGGGGCGGCCCGCGATCTCAACAAGGCCCGGCGCGCCGCCGAGGTAGTCGGGAAAGATGCCACGAACGGCGGTTCCCTGGAACTGGTGGAACTCGACCTCGCTTCGCTCGACAGCGTGCGGGACTGCGCCGACGCGCTCAACGCCGCGGGCACGCCGTTCGATCTCGTCGTCGCCAATGCCGGCGTGATGGCGCCGCCCTTCGGCAAGACGAAAGACGGCTTCGAAACCCAGTTCGGCACCAACCATATCGGTCATTTCGTGCTGGTGAACCGGATCGCCCCGCTGATGAAGCCGGGCGCGCGGCTGGTGACCCTTTCCTCCGTCGGGCATCGCTATGCCGATGTCGATCTCGACGATCCCAATTTCGAACGCAGCGCTTACGATCCGATGCAGGCTTATGGCCGCTCGAAAACTGCCAACATCCTCTTCGCGGTGGAATTCGACCGCCGCCACAAGCCGCGCGGCGTGCGCGCCACGGCGGTGCATCCGGGCGGTATCCGCACCGAGCTCGGCCGCCATCGCGCACCCGGCGACATCCAGCGCGTGATCGATACGATCAATGTCCGCCTGCCGCCGGGCTCGCCGCCCTTCAAGTTCAAGACTGTGCCGCAAGGCGCGGCGACCAGCGTCTGGGCGGGCGTGGTGGCGCCGCCCGGCGAGGTCGGCGGCCAATACTGCGAGGACTGCCACGTGGCGGACGTGATGGTCGGCGATGTCTGGGGCGGCGTGCGCGCCTTCGCTCTCGATCCCGCCCGCGCCAAGGCGCTGTGGGCCAGAAGCGAGGAGATGGTGGGAGAGAAGTTCTGAGGTCCTCCGCCGGCGAACGTCCAATTGTTCTTGCTTCGTTCACTTGGTTCGGCTAGGGTGCCCGTCCCCATCAGGAGAGGGACGCGATGCTGGGCTACGTGACGATCGGCGCGCTCGATGTGGAAGCGTCGGGCAAGTTCTACGATGCGGTGCTGGGTGCGGTCGGCGACGAGCGCAAATTCTCCGACGGCGGCTGGATCGGCTACGGCCCCAAGGGCGAGGACAGCCAATACTGTTTCCTGTGTCCGCCCTTCGACGGCAAGCCCGCGCGGCCGGCGAACGGATTGATGCTTGCCTTCAAGGCGCACTCCAACGCCGAGGTCGATGCGGCCTATGCCGCGGGCATGGCCAACGGCGGCTCGGACGAAGGCAAGCCCGGCTTCCGCCCGCCCGAAGGCAAGGAGTTCTACGGCGCCTACCTGCGCGATCCTACCGGCAACAAGCTCTGCGTGTTCTTCAAGGCGTAGTTGCCTTCCTCTCTTCCTCCCTCCGTCAACGGGAGGAGAAAGGGGAGGGACGGTTCAGTCGTCCTCGCGGTATTCGTAATGCTTCTGGGCGGCGGTGATTTCCGCCGTGGCGATGTCGCCCTCTGCGGCACCCGCAACCAGATGGCGCTCGGCGGCTTGTTCGATATGCCGGCGCAGCTCGGGATGCTTGCGCGTCAGCATGGTGAAATCCTCGGCCGAGAGCGCCAGCAGGCGGCAGTTCGCGGTCGCCACGATGGTGGCGCGGCGATGGGTCTGATGCAGCAGCGCCAGCTCGCCGAAGAAGTCGCCGGGGCCGAAACTCACTTTGCGATGGGGAAGCTCGGCCTCCACTTCGCCCGAAACGATGAAGTACATGGCGTGCGCGGGCGCCCCCTTGACCGAAATGATGGTGCCGCGCGCCACGCTCTGCGAACGCAGCACGTTCATGATCTCGCCCAACAGCCGCGCGTCGAAATCCCTGAACAACGGCACGCGCGCCAGCATGCCGAAGGTGATCACGAAATCGCGCTGGTGAATGGTATTCATGAATCCGGTGGCGACGATGCCCACCGGCAGCGCCAGGATGCCCAGCCCCACCACCATCGCGCAGCCGGCGATCACGCGCCCGAGGAAGGTGATCGGAACCTCGTCGCCGTAGCCCACCGTCGTCAGCGTCGTGATCGCCCACCACATCGAGCTTGGGATGGTGCCGAACTTCGCCGGCTGCACGGCGCCTTCCGCGGCATGCATGGCCGCCGCCGCGATGATGGTGGCGCAGACGAGCAGCAGCAGCGTGCCGAACAAGGCGCGGCGCTCGTCGACGATGACGCGGCCGAGCGTGTTGAGCGCGGGCGAATAGCGCGCGATCTTGAGCAGGCGCAAGAGCCGGACGACGCGCAGGAAACGCAGGTCCAGAAGCGGGAAGAACACCGTGAAGTAGACCGGCGCAATCGCGAAGAAATCGATCAGCATCAGGGGCTTCGTCGCGGCGGCGAACCGGCCGCGCCAGCGCCCCATCTCGTGCAGCAAGGGATCCTCCATCGAAACCCACAGCCGCAGGACGTATTCGACGGTGAACACCGCCACCGAGAAAATCTCGAAAACTTCGAGATCGAGCCAATAGGGCCTGCGGATCGACGGCACGCTCTGCACCGTGAAGGCGAGCACGTTCAGGATGATGAGGATGATGAGAAACGCCTCGACGAGGCCGCCCAGCATTCCGCTGGCGGGGCCGCCTTCCAGCACGAGATAAACGCGGCGGCGCAACGAAACGTATTTGTCGCGCGCCTTTCGCATCGCTTCAATCCGATCTCAGCCGTGCTTCGATGGCCTTGAGCGCATCGGCCGCCCTGGTTCCGTCGGGCCCGCCCGCCTGGGCCATGTCGGGCCGCCCGCCGCCGCCCTTGCCGCCCAGCGCTTCGGCACCGAGCCGGACAAGATCGACGGCGCTGAATTTCTTGGTCAGGTCGTCGGTCACGCCGACGACCAGCGAAGCGCGCCCGTCCGCCACCGCCGCGAAGGCGACGATGCCCGAGCCGATCCTGGCCTTGGCCTCGTCGGCGAGGCCCTTGAGGTCTTTGGGCGAGACGCCTTCCACCACGCGCAAAACCGCGTTGATGCCGTTGATGGCCTTGGCTTCGCCGCCGTTCGACTGCGCCGGTCCCGCCAGCGCCAGCGCTCGCTTGGCGTCGGCAAGCTCGCGCTCCAGGCGGCGGCGTTCCTCGGCAAGCTGCGCCACGCGCACGGGAAGTTCCTCGGGATTGGCCTTCAGTTCGGCGGCGGCTCCGCGCGCCAGATCCGCCTGATGGGCCAGGTATCGGCGGGCGCCTTCGCTCGTCAGCGCTTCGATGCGGCGCACGCCCGAGGCGACCGCGCTTTCGGACAGGATGGTGAACAGGCCGATGTCGCCCAGCCGGCGCACGTGCGTGCCGCCGCACAGTTCGATGGAATAGGGCTTGCCGCCGTTTCCGCCTCCCACGTCCGATCCCATCGTGAGCACGCGCACTTCCTCGCCGTACTTTTCGCCGAACAGCGCCTCGGCGCCCATCTCGATCGCCTTGTCGGTCGGCATCAGGCGGGTGGAGACGTCGGAATTCTGGCGCACGACGACATTGACGAGATCTTCGACGCGGGCGAGTTCGTCCGGCGTCATGGCCTTGGGATGGCTGAAATCGAAGCGCAGCCGGTCAGGCGCCACCAGCGAACCCTTCTGCGCCACGTGCGGACCGAGCACGCGCTTCAAGGCGGCGTGCAACAGGTGGGTCGCCGAATGGCTGGCCCGGGTGGCCCGGCGCTGCTCGGTATCGACGCCGAGATCGACGGCGTCGCCGACCGCGAGATCGCCTTTGGCGATCTCGACCACGTGGACGACGAGCGCGCCCAGCTTCTTCTCGGTGTCGATCACCCTGCCTTCGGCGCGCGCCGATTTCAGCATGCCCGTGTCGCCCACCTGGCCGCCGGATTCGCCGTAGAACGGCGTCTGATTGGTCAGCACACGGACGGTATCGCCCGCCTTGGCGGACGCGACCCGGGCGCCGTCCTTCAGGATGGCCGTCACCGTGCCTTCGGCTTCCTCGGTGTCGTAGCCGAGGAACTCGGTTTTGCCGAGCTCGTCGAGGAGAGCGAACCACTGCGCGTCGGTGGCGGATTCGCCGGAGCCCGCCCAGGCCTTGCGGGCCTCGGCGCGCTGGCGCTCCATCGCCGCGGCGAAGCCTTGGGTGTCGACCGCGATGCCGCGCGAGCGCAGCGAATCCTGCGTCAGGTCGAGCGGGAAGCCGTAGGTGTCGTAGAGCTTGAAGGCGACTTCTCCGGGAAGCGTGTCGCCCTTGGCCATTGTGCCGGTGGCGTCGTCGAGCAGCTTCAGCCCCCGCGCCAGGGTTTCGCGGAAGCGGGTCTCTTCCAGCTTGAGCGTTTCGGTGATCAGCGGCTGGGCCCGCGTGAGTTCGGGATAGGCCTCGCCCATCTCGGCGGTGAGCGCCGGCACCAGGCGGTGCATCAGCGGGTCCCTGGAGCCGATCAGGTGCGCGTGGCGCATGGCCCGGCGCATGATACGGCGCAGAACGTAGCCGCGGCCCTCGTTGGAGGGCAGCACGCCCTCGGCGATCAGGAACGAGGCGGCGCGCAGGTGGTCGGCGATGACGCGGTGGCTGGCCAGCGCCGGGCCCTCCGCCTTGGCGCCGGAGAACTCGACCGAGGCGGCGATGAGGTGACGGAACAGGTCGATGTCGTAGTTGTTGTGCACGCCTTGCAGGATCGCCGCCATGCGCTCCAGCCCGAGGCCGGTGTCGATCGAAGGCTTGGGCAGGTCGACGCGCGTCTTCTCGTCCACCTGCTCGAACTGCATGAAGACGAGGTTCCAGAATTCGAGGTAGCGGTCGCCGTCCTCGTCCGGGCTGCCGGGCGGGCCGCCCGCCACGTCCGGGCCCTGGTCGATGAAGATTTCGGAGCAATAGCCGCAGGGGCCGATCGGGCCCATGGCCCACAGGTTATCGGTGTGGCCGATGATGCGCTCGTCCGGCAAGCCCGCGATTTTCTTCCACAGGGTTCGCGCCTCG
>DATKOE010000068.1:0-13321 GCA_035524815.1 Rhizomicrobium sp.
GTGACCTCCACCGTGCACGGCGCGTTCCGGACCAATCCTTCGACGCGGCGGGAATTCCTGCACGTCATCGGCAATCCGAGCTCCAGTCTGGCCGGATGAGTCGAACTGAGCCCGCCCAGTAAACCGGATCGGCACGGCACGCAGCGGCGCTGCTCGGTGCGGCCGAGGCCGGACCGATCCTGGTCGCGACGATCAGCGGGCAGTACGGCTCGCCCAACGGCGACACGCCGAATCTTTTCATCCACAACACGACGGGCTTCGATTTCACCAACGTCGTTCTGTCCGGCCAGGCCTACAACGGCAGCAACTCGCTCCTCCCGGCCGGCCTCGACATCAACCAAACGACCGGCCCCTATCACCTCACGCAGGAGAAAACGCTTGGCACCATCGCGGCCGGCACGGAGCTCCACTATGCGTTCGAGGACGGCGGCCAGTTCTGCGGCCCCGGCGTCAATACGGGAGACCTGTTCGCGGGCGACTATGACGACACCTACGGCTGCAGCACTGCGGATCATCCCGGCAACGCGAAGTTCACGTTCACCGCAATGTGGAACGGCATGCCGATTTTCGCGCAGTTCAGCCCGGACGTGAACGCAACCGGCGGCTTCCTCGGCTTCCTCGGGCTGGACCCGTCGGGCGGCGCCGAGACCAGTTACGACAACGGCGGCGCGGCTTCCGGCACCGGCGAATTCGGCGTGCTGGCGAACATCTATGTGGGAACCCCGCCGGGCGTTCCCGAGCCTCTGACCCTGACGCTGTTCGGCGCGGGCCTGGCGGGATTGGGCGCGTTGCGCCGCCGCCGCAAGCAGAGCTGATCGGCTCAAACCGGAGCGAAGACGAACGGCGGCCGCAAGGCCGCCGTTCCCGCTTACAGAGCCGACTTCTCAATCTCGTGCACAGTGCCGCAGAATTCGCAGCGGGCGCGCAGCATGCCGTCGGGATCGGCGAGGCCCGCGCGCTCCTCTTCCGAATAGGAGCGCAGCACCGCGGCGATGCGCTCGCCATCGCAGTCGCAGCGGAAGGCGATCGGCTCGGCCTTGAAGACGCGCACTTCCTCCTGGTTGAACAGCCGCCACAACAGCGTTTCCGCCGACAGGCCGGTGTCCAAAAGCTCGACGTCCTCCACCGTCGCGGCCAGCGTCGAGAGGCGATCCCAGTCATCCTCGTGGCGCGTCGCGCCGGGAGTCACCTGCAGCATGAGGCCGGCCGCGCGCCATGACGGCTCTTTCGAGCCTTTGTTGAACACCGGTGCGGCTGCGAGGCGGATCAACGTCGGCAGTTGCTCCGATTGCTCGAAATAGGTTTCCGCCGACGCCGCGATGCCCTTGGGCGACAGCTCCACGATCCCCTGATAGGTCTGGCCGCCGCGCTTGGGCTCGATGGTAATGGCGAGCGATCCCGCGCCGGTGAGTTCCCCGAACGACGGCTCGGCGGCGAAACGCGAATAGTCCTCTTCGTGCAGGCGC
The DNA here is from genome assembly GCA_035524815.1 of Rhizomicrobium sp. GTDB lineage: Bacteria > Pseudomonadota > Alphaproteobacteria > Micropepsales > Micropepsaceae > Rhizomicrobium. The sequence goes on from DATKOE010000068.1 coordinate 1,467, forward strand.
GCGAAGCCGCGCACGCCTTTCGGCTTGCCGTCGCCCGCGCCGTAATAATCGGCGGCGATGAGATCGAGCGGACCGTCGCTTTTGGTCTGGGCGGTGAGGCGGCCGTCGAGCTTCAGGGCGGTGCCCAGAAGCGTTGCAAGCGCCAGCACTTCACCGGCAATCCGAGCGGCGGGCTCGGCCAGGGCGTGCACGCCCAGCGCCCGGGCCGACGTCGCGTCCAGGCGCACGAAACGGCCGCGGATGCCCGCCCCGACCACGTCGAACGGCAATACGAAATCTCCCGCCGGGGCGGGTTTGTATGATGGTGCATCCATGATCGGTGGATATAGGCGTTCTGAACCGCCGTTCCAACCCTGCGGAAGGCCGCCGTATCGTATCGTCGCCCGCGCTTTCAGCCGCTATAATAGGTATTCGTTTTACCGCTTTACGGGAGGGGAGTGCGATGACGTTGAGGCGCGTCCTGTTTCATGCCGCATTCGGAGCGATTGCGCTGACAGCCTGTCAGGCCGCGCAGGCCGGCCCGGCTCCTCCCGCGGCGCTCGTGAGCCTGGCCAAGGCCTTCAGCGGACGCTGGTCGATCGCCGAGCAATTCGAGGCCATGACGGGCAGCCCGGATGCGATCAACACCCCGTCGGGGGGCACCGGCCACGGCGAAGAGGACTATCGCTCCGGACCCGGCGGCTTCACCTTCATGGAAGAAGAGCACAACTTCACGCCCGATGGCGAAGTCTTCATCGTCGGCTACATGTGGTGGGACGCAACCAAGAACCAGCTTGCCGGCATGGAATGCGACAGCCAGTGGCCGCAAGGCTGCGACCTGCAAAGTGCGCTGTCGCGCGTCGAGCTTACGTGGAACGGCAAGACGTTCACGGTCGATTTCATGAGTGCGAAGGACCCGAGCAAGCTCGCGTGGCACGAAGTTTTTTCGGACATCACGCCGAATTCGTTCCTGCAGGTGGCCTATGTCGGCCAGCCGGACGGCTCGTTGAAGAAATGGGCGACGATCCACGCCACGCGCATCGCCGACGCGCCGCCTTGATCAGGGGGCCGCGCCCAGGATTTCCGCGGCGGTGAAGATGCCGGCGAAGCGGTCGCCCAGCGCCGCCAGATTGGCTTCGTGCACGAGGCGTGCGGGCACTACGCCGGAGGGGCCCGGCAGATCGCGGCTGGCGCAGGCATCAGCGACCACGGTCGCGGCGTAGGAGTAATCGAGCGCATCGCGCACCGTGGTCGATAAGCACATATGCGTCATGAACCCCATGAAGATGACGGACGTGCCCGCCCCGCCAAGCCGCGCGGCGAGATCGGTTTCGAAGAAACCCGACGGCCGCGATTTCTCGATGACGGTCTCGCCGGGCAGCGGCGCAAGCTGCTCGATGGGCGCGCCGCTCCAGCGCGCGCGGTCGAACAGCCCGCCAGCCGAGCCTTTCTGGAGGATGTGGACGATGCGCGTGCCGCCGACGCGCGCGGCCATCAGCACGCGCTCGGCCGCCGCGATGGCCGGTGCGGCATCGGGCAGTTCGAGCGGGCCCTTCAGATAGTCGTTCTGGTAGTCGATGAGGACGAGCGCCGCCTCCGCGAGAGACGGAACCACGGGTTCGCGGCCGTAGAGGGAAAGCAGGGTGCGCGGGGTCATCGACTGCGTTCCATCTCCTGAGTCCAGCCCCTCAAGCGGGGGCGAGGGAAATGCGGTGAAGCTCCGGCAGCTATTTCCTCAAGCACCACTTCAGAATTGCCTTCTGCGCATGAAGGCGGTTTTCGGCTTCGTCCCACACGGCCGATTGCGGACCGTCGATGACGTCGTCGGTCACTTCCTCGCCGCGGTGCGCCGGCAGGCAGTGCATGAAGACGGCATCCTTCGCCGCCAGGCTCATCAGGTGCCCGTTCACCTGGTAGGCCTTGAGCAGGTTGTGGCGCTTGGTCGAATCCTCGTCGCCCATCGACACCCAGGCATCGGACACCACGCATTCGGCGTCCTTCACGGCGGCTTCCGCGTCGTCGCCGAAACTGACGTCGCCATGGTTCGCCCTCACCCATTCGCGCAAGCCGGCGCGCGCCGACAATTCCGGCGGCGAGGCTACGCGCAGGGTGAAGCCCATTTTCACGGCCGCATGTACCCACGAGGTGCAGGTGTTGTTGGCGTCGCCGCTCCAGGCCACGACGCGGCCCTTGATGGGACCCTTCTTCTCCTCGAACGTCATCAGATCCGCCATCACCTGGCAGGGATGCGAGAGCTTGGTCAGGCCGTTGATGACGGGGATCGAGGCGGTGGCGGCCAGGTCCTGCACCATCTCGTGGTCCAAGAGGCGGATCATCACGATGTCGACGTAGCGCGACAGCACGCGCGCGGTGTCGGCGATGGTCTCCTCGCGGGCGAGCTGCATCTGGCTGCCGGTGAGCATGATGGTGGTGCCGCCTAATTGGCGCATGCCGACGTCGAAGCTGATGCGGGTGCGGGTCGACTGCTTGTCGAAGATCATCGCCAGGATGCGCCCTTCGAGCGGCTTGTCGGCGTCGGGCACGCCTTTCGGCAAACCGGCGCGCGCCTGCTTGCGGCGGCGGGCTTCGGCGAGCATCTCGCTCAAGGTGGCGGCGTCGAAATCGGAGATATCGAGAAAGTCCTTGCCCTTGGGGCCTTCGAACGTGCTCATGCGGCTTCGGTCTTCGTTTTGGGTTCGAACGATTTGGCGGCAGCCGACAACATCCCCATCGCCTCGCGTACCTGGGCTTCTTCGATGATGAGGGGCGGCAGGAGCCGCACGACGTTGTCGCCCGCGCCCACGATGAGGAGTCCTTGCTTGCGCGCCGCGGCGACGAATTCGGTGTTCGCCACCTTCAGCTTCAGGCCCAGCAGGAGGCCCTGCCCGCGCACGTCCTCGAACACGTTGGGGTGCTCGGCCAGAAGCACGCCCATCTGCTGGCGCAGGTAGTTGCCGATGGCTTCGACATGGGGGAGGAAATCGGGCGCGGTGACGAGATCGAGCGCGGCGGCAGCCACCGCCATGCCGAGCGGATTGCCGCCGTAGGTCGTGCCGTGGGTGCCGGGCGTCATGCCCTTGGCGGCTTCAGCGGTGGCGAGACACGCGCCGACCGGAAATCCGCCGCCGATGCCCTTGGCGATCGGCATGATGTCCGGGGCGATGCCGAGCCATTCATAGGCGAACAGCTTGCCGGTGCGCCCGACCCCGGTCTGCACCTCGTCGAAGATGAGAAGCAGCCCGCGCTCGTCGCACAGCTTGCGAAGACCGCGCAGGAATTCCGGCGCCAGCACGCGCACCCCGCCCTCGCCCTGCACCGGCTCGATGCAGATCGCCGCCGTGGCCGGGCTGATGGCCTTATCGACCGCCTTCAGATCGCCCGGCGGGATCGTATCGAAACCGTCGACCTTGGGGCCGAAGCCATCGAGGTACTTCGCGTTGCCGCCCGCCGCGATCGCCGCCAGCGTGCGGCCGTGGAAGGCGCCTTCAAAGCACACGATGCGGAAGCGCTCGGGATGGCCGCTCACATGCTGGTAGCGGCGCGCCATCTTCCAGGACAGTTCGCAGGCTTCGACGCCCGAATTGGTGAAGAACACGGTGTCGGCGAAGCTGAGCTCGACCAGCCGTGTCGCCAGCACCTCCTGTCCCGGGACGCGGTAGAGGTTCGACGTGTGCCAGAGTCTGCCCGCCTGTTCGGTCAAGGCGGCGACGAGTTTGGGATGGGCGTGTCCGAAGGCGTTGACGGCGATGCCGGCGCCGAAATCGAGATATCGCTGCCCGTCCTCGGCGAACAGGTAGGGCCCTTCGCCCCGGACGAACGCGACGTCCGCCCGGTTGTAGGTTGGCAGCAACGACGGAAACACCTCTTTCTCCTCCGGTTGAGATTTGTGGATAAGCGCCGCGGGCTTTAACGGCTTTCCCCCAGCGTCACAAGCCGAGCATCGCCGAACCGCGCCGGAGTGTGTCCACGGCCCTGATTCGGCAGCAAGATTTGATCCACAACCCGGCGCTTTTCCGGCTGAGTCGGTTTCTGTGGACGAAGGGGTTGTGTCCGGGCGCATGCCTTGTGCAGCCTTCCCTGCCCGCTACGATATGTGGTGGCAGATGGCCAAAAGGAGCACCTCATGACCCAGGCCAATTGGACCGACGACCGCGTCGAACAGCTCAAGAATCTCTGGACCGAGGGGCTTTCCGCCAGCCAGATCGCCCGGGCCCTGGGCGGGGTCACCCGCAACGCCGTCATCGGCAAGGTGCACCGGCTGGGCCTGGCCGGCCGGGCGAGCCCCAGCCGGGTCGAGCGCCCCCGCATGGCGACCACTCCGCGCGTGTCCATCCGTTCGCACGTTCCGCCGGCGCCCATCATTGAGGAGGATCCGCTCCAGCTCGACGACGGTAATTTCGCGACGGTGTTGACGATCAACGACCGCATGTGCCGGTGGCCGATCGGCGATCCGTCGGACAACGAGTTCCACTTCTGCGGCCGCAAACCGAAGACCGGCTCGCCCTATTGCGAAGCGCACGCACGTAAGGCCTACCAGCCGCAGCAGCAGCGCCGGGACAAGATCGCGAGCTAGACCTGCACGAAGTGTGGAGACGGCGCGCGGACTTGTGTTAGGCTCTCCGTCATGAAGAAACGCGTCGAAAAGCAGGCAAAGCCAAAGTCCGTGGCCGAGAAGAATGGGCCGACGCGCAAGGAGCTTCCACGCTCCGCGGCGTCAAGCCCGCGCGATCAGCTGCACAGCCTTCTGCGCGGGACCCATGCGCATAAGGTGTGCGAGCGGCGCCGGCCGTAACAGGCCGCTTCCAAGGCAGGAATTGGTCCGGGCGCGTCAGGACGCGGTGACCGCGCCTTCTTCCAGCGCATACCCGGCGGAGCGCACGGTGCGGATGGGATCGCCCATGCCGTCCACGTTGAGCGCCTTGCGCAGGCGGCCGACATGCACGTCGACCGTGCGCGCCTCGACATAGACGTCCGAACCCCAGACCGCGTCCAGCAACTGCTCGCGCGAGAACACGCGGCCGGGATGCTGAATGAGGTGATCGAGCAGCTTGTACTCGGTTGGCCCGAGATGGATCTCGCGGCCCGCCCGGCGCACGCGATGGGCAGCGCGGTCCATTTCGATGTCGCCGACGGTCACGACGTCTTCGGCAAGGCTGGGGCGGATGCGGCGCATGACGGCGCGCAGCCGCGCCAGAAGCTCCATCATCGAGAACGGCTTGGTGAGATAGTCGTCGGCGCCGGTATCGAGCCCGCGAATGCGGTCGGTTTCCTCGCCGCGCGCCGTCAGCATGATGATGGGGACGTTGCGGGTCTCCTGCTTGGCCCGAAGCCTCCGGCACACCTCGATTCCGGAAAGCTGGGGCAGCATCCAGTCGAGCAGCACCAGATCCGGCCGTTCCTCCTCCGCCACCAGCAAGGCTTCCTCGCCGTCCATCGCTTCCAGAACGCGGTAGCCTTCGCGTTCGAGGTTGTAGCGCAGCAGCGTCACCAGCGCGCCTTCATCTTCGGCAACGAGCACGGACGGCTTCATGCGTTATTCCTTCTTGGTGAACGGAACGCTGGTCTGGCTGGTGAGATCGGCCTTGGGCCGGTCCGTAGCCAGTTGGCCGCCCGTCACCATGTGATAGATCACTTCAGCGATATTGGTGCAGTGGTCGCCCGCGCGCTCCATGTTCTTGGCGATGAACAACAGATGCGTGCACAGCCCGATCGTGCGCGGATCCTCCATCATGTAGGTGAGCAGCTCGCGGAACAGGCTGTTGTACATCTCGTCGATTTCGCCGTCCTGCTTCCACACCATTTCGGCGGATTCGGCGTCGCGATCCGAATATGCATCGAGAACGAGCTTGAGCTGGGCCAACGCCTGTCCGCCCATGCGGGCGAGCGACTGGGTGAGGCGGATCGGCGGTTCCTGATTGAGGACGATCGCGCGCTTGGCGATGTTCTTGGCGAGATCGCCGATGCGCTCCAGTTCGCTGGCGGTCTTGATCGCGGCCAGCGTCTCGCGCAGGTCCACGGCCATCGGCTGGCGCAGCGCCAGCAGCTTCATCGCCTGCTCCTCGATCTTCTGCTGCAACTCGTCGACGCGGCGGTCGCCGCCCACGACGGCCTCGGCCCGCGCGGTGTCCCGCCGCGCGATCGCCTCGATCGCATCGGCGAGCTGGGCTTCGGCAAGACCACCCATCTGCGCCACGCTGGACGACAGCGCTTCAAGCTGTTCCGTGAATGCCTTTACCGTATGGTCAACCATCCGCGCTTTTCCCAGGTGTCGCCGCACCCAATACGGCGAGGCCGCAATCTGTATGCGACGGTTTTATAACAGTTCTGTGACAAGCGCATCGGCCGCTTTTCGCGCCGCCGGAATGGTGATGGTAAAGGTCGAACCCTCGCCCAGGCGGCTTTCGATCTGCATGCGCCCGCCGTGGCGATTGACGATGTGCTTGACGATCGCCAGTCCCAGCCCGGTGCCGCCGCGCTCGCGGCTGCGCTTCACATCGACGCGGTAGAACCGCTCGGTCAACCGAGGAATCGCCTCCGGCGGAATGCCTTCGCCGTCGTCCTTGACGGCGACGCACACCATCGGTTCCTGGCCGCGGCGGCCGGTGGCCGAAGTCTGCCGCAGGGAGATCGTCACCTGGCCGTTGCTGCGCCCGTACTTGATCGCATTGTGGATCAGGTTCTGGAATAGCTGCACGAGTTCGTCGCGCTCGCCCGTGACGTTCGGAAGGTTCTCCGCGGCATCCACCAGAATCGTGATGTTGTCGGCCTTGGCGAGCGGGGCCAGCGCGGCCGCAGCCTGGCGGACCACGCCATCCAGGGAAATCTCGCCGCGCGGCGGCACATGCTCGTTGAGCTCGATCCGCGTCAGCGACAGGAGGTCCTCGATCAGGCGGCGCATGCGCTCGGCTTCGACGCTCATGATGTCGAGGAACTTCTCGCGGGCGGCCTTGTCGTCCTTGGCGGGTCCCTTCAGGGTTTCGATGAAGCCGGCGACCGCGGCGAGCGGCGTACGCAGCTCGTGGCTGGCGTTGGCGACGAAATCGACGCGCATCTGCTCGGTGCGCTTCACGGCGGTCAGATCGTGCATCAGGAGCATGGCGACGGTCGGCATCATCCCGATCCGCGCCGTGAACACCTGATAGTGCCGCTCCACCGGAACGCGCGCGACGTATTCGACCGAAGCGGTTTCGCCGGTGGCGAAGGTGCGTGACAGCGCCTCTAGAACCGCGGGCGTCCGCAGCAGCGCTGAAACGCGCTTGCGCTCGACATCGATGCCGACCACGTCGCGCATGGCGCGGTTGGCCGAAATGACGCGCTCCTCCGCATCGATCAGCATGAGCGGATCGGGAAGCTGCTCGAGAAGCTCGCGGTGGAGCGGGGTCAGAACGGGCAGCTTCGATTCCGGGCCGTCGCCCGCGTCGGCCTGGCGGGGCGGAACTTTCTGTGCGGCGATGCTCGCCGCGACGGCGGCCGCGGCGATCGCCAATGCGATGAACCAAAGACCCGTGGTTCCGAACCACGCGATGACCGCGCCGCCGACCAACAGTCCCGCAGCGGCGGCCCAGATGACGCGACGCAGCCCTGCCAGGAACCCGCTGATCGATGCCATGCCCAAGTACCTGCCCGAATCTTGATGGACATCTTAAGCGCAACTTGGAGGCAAACTGTGATGGTTTGGTTACACGCGCGGCATCAAATCGTTGATACTCGGCACGGTAGCGGGCGGCATTATCAGAGGTTCGATCCTGCCGTCGGTAAGGAAGCCCTTGGCCAGGACATAGGCGCGATCGAGCGCAGCGCGGCCAAGGTGACCTCCCGCGCTGAGCCTGCGAACGCCGAGGCGCGTGAGCGTGGCGGCGTCGGGCGTGCCCGGCCACGCCAGCACGTTGAACGGCAGCTTCGCCAGCGGGACCATGCGGCCGATCGTACCGGCTTCGGCAAGTCCGGGCACGAAGATCGAATCCGCTCCCGCCGAGGCATAAAGACCGGCGCGGCGCACGCTTTCCTCGAAGGCTGCCTCGCCTGCCAGCAGTTGACGCAGGTAAACGTCCACGCGCGCGTTGATCCAAAGGTCGACCCCCGCCTTGGCGGCCACGGCCTTCGCACGTTCGATCTTGGCGCAAAGCAGGCCGGGCGAAGCCGTCCCGTCCTCGATGTTCACGCCGACCGCGCCCGCGCCCAGGACACGCGTTATCGGCTCGTCCACCTCGGCTGCGGTTGCCGCATAGCCGGATTCGATGTCGGCGGTCACCGGCACGCGGACCGCGCGCACGATATCCTCGATGGTTGCGATCACCCGCTCGAACGGCACGAACTGGCCGTCGGGATAGCCATGGCCCCAGGCGACGGCGGCGCTCGAGGTCGCGATCGCCCGCGCGCCTGCCGCCTCGATCACGCGGGCGCTGCCGCCGTCCCAGGCGTTGGGCAGGATCAACAGATCGGGACCCGCATGCAGCGAGCGGAACACCTTGTCGGCCGTCATGTTTGTGCTTGCCTCCTGAACAGTCCGTGGCCCGCATGGTGCGCCTCGTGCGCCAGTAGCCACTTCTTGCGCTCCAGACCGCCACCGTAACCGGTGAGCGAGCCGTCGCTGCCGATCACCCGATGGCAGGGAACGACGAGGCCGATGGGATTCGATCCGTTGGCAAGACCGACGGCCCGCGTCGCCTTCGGATCGCCGATCCGTCGCGCCAGGGCACCATAACTGAGCGTTTCGCCCGCCGGTATTGTGCGCAGCGCATGCCAGACCTTGTTCTGGAACGGCGTCCCCGCGAACACCACCGGCAGATCGTCGATGACGTGAACGTTTCCCCGCATGTATTCGGCGATGGCCGAAGACAGGCCGAACGGGTCCTTCGTGCGCACGAGTTCGCCATCACCAAGATGTGATGCGTAGCGCTGCCATTTGTCGTCGCTGTCGTACCAGCCGAACAGGCGCAGCCGGCCCTTGCCGTCGCAGATGAGCTGGGCCTCCCCGATGGGCGTGGGGACGTGGTCGAACAGCAGATTATCGTTCGGCATCGTGGGTCCACAAATGCTGCGCCGCATAAGCCCGCCACGGCCGCCAGGATTCGGCGCGGTCGAGCAGCACCTTCGGCGTCGGCCTCCTTCCGTTCAGCGCCACGGCGGGGCTGCGCAGCAACGCGACGTCGGCGGCCGGAAAGGCATCGCTGTCGCGCATTGCCCTCAGCGCCCAGTACTGCGCCGACCACGGCCCGAATCCGGGCAAGGCCATGAGGCGCGTCACGGCTTCATCGTATGTGCCGACGGGATCGAGCAGGTGCGCATCGGCCAGCGCGGCGGCGGCGAGCGATTTCAACGCGGCGATGCGCGCGGCGGGCATGCCGATTGCGAAATCCGATTTCGCCAAACGCGCCGGAGTGGGAAATGCCGCCGACAGCCGCTCGTCGCCCGTGACGTCCGGCGCAAGGTGCGGAGACGTGCACGCCACCAGCCGCCCCGCGAGCTTGCGCGCCGCGGCGACGCTGACCTGCTGGCCCAGGACGGCGCGCACGGCCATCTCGAAACCGTCCCAGCCGCCCGGCGCGCGCAGGCCCGGACGCCTGGCGATCAGGGGCGCGAGACTTGCGTCCGCGGAAAGATGCTCGCCGATGGCCGCCACATCGGCGTCGAGGTCGAACACGCGGCGCAGCCGCGCCACGATGCCGAGCAGCGCGCCGACATCGGCAAAGCGGATCGCCGCCGTAAGGTGGCCGCGGCCCGGCGTGATCGCGAAGCTGCCGAACACACCGCCGATCTCGATGGTGCGGGCGTAGCGGTTCGGTTCAACGGTTTCGACACCCTCCACCGCACGGGCGCCGAGGAAGGCGATCATCGCGTCCCAATCGTAGGGCGGGCGGCAGCCGAGCTTGACGGCGACCGCAGAATTCGCTCCCGCACCGCAGCGCACGCGCAACTCTCGCGGACTGCGGCCATAGAGCTTGCGGAACGCGTCGTTGAAGCGGCGAACGCTGCCGAAACCGCTGGCTTCGGCAATCGCGCCCATCGGCAACTGCGAATCCTGGATCAGCTGCTTGGCGAACAGGATGCGCCGCGTCTGTGCGACCGCGATCGGCGGCGCGCCGAGATGCTTGTCGAACAGGCGGCGCAACTGACGCTCGCCGACGCCGAGGCGCGCGGCCAGCGCAGGCACGCCCGCATCGCTGTCGAGGTTGCCTTCGGCGATGAGCGCCAGCGCACGCGAAACGGTGTTGGACGTGCCGCGCCACGCGGCTGCATCGGGCGAAATCTCGGGACGGCAGCGAAGGCATGGGCGGAATCCCGCCGCCTGGGCCGCTGCGGCGCTGGGAAAGAAGCGGCAGTTCTCCGGCTTGGCCGGGCGCGCGGGACAGATCGGGCGGCAATAGATGCCCGTGCTCGTGATGCCCACGAACAGACGCCCGTCGAATCGCGGATCGCGCGAGCGCAGGGCGCGGTAGCAGACCTCGGGCGGCGGCATGTCCATGCCTGCGACTATGCCGCAAACCCGGGGGCGCGTCTGGCCATTTTCGGACGCGTAAGCCAGCCGTTGACCCGGCGGCCGGAAGGCGTATAGCTCAGGCCACGCGTGAGGTTCGGGAACGCTACAAAGCGGCTGCCCCCGCAACTGTACCGGCGAGAATGCATCCAAGACGCCACTGAAGCGCATGCTTCGGGAAGGCGGATGCGGACAAGGACCCGGGAGCCAGGAGACCTGCCTTGCGCCGTCGTCCTGTTTCCGGCCGGGGTGCGCCGGGAGCTGCGGGGGAAACCGTCGCGACGACAGATGAGGAGTCGTCGCGGGGTGAGCGCCAGAAATCCATCTTCCGATCTTCAGCGGGAAGCCCGCGTGCCGGCTCTTGGCCCAAACCAGGAGAACGCCATGCACAGGTCTTTTTTCCTTTCCACCGTCGCGGTCGTCGCCTTCGTTTCGGCGGCTGCCGCACGCGAAACCGTGGTGGTAAGCGCCACGCGCACGCCGCAGCCCGCGGACGTGACCGGGACTTCGATCTCCGTCATCGGCGCGGACGCCATTCAAACCCAACAAATCGACTTTGCCACGGACGCGCTGGCTGAAACGCCGGGATTGACGCAAGTGCGCAACGGGGGCGCCGGTCAGAACGCCGGCATCCTGATGCGCGGTGCGGAAGCCGGTCAGACGCTGGTGCTCGTCGACGGCATCCGCATCAACGACCCCAGCGCAACCACCGGCTTCGCCCTTCTGGGAGACGTGCTGGCGAACGGCATCGAACGGGTCGAAGTGCTGCGCGGGCCGCAATCGACGCTCTACGGCAGCGACGCCATCGGCGGGGTGGTGAACATCATCACCGCGCGCGGCGGGGCCGGCGCCGTCAAGGCGGAAGCCGAGGGAGGGTCGTTCGACACCCAGCATCTGAACGTCGCGGCCAACGGCACGGCCGGCAAGTTGGAGTACGGCGCTGCCGCGAATTTCTACGTCACCAACGGCATCTCGGCAGCGGATTCGCGCAACGGCAACACCGAGCCGGACGGCTACCATCACTTCGGAGCGACGGCGAACCTGCGCTGGAAGGCGGCCGACGCGGTGAGCCTGGACGGGCGGGTGTACTACACGCGGGCGCGCGACAGCTTCGACGGCTATCCGCCGCCCGACTATTCCTTCGCCGACACGCACCAGTACGGCGACAACACGTTGCTTGCCTTCTACGGTGGCGTGAACGTCTCCTTTCTCGACGGGCGTTTCACGAACCGGCTTGCGATCACACACAGCGACAGCGATCGCAAGACGTTCGATGTCACCGAGGACTTCGCGGCCGACGGCGGCGCCACCCGGTTGGAATACCAGGGCGTCTTCGAACTCGATCCCGCCAACGAGATCAGCTTCGGCGCCGAGACGCAGCGGACGAGCCTCTCCTCGG
>DATKOE010000069.1:0-14427 GCA_035524815.1 Rhizomicrobium sp.
TCGGTGTCGGCGCCGTCCTGATGCGATCGCAGCTCGGCCAGCTCGCGCGTGAAATCCAGATAGACTTGCGCGGAGTCGAGGAAGCGATCGGTGAATTCGTTTGCGCGATCGATAAGGACCTCGATGTGGTCGGCCTCTACCGTCGCGGCATCCGCAATGACCGGCCCGGCTTCCTCGTTGATTTCCGCGTGAACGTCGGGGTGATTGCTGTTGAACTCGGCCAGATCCTCCTGGAGGCCCTGGTGGATTTCGGCATTGGCCTGGTCCTTCCACTGCGCCGACTCCTTTGCGTGCTGCTCCCAGATGTCCTCGTACTTGTCCCTCAGCTCGAGGATCCTGTCCTTGTCGGTGCCGGAAATCGATCCGTCGGCAATTCCCTGATCGATCTCGCGCGCGAGGCTGGCGTAGACCTCCATGACATGGGGCACCACCGGAAAGGCCTCTTCCGCCGCCTCCAGAACGTTGGAGGCGTGATGGCCGAACTTTTCGCCGGCGAAGGTAATCGGCTGGTTGGTCTGTCCCGAGGCGGTCTCGTCGTCGTCTGCCATGTTGCCGGCTCCATTCCCTTCGTGTCGTCGAGAGGCCCGAGCGCTGCGGCGCTCGTCTTGCCTACATATCACGTTCCGATGGTCGCATGAGCGGCACCAAGGCTTGTGCGCCCGGTGTAAGGGAAACTTCCTGCCGGCAAGCCCACTGCGGGATGCGTTTTTTTGCGCGGGGCGACTTGATGCGTGACTGCATTTGCATCGCAATGTCTCCCACTAACACCCAGATACTATTCGGTGGAAGGACTGGACCAAACGAACGAACTGAGGCAGCGTGTCGTTTCGCGAACGCAAAGGCTGGGTCGTTCATGTCGACAACAGATTTCAACAGCGCCCCGTCGGGGCGCGCGTGTCCGCGTTGTGGTGCAATGTGCGCGGCAGGTGCGCAGTTCTGTGGGGGTTGCGGCAGCAGCCTCATGAATGCTCCACCGCCGCCGCCGAACCATTTTCAGCAGCAGCTGTTTTCCGCCGGTGGCGGCACCAACGAACAGGGCATGGCCGGCTTGCCGCCCGACGCCGCTTTTGACGCCGCGTTGAGCCAATTGAACGCGCTTGGAGCGCAGGTCGTCTGGAATCAGCGGCCCGTCGGCATCCGCTTCCGCCTTGCGAAGTTCAGCTGGTATGCAGGGTTCAAAGTGAAATACGAAGGGTCGGTGAACATCGCTCCCTCTGCGCCCGGCCAGTCGCAGGTGAGCGTGAACGTCAGGCCGCTGCACAGCGAAATGGTCGTCGAGTGGGTGTGCGTTGGCGCGGTGCTGGTGGTCTTCGGGGTCTTCTGCATGAACGCATACGCCATGGGCCCGATGGCGTTCGTCCTTGCTTTGATTTGCGGCGTTGGCAGCTATTTCATCATCTCGTCGAAACTGCCGCGCGATGTGGCCCGTCAAGTACTCCAGTCGATCGGAACAGGTCCCGCGATGGGCGCTGCCTATCGGCCGCCGCAAACACAGACGGTACAGACCGCGCCGCCGCCTCCGCCACAACCGCCGAAGACGCCGCCGGTTCCGGAGCAGCGCGCGCCGTCACCGCCACCTCCGCCGCCTCCGCCTGCGGCGGATGCCGGGCAAAGCGAAGCCGTTTCCGTTCTCAAACAATTGGCGCACTTGCGTGAGCAGGAGCTGATCACGCAGGAGGAGTTCGACGCGAAGAAACGTGAGGTTCTCAACAAGATGCTGCAGTAGGAGCCTTCAGGGCTTCCTCATCCAGGAAGGGGCGAAAGACCATGGCGATGCAGAATTCCTACGCCGATCTCGTCTTTGATTGCCCGCCCGAGGCGGCGGCACCGATCCTGACCGAGGCTCTGGTCGCCTCCGGCGCAACGGGTCTCGCCCCGCTTGGTCCAGGGGCCATCCAGTTTCAATACAAGTTCAAGAACCTCATGAAGGCCGGCATGCTTGGCTTGGTGATGTCGGGGCAGATGACTCTTGCCGGTGATGGCAGGTCGGGTTCCACCGCCAGGCTTGACATGAAGTTGAACTGGGCCGGCAACACTGCGTACGTTGCCCTGTTGATTGGCGGCACGCTCGTATTCGTGTTTGCGCTGCTGTCCTGGCTCAACGAGAACGGTAGCGATCTTACCGGCGCCGGCGTCGCGCTCGTCGTGGTGGTTGCTCTCGCAATACCGGGCCTCAGCGCCTTCAATCTGACGCGCAAGGCCGGGCCGGCGAAGCTTCAACTGCTCACCGCTTTGAGGCAACGATTGGCGGCGATGCCCGCACGAGCTGCCGCGCCCGCACCGGCTGGACCGGCGGCACCCGCTGTGCAGCCTGCACCGGCAACGCCCTCCGCGCCCCCGCCCCCGCCGCTGGCGGAGCCCGTCTCCGGCAGTTCGGTGGTCGACAAGATCAAGCAGCTTGGGCAGCTGCGCGACGCCGGCTTGATTACCGACGCCGAATTCACAGAGCAGAAGACCGAGCTGCTCAAGCGGCTCTAGGCGACCGGCATGATGGTGGACGACGCGGTTCTGTGTTCCGCTTGCGGTCATTCCAACGCGGCTGGCGGACGGTTTTGCGTGCGCTGCGGTTACGCGCTGACCGCCGAGGCGGCGGCGCAGCCCGCCTACGCCGTTTGTCCCGCGTGCCGCGGCAACGGACGTGCTTTGGCGCCGAGCGAAGTGTTCTGCCCGACCTGCCGCTGGCTGCGTCCCCTCGGCGAAAACTACGTTCTGCCGGCGGAAGCGTTCATGTGGGCACTCGACGCTCAGGCGATGGGCGTGCTGCGCTCGATCGGGCCGCTCAGTGCCGCCGCGCAGGCGCTGTCGAACCGGATTGGGCGGCCGTGGTTCGAGGCCACGGTCAACGGCATCCGGCTCGGCCCCGATCAGCTGCCCGACATCTTCGAGCCCGCCGTGCTTGCGGCGCGGATCATGGGCCTGCAGGTCATGCCGGAGGTGTACATCTCAGGCGAATCCATGTGGGAGGCGCAGACGCTGGGCAGCGAGACCAGCGCTTTTGTATGCATCGGCTCGGTGCTGTCCAACATGAAAGGCAAGGACCTGCTCTATGTGCTGGGCCGCGAGATGGGCCATTGCGCCGCCCACCATGCACTGTGGCAGACCGTGCTGCAGTTCATGAGCGGCAAGAAACAGATCAATCATTCCCTGATGGGGCAGGGCGTGCTGCAGTTCCTCAATCCCTCGCGCCTGCTCGAAAGTGCGATCGACACGCCGTTGATGGCCTGGGCCCGCCATGCCGAGATCACCGCCGATCGCGCCGGGGCGCTGGTGGTGCGCGATTTCGACGTCGTGCGCCGCGTCTCGACGCAATGGACTGTCCGGTCGTTTCCGATCTTCAACCGCCTCAATCTCGATGCTCTCGAGCGTCAGGTCGCCGAAGCCGACGATCGCGCCCTGCAAGTCGCTGAGTGGGCGATGACGGCCAGGCCGTACCTTTCACGGCGGTTGCGCTTCCTCGGTGAATACGTGAAGTCGGAAACTTACACCGGCTGGAAGGCGATCATCGACTACTGGCTCGAGCGTGAGCGCGCGGTTCCGCCGGCCGATCCGGGCTCGGGCGCCCCGCCGGGCCTTCCCGACGGCCCGCCGCCCGACACCGAACTCGTTCGGCTCACCTGTCCCTTATGCCAGCACGGGCTCAAGGTCCCGGCCGAGGCCTTCGGCCAGACGGGGAGCGCCAAGATTCGCTGCCCCAATCCCGATTGCGCCAAGGTGCTGGAGGTGAAGCACCAGAAGTCTGCCGGCGCATCGGTCGAGAAACTGGTTCCGGAACCGGCCGACTCGATTCGTCTGACGTGCCCGGCGTGCAGGAACGCCTTGCGCGTGCCCAAGGACTTGTTGGCGGGCAGAGCGGAAGTGCTGGTGCGTTGTCCCAATCCAGCCTGCAAGAATGTTCTGACGGTGAAACCGCCGCCCTCGCCGGGCGCACTGAAAGGCGCAGAGGAATCGCCGTTGACATTCGCCTGTCTTTCCTGCGGTCGCAAGATGTCTCTGCCGCGCGATGCCTTCGGAACCAGCGCCGTCATCAGGGCGCGCTGCCCAAATCCGGAATGCAGAGCGGTCATCGATGTTGCGCCACCCACGCCCGGCAATCCCGACACAGTACGCGTGTTGGGCCTCGTGACGCCGCTGCCCGCCACGTTGCGACTCACCTGCGCCGCCTGCAACAAGCCGTTGCGTGTGCCGCGGACGCTGTTTCGCGATCGCCCCGAAGCGCTGGTACGATGCCCTAATCCCGAGTGCCGCGCCGTGCTGACAGTCAAGGCACCGCCGCCCGAGAAACTGCCCGTCGAGCCGACCAGCATTCCGCCGGAGTCCCTCACCCCGCCGCATTCGTGAACCGATCTTCCACGTTTGAAGCGGCCCCCGAAGGCAGGTTTCGCGGCCCAACGCCGGCGCACCGCCCGGTGAATGGCCGGGATCGCACCCCTCTCGACGATCTCCTTGAGCGCCGGGCATTGCTTGGCATTGAGCTTTCGCTTCGGCTCCGAAGCCTTGGTATTGCTCGACCTTGGCGGCCCACGCTTGTTGAACCGCAGAAATTGGTCCCGGCTGCTCTGCAGCGTTATCTCGCCCACCGGCGCTACATCCCTGCGCGAGCCGCGGCCTGCGCCTGTTGGTGCTGGAGCGGCGTGCGCAAAAGTGTGTGCGGTTCTGCGCAAAAAACGCCGCGATAATCAAAGAACTAAAGCTAAGCGCCGATTCCCTTTGAAGGCGCTTTGCTCTAAATCTCGATCGTGTCGAGATAAACGATGCGTCGGCCGTCGAAATCGGGCGAGTCTTCGGTCGTGCGATATGACTCGCTTTCGGTAATCAGCAATCGGCGCTTGCCGCCGGGCGGTGCGCCCGGCAGTGGCACCGTCGCCTGCCACAACAGTTGTTGCTGGTTGCGCCAGATTTCATCGGGTTGGAGCATGCCGAGTCGTTGCGGGGGAATGGCGCCCGTTTGGGCGACGGCGGGCCAGCCTGCGTGACCCTGCGGTTGATGCGCCGCGGACGGGTATTGCTGGACCAGATTCATGCCGGAGGCGGTGATGTTTGGATCGAGCCGCAGCCCGCCCGTTGTCTGGCCGGCCGACATCCAATCGAGATCGGGATCTCCCCCGGCGGCCAGAACCTGCACCTCCGCCACGAACTGTCCGAACTTGGGACTGTCGCGCCCGTCCTGAGGCAGCGTGCCGTATATGGCAACCGTGGCCGAACTCCCGCCGCGCGTGACGACAGCCATGCGATCCGGTACAAGCTGCTGGAATTCGGTCAGCACCACGCTCGACAGGTGAGCGCCCGGCAGCGACAATGGATGATAGCGCGCCAGCGCCAGCCGCACGAAGGGATAGTAGGCGTCGCGCGGCGGATTGATCAGAATATCCGCGTACCACAATTTGCGCTCGGCGTCGTAGCCCACGACATGCGGAGCCACGTCTACGGCGACGTTATTGATGGCGACTGGTGCTCCTATCCTCGGCGGGGCCGGCAACGGCAGATTGGCGAGCTTGAATGCCGCTTTAGGCCAGTCCGTAGCTTCTTCCGGCAGTGCTCCGTCCACATTGGGATAGGCGACCGGCGCGCCGAGCACGGCAGCGGGGAAATCCGCGCGCGCCGGTGCGGCGCTTGCGACTTTGCCCGACATCCAGATCGGATCGTCGCCCCATTGTGTTACCTGGGTGACATAGCTCTTGTCGACGACGCCCGGCGAAGCGTTCTGCGGCGGCAGCACGACGGCAAGCATCTCGCCGTAGCCCGAGACGAACCACGGCCTGTCGAGATAGACGCGCAGACCGCGGCCATATCGCGTCGATTGCGTCGCGGACCGGTTCCATCCGAACGTCGGCACGACGTAGAGCACCTTGGGCGCCGGCGGCGGCGCCGCATTGGGCACCCAGAAGCGGTAGTCGTTGGAAACGACTTTGAGGTTGTCGTCGTTGCTGCGGATGTTGTCCGGCATGAACTCGCGGAAGCGCGAAATGGCTTCGAGCCTGTAGGTGACGCGCCGATAGCGCGTGTCCGGGAAGGTGTGCTGGCCGCCGATATAGAAGTAGTCGCTCGCCTTCTGCACTCGCGGCACCATTTTCTGCAGCACCTGCTCTTGGTGATCGCGGAAAGCCGGCCCGTCCGCCGCGGGATCGTCCACCGGTTCCTGCCAGCGGCCGAACAGGTCGACGCGCACGGTTGTCGGCCCGTCGATATTGACGCCGAAGAAGAGCGTTGCGGGCTTGGAATGAAGCTCGCGGTCGAAGGCGATGCCGAGATCCGGCGTTACGAGCGGTTTCTGCGTCGCGTGCACGAGTTCAATGGTGCGCCACGGCGTCGCCAGCCAGTTGCGGCCCTTTGCGGTCAGTGTCGCATACTCGGGAGGCGGCTCGCGCTTGGTGGAGAATTGCCACCACGCCGCCATCTTCTTGAGCATGTCCTGCGCGATGAGCGAACTCACCTTGAGGAAGACGCGCTCGCCTTTGCGCAACGGCACGCGGAACTCGCGGGAAGCGGCGTCGAATACGGGTTCGGCCTGTCCGTTTTCCACCGCCACGATCATGAACGGCCTGGCGTGTGGCCAGTCGCTCGGCATATGCGTGACGTCGTTCGAGCCATAGAACGGCACGACGTGAAGGCGCGCCAGTTCGTCGGGCGGGCCCTTGGCATAATCGCTGGTCAGCGCAAGCTGCGCCGTCGCGACGTCGCTCATCGAGAAGGGCTCGTCGATGTGGCCGGCCACGTGCTTGGCGTGCACCGCATTGATGGCCGTGAATGCGGACGCGCTGGGTATGACCGTCGCGGTGGTTGCCGCTTGATATGGTACCGGCGCGCCGGTCAGGATGTCGAAGTTGATGTCGGGCGACAGGTTCGAGCCCCATTTGCTCGGTTGATAGGCCGAACCCGGCATCCCGAGCGTCGGTTCGACGTTCACTGCCGCAAGCTTGCTGGCGAAGATGGTGGCAGGGACCACGGAAGCGACGTTGAGGTTCGCGAGCGCCTCCGCATTCGACTGCACCACGCGCAGCGCGGCGAGCGTCGAATCGGGCACGTAGTCCACCTTGATGACGGCCGCGACCGCCCAGGAATCGACCAGATAAGGAATCGTGCCGTTCTCGGGGAAGCAGGAATAGATCGCGGGTTTCTGCGCGGAGACGACCGCCCTGCCGCGGCCGGTCGGCTGCCTTGGCCGCTCCTCGGCTTGTTGCAGGTTGCCGTCCGGCCATGCGGCGGCCTGTTGCACCTTGACCGGATCAAGACTGTTGCCGGTGTCGAGCGCCCCCTCGATTTCTGCGAAATCGCGGTCGACGCGCGGCGGAATGACGACGCGTCGCGCCCGTTCGCTCGATGGTACGCTGTTGATGTCCGGCGTTGCATTGAACGTGTGGATCGCCACGACGCCCATGGATTCGCCCTCGTGCGGCAATTCCACCGATCCGCCGGAGGCCTTCACGAGCGCCAGATCGGGTGATCCGACCGGTTCGTAGCGGCAATAGAGGTGGCTATCGCTGCCGTAATCGGGCACCGTGCCGGTCGATTGGAAATCGGCGCTGTTGCCGGCTAGGTCGACCACGCGAACACGCATCCGGTAGGTGCGCCCGAAGCGCAGCATCGGCAGGGAGCCACCGCTGGGCCTGAAGACCGTCGCGAGCGGTGCCCCAGCAACCGGCGCCTGATCCGGATCGCCAGGCTTTTTCGCGGCGAGGCTCCAGCCCTGCCAGGCCAGCAAGAACGGCGTCAGCCTGGTCACAGTCTTGCCGGTGCTGTCGGTCTGGGTCGCCGCGCCGACGCCCACCATGCCTTCTTCGCGGGTGGTGGTGTAAGCCGGAATCGTCGTGTCGTTGAGGAACGTATAGGTCCCGTCGCGCAGGTTGAGCGAGAACCATGCATTCGGGATGGTGTCGAATACGTCGATGCGGTATCCGCGCACGACATCTTCGGCATTCAGCGTCGGGGCCGCATTGGGACCGCTGGCCGTCTGCTTGGCGCAGGCCGTTTCCAGCTCCGTGGCGCGTGCGAACCGTGAAGCAACGACATCGGCGTGGTTGTCGTGGGTGAGCTGCAGTCCGCCGGACTGAAGCGCCGGAATCGTCGAGGTCGCCGGCTTGGCCACGAAATCGATGTCGTCGTGTGTCGTCTCAAGGAAAGCGGCCTTGGTGGCGTGCACACCGAGTTCGTTCTCAAGGCCGTTGAGGTAGCCATCGTAGCGCAGGGCCGCGGCATCGACCCGCATTTTCACGATGCTGTATTCGGGATGGCCGAGTTTCAGCCATCGCCCGGTGAGGATGCCGTTGGGGTCCTTTGGCAGGGCTTCGAAGACCGTTCCATTCAGGATCACGGCGACCGGCGGATACACGTCCGGCTTCGTCAACCCGCTCTTGGGCCAGTTGACCTTGATCTGGATGACGTGATTGCCGCCCGCCACGCCGGTCGGAACGAACTCGAGATCTATCACCAGCCCGACCGCGCGGACCAGGTTCTGGTACTGCGCCAAGTTCGATGCGATCTGGTGGAAGTCGGTCCGCTCGAGGAATTCGTCGGCCGTCTCGGCCCGGGAGGCTGCAAACTGTTTGGGGCCGGGTCTGTGATAATCCCAGAGTTGATCAAGTGCGCCGGTGAAGCTCTCTGCCGAAGCGCCGAGGGATTTACCGGGCAGACTCATCGGCTTCTGCGCATCCTTGCGGCGGACGCGCGGAGTCTTCATCACGGAAGCTAGTGTCTGATCAGCCTTCAGATAGGCGGCCGGATGCGCAGGGACTGCCGACACCCGCTGAAGAATTGCCTGCCGTTGCGTCTCGGTGAAGCCGAGCAGGCCCGAGTGCAGCGCCAACACGGCATGATCGATTTTGGTTGGGATTCCCTTGACCGCCGTCGTGGCGTGCTGGGCGTATATTGCCTCGATGTTCTTGGCGAGCGCTGCCGCCGGGTGGCCGAGCCAAGTCCCGAATCTGGCGATTGTGTCCGGCTCGTAGGGGCGCACGAACGTCGATTTCGGGAACAAGGCCTTCCAGATCCTGGAATCGAGTGTCGAAATTGCAGGCGTGGTCTGCTGCGGCTTGCCGTCGACCAGCACCGTGAACGTGGACCTGCGTATTACCGCGGGCCAGTCCTGCCAGTCGCCGTAGGCATCCAGCGTCAGCCTTTGCATACCACCGTCGGCGTTCAGCCGCGGCGTGACAAGGACGGAGGCCTTCAGGGCCGTTCCATCGGCGGAAGCGCCGTTCGGCAGGAGCGTCCAGACGACTTGTTGCGAGCTGGCCATGGTCGTCTCCTACGCGAAGGCGGCGCAGTAGCTGCGCCACGCGGAATTGTCGGCAAGCTGTCGGACGGGGCCCGCATCCGCGGAGGAGGAATGCGAGGACATCTTGACCTTGCGCTCGAACGTCACCGAGAAGGACTTCGAGAAGAAGCACACCTCCACTTCGACGGACAGAGTGGCAAGGCCATACACGTACCAGCCGTCGGGTTCGTTGTCGGGGCCGAACTGGACGTGGAACGACTCCGACACCGACACCATGCCGCCCAGAAGCGACAGTGTGGCGCTCAAATCGTAGGTCATGGCGGCGTTGAGCACCGGCTTCCTGCCGCCGTTGCCGTCGTCTTCGAATGTCAGAGTGAACAACGTCCCGGCCAGGACGTATCCCTGTGCCATCGCGATCCCCAGGTTGAGCGAACGCGCGGCGCCGCCGCTCAAGGAAACCTCGAGCTCGCGCATGCCGGAGGCGTCGACTGTGATGATCGCATAGCCTCCGCCGCCGACGATGTCGTAGATCAGGACGAACGGATCGTGGCGGTCGCAGAACTTGAACTGGAGCTGCGGCGCGTCGCCCGTGAACGACACGTCCAGCTCGGCGCCGAGGCTGATGTTCATGATCTGGACGGCGCCGAAGGTGATGACGGGAAGATCGTAGCGGACCCCCACCGCCAGGCCCGTTGGCGAAATGCTGAGCGAGATCGGATCACCGAAGCCGCCGCCGGGAATGTAGCTCATCACCTCGGCGATCGTCGCCATATCGCCTTCGAGGTTTACCGGCGGCATGCGGAAGTGGACGTCGACATGCGGCTTGCCGCCGGGCGCCGAATGGAAGACGAACTGCGAGAACTGGACCGCCAGGAAACCTTCGAAATTCAGGTTGAAGTTGGACAGCGTACCGTCGATCGTCGTGCGGGGCGCCTCGCCCTTCGAACTGACATGTACGACGGTCTTGATGTCGAGCGCGGCGCCCGACACCGGTTGGAACATGCCGGCTTCGCTGAGATTGTCGCAGTGGAAGGCGTACGTCGTCTCCGTGCCGTCGGCGACCTCGGCGGTGGTGATCTTCGGCATTGATCCCGCCTGGCCGATGACGCTCGCGAGCAGAGGCTTGAGGTTGACGCAGCCGAGCAGCTTGACATCGGGAAACAGCGTGCCGGGATCGAAAGGCTTGGCGACCGCGTCGGCGATCTTGCCCGCCATAGGTCCATGGCTGCGCGAGACCATACCGGGTGTCAGATCCGGGTTGACCATTCCCGCGAAACTCGGCGCGCCCGGATCGGACTGGTTGATGCCGACCTTGGTGGCACCTGCCACGACCTCGAGGAAGAGTTCCTGCGGGTTGTTGTCGAACCCGCTGTCCAGGTAGATCTGCGCGAATTGCACGTCGACGGCGGCGGCGGTGTTCATCAGCCGCTGGATGGCCGGCACGTCGATGCCCGCCTTGACCATCGTCGGCCGGAAGCCCGGTCCTGTTTCGCTGGTGGTTCCGCTTTTCTGGAACCCGAACGTCACGTACTCAGCCGGGAAACTCGGATCGATGTCGCCGCCCTTGTCGGCGAACTGCACCATGGCGCCGCCAAGCGCGCGCTTGCTGCGACTGTCGGGATAGGCCGGAACGTCTTGGCAGGTCACCGGAACGAAGCAGAGCGGCGCCGTGAATGGGATGCGCCGTCCGGAAGCGTCGACGCCGACGAGCGAGAATTCGAAATCGAGGCCGCCGTCGGCCAGCTGCGCCCAGGAATAACTGACCTTGTCGACGGGTTTCAGATCGGG
This sequence comes from Rhizomicrobium sp., assembly GCA_035524815.1. GTDB lineage: Bacteria > Pseudomonadota > Alphaproteobacteria > Micropepsales > Micropepsaceae > Rhizomicrobium. Next base: position 11,000 of record DATKOE010000069.1, read on the forward strand.
AGTGACCTTGGTGACGATGTCGACCGTCTTGAACGGAAAATCGCGGCCGGGCGGCGGATAGCTGCGGCTGTGCTCGCGCACGACAATGAAGTCGCGCATGTGCAGAACCGCGGCGCGGCTGCCCCCGAACCGATCCTCGAAGCGGCGCTCCGTCAATTGGACAAACGACGCGGCATGACCGAAGGGGAAGAGGTAGCCGGCGCGCACGACCCGCACGTAGTAATCGCGCCCCATGGCGGTGCGATGTGTCCAGCTCTCGACACTGGTCGGCCTTGGCGGCGGCCAGACGCCTTCGGCCTCGAGCCAGCCGCCCAAGGCAGTCAACATCATGCGCCTCGCAAGACTCGGTCGCGGCGTATAGGCGGCAGCCCCGATGATTTTCTCGTCATAGCCGGCCGTCAGCCTGACGATGTCGCTGCGGTCCATCGCGTCGAGTGCGAAGAACGGAGCCTGTTTCCTCTGCTGTCCGTCGGGATAGTCGTCGGACCAGATCGCGCGGATCCAGGCCGGCGACCTGTCGTCGACGGTCCATGGCGCCAGGGGTCCCCGGCGCGTGCGGGCGCCCAGCCGCGTGTGCCACAATTCGGTGCGATATCCGCCGTGCGTGACGGGATCGGTCGCGTGCTTCCAGCCGCCGCCGATCAGCGGCGACTGAATCAGCCGGTACGGCAACTCGATCGCGGTCACGAAATCGGACGGCGGATGCGGCTTGTTCAGCAGCTCTGAAATTGAAACGGGAGGCCGCCGGAACGGCAACGGGCGGATCGGCAGAACAACTACCGGCGGCTGTCGCGTTTCGACCGGCGGCTGCCGCTGCTGCTGTTGGCGCGAAGCAGCCTGCGCAGCTTGCAGCAGCGCGGCCAGGGGGCGGCGGTGCAGCGGCCCCGCGGGTTGCGGTTTCGGCTGTTGCGAAGTCCCCGCTGGCGCCGCGCCCACGACGCTCACATCGTTGTTTCTCGGCTGGGAGGCGGCCGCGCCCGTCGCCGCCGCCTCAACCGAGCGGTTCGCCAGAAGGCGCTGCCAGCCGAGCTTGGGAGCCGCCGAACCCATTTTCGAATCGACTTCGTTCGAGATCAGCTGGTCGACCTGCGAGTCCGAGAGCGGATGGCCGGAACGCGCGGCGCTCGTCATGCTCTCGCTCACGCGCGCCGAAGCGGCAGTCAGGATCCCCGCCAACGCGACCTGCTGCTCGGGCGGCAGCGCGGAGCGCAAGGCCGCCGAATAGTGATCAAGCGTCTCCTGAAGCGCATTCGTATCGGCGGAGCCGTACGGTGCGGCGCTCGGATCGTAACTCACGGGGCCGTATGGCCGCGCGGCGATGTCCAGGCTCATGGGCCATTTGCAGCAGACATCGAGCAGGCCTGCGATCGTGCCGTCGCCGCTCAGCGGCTGCGTGCCCGCGCCGGCCGGCATCAAGAAGACGACGTAACTGGGACCGGCGATGTACGACTTGAGACAAACCGGCCCGTACGACGTGAGCGGCGGCGGAGGGAAGATCGCCTGATCCTCGATTGCCTGGGGCTGATGCTCGAAGATCAGCCGCGCGGGTTGCCCGGGCTGGATCCGTTCGAGCCTTCGCGCCGGCGCGCCGCCGGCCAGCCGCAGATTGTCGAGATAAAGCGTGAGCACCAGCATGTCGTCGGCGCGTATCAGCCGGATCGGCAGGAAACGCGCATTGATCTGCTCGTTCTGTGCAGGAACTTGCGCTTCGAAGGGCTGCCGTCGTCCCGCGGCGACCGATGCGCCGCTTGCCGCAACACCGCCCGCCAGAATGCCGACGACCGTACGACGCGTGAGCCTCACCTGCTCACAGATGCGCGCGAGTTCCTCGCGCAATTCCGGTGATGACGGAATCTGCCGCACTTGCCCGCCTCCCCTAGCCGGGACGCGCTGAGTTCAAGAGCGCGCCTTACGCACCCACAGGGCAAATCTCGGGTGACGGTAACGCCGAACTTGAGTCCCCGCCAGCACGCAATCGGCACCTTTCGAGCGCCAATCATGGGACACAAAGAATGCTAGGCACTCGCAATAGTGCCGGTGCAGCCATGAAATGACATGCTGTTTTCAACCGGGTTCTTCATGGAGGAATGGACGTTTCGAAAGGCGGGAAGACCGCGTTATGTTCGCCGCACCCATAGATAATCAGCCGGATCGCGCCTGCGTTTGAGTCGACTCGCGGCCTAGCGAGAGGCTGGCCGAGCCGGTTTCGCTTGGCTCGAGGGCATCGGGATACAAAACGCGTCGGTCGATAGCCGCAGGGGGAACGGCACCACTTTGAGGTCCCGAGAACGGATGACCGCAACGAAGCCACCTGCTCGTCGTCGGCGCATTGATCAGAGTGATGCTGGCGGGTCTTGCTGCCGTGCGGCACGCACATGGGCGTAGCCCCTCAAGACGGCGGGCCGGGTTCCTTCGCCCGCTCCGCCCGGGCCCGGAACCACGCCTTTGCTAGTGAGCAAGGTAGCGGAACTCGGTCGATATTCCCGGCATGCACATCAGGATCGCCAGTATCGCAGCCGCGTATACCAGGCTGGTCAGAACCATCGCTGCCGATCGCGGGATATACAGGAGCAAGGTGCGATAGATCATCGTATTCCCACCAGTACCAGCAAGGCGTGCCATGCATCCGCCGGCGTCGACGTCGAGGTTATCAGGAATCCGACGATGACGAAATTGAACGTGACGGCCCATCCGGCCAGGCGTCGGAGGCGTCGCGGAATTACTTGCAGAACGGACGCAAAGGGCGCCCGCCAGCGGCGCCACGCCTGGGCGGTCACGATGCCGAACGCGTGATAGAGGCCCCACAACGCGTAACGTGCGGACAATTCGTGCCAGAGCCCCAAAATCAGCATGGCGCAGATCACCGCGAACGCGGGGCGGCGAAACCGCGCCGCCACGGGAAGGAAGATGTAATCGCGGCACCAGCGCGACAGGGTGATGTGCCACCGGTTCCAGAACTCGATGATCGAGGCCGCGAGAAACGGATGACGGAAGTTCTCCGCCACGCGCATACCAACCATCAGACCCGCGCCGATCGCAACGTCGCAGTAGCCGGCAAACGAGAAATAGAGGTGAAGCCCGTACTTGAGGCAGCCGAGATAAACCGCCAGCGAAGTGCCGGCGGGAACCGTTGCGGCCGTGAGATCGGTTAGGCGGGTTGCGATCAGGTAACCCGCAAGCACGTAGACCTTGAAGCAGCCGATCAGGATGCGCTCCATCCCGAGCGACAGATTGGCCCAGTCCCGGCGCCGCAGCTTGGTTTCCCTGTAATAGTCGCCGAACCGCAGGATCGGGCCCACCATCAGGGTCGGAAAGAAAAACATGTAGCCCAAGGTATCGAGGAAGCCGTGCGCAGGAAGGCGATGGTTCCTGCCGTCGAGCACGTAGTGAATCGCCTTGAGGATTGCGAACGCCAGCCCGATCACCCG